>JBHPFF010000013.1:0-38770 GCA_042572165.1 Candidatus Latescibacterota bacterium | reverse complement strand
TGACAGAGGTAACTGGGAAAGCGCTTCGTCAGATGTCGTAAGCGATTACGTCCTCCCAACAGTTGCTCTTATATCTCCTGTTGAATTTGCATATGTCGAAACTTCCCCAACATTTTCATGGAAAAGCGTTGAGGGTGCAAAAAAATATATTATCGTCATTACCACATCGCGAATCGGCGGAGAAATATGGAATATTGAACTGGACAGCACAATAACAGAGAAAATATACAGTGGTAAAACCAAACTTATCAGCGGTAATACCTATTACTGGAAAGTAGGAGCCATTTCCCGGAAAGAAATTAATTCTATCAGCCCTATAGGATCATTTGTGGTTCGTGTTCAAAGCAAGTGAGCCGGGTATCAGTCCTTTTCAAGACCTTGGCTGATCGCTACACTGAATTCGGCATCGTCCATATTCCTGATGCCTGCCTGCGCCGACAACCTGTATTCATAGGGAAGAACAAAATCAAGTCCGATAAACCCGAAGACAGGATTGTTTATTTCAAAAGAATCCCTTGTCTTTTGTGGTATTCTGCTGATTGAGGTTCCCGAACTGATTTTATCGACATCACTGATTTCCCACCATATCTGTGAAAAACCAACACCAAATGTAAGATCGACATAATCTAAGCGCTTTGCGATTCCCAAACCGGCAAATATATCAGCCCATTTCATCTCACGGTCTTTTGTTAATGTTGTGCCGTCAACCTTGTCCCATTGAATACTGTCATCAGCTTTATAAAGGAAACCGCCGCCCTGAAAAAACACACGTGTGCCCGAGTCGATAAAGTTAAGAAGGCGTATACGGGTTCCTCCGCCGAAACCGAATACGAAATCACTATCGAAATTCTTTGTTACAATATCAGCACTCTTTTCGGAAGCCTTGTAATCAAGTTTCAGGTTTGCTCCGCCACACCTGAGGAAAATATCAAACCAGTCTGACAGACCTGTTGTTATTTTAAGCAAAATCTTATCTGACGAAGTATCAATACCATCTGTGTCGATATCAAATTCCTGTATACTGCGGGTATATTCGATACCCACAAAAAGATTCTTTTCTCCTACCTGCATCCCAGGATTGCCAAGTATTTCAGCACCAAGACTGACTGGTAAAATAATAATCAGAATAAGAGCACACGGAGCGAAGCGGAGAGCCGCGAAGCGCAACGCAACATTCCTACCTGTATTTTTCATAATATTTCCCCTTTATTTCACTCTATAATAATCTTTTCCTGTTTTTGAACTATGGAGCAATCGTCAATGATATAGTAGACGATTGGTTTTGAACATTACCGTTCGGACTTTCGAGTTTAACCGTAACAACGGTATTACCCGGGGAATCGCTTAAAGGATTGAGATTGTTCGTCAGTGATACATAATATTCAGTCGTTCCAGGATCGTCAGTGACAATTGAAGTATTAGACAATTTACCGATAGTGGATGATAATGTTAATTTAGAACCGGCAACAACAGGGTTACCGTTATGGTCATAAATGGTTATGGTTAAATTGGCGGAATCACCGATGTTTAACAATGTTGCATCCGTCTGAATGTCAAAATAATCCACAGGACCGGAGAAAACAACCCGCGCATAATTCCAAATGGTAGCGTTACGCTCAAGGTGATCAAGACCCTCTGTGTATGCTGTTATTGTTGCAATACCATGGTTAACAAACCCGTCACCATCAAAATCAATTCCCGGTATGGTAAAATTAGCCGATTCAGGCCCACCATAATTTGCATTTGGGTTGTCTACAGACGACGAATTATCGAGGGTAGGCAATGTATTTCCTCCAAACAGGGTTGCAGTGGCTACTCCGTTTTCATCTGTAAATGAATCCTTTGTCGTGATACCGCCGCCTGTCGTTGTAAAGTACACCGCTGTTCCCGCAGGAACCGGATTGTTGTATTTGTCGTAAATAGTCACCGATATTGTTGACTTATTATAGTCTGTGCCATATTGGTAAGCAAAAATATTCAATAGACTGCAGTATATGGTCATTTTTGATTCCGTAAACGGATCATTCATTTTAGACAGATCTATATAGGGTGGGCCCGAATAGACAAGAAACTGAGTTGTCTCACTGGAAACTTCCGGTGAAACCGGAATACCATTATCATCGACAATGGTTGCTTTCACGCGCACTGCCCGAGCTTTTTTTCCTGAATGGAAGGATACAGTCGCTCTACCGTTTAAAGTAGGTATCGGCGAGCTTTCGTATGGATCGGTACCTTCAGGCGTAATAGAAGCCTCAGTATCTAAAATATTTTGACCGGTAAGTTCAAATTTTACAAGGATACCTTCCTCGACAGGATTATTCTTGCTGTCTTTGACAAAAGCGTTGATGAGCAGTGTTTCATTCTTACCAGAACCCTGTACATAGACATAGTTTGGATCAAATGAAAGCTCAATTGACTGCGGTGGTCCGGGTATTACATTTATAGTTGTATATGAAATCACATTCCCAACCTGAGCACTGATCGTTGCAGTTCCGACATGACCTGATGAAAACTGTGCAACAGCCTGACCGTTGGAATCGGAACGCACAATATTGGTGATTTCACCAATATCGGTATCGAATGCCACCGTTGTCGGCACATTAACTATATCACCAGTGAATTTGTAAAGAGTAGCAGTAATCACAGAAACATCAATTCCATCAGCATTAATCATGTCTTTGTCAAGTTCAAGTACAATATCATTAACCTCATAGGCACTTGTGCCTACTTCTTCAAAATAAATCCATGTAAACGCTTGGTAGATACCGGATTGAGCTGTGATCTCTACATACTTGCCTGCATTTTTGTCACTGGTTAGTATAGTGGTAGCAACACCGTCAACAGTCGAGGCAACGATCGAGTCGAGTGTTCCACCTGCGGTCGTAAATGACACTATAGTACCATCAGGTACATTAACTGAAGAACCATTTTTATCAAAAACTGTAGCTGTAATATTTGAGGTTGACTTCCCGTCCGCCTGTATTGATTTCGGAGCAGCGGTTGCTGAAAGATAGGATAGCGTGAATCCCGGAAGTGTGAAAGTAATGGAACCTTCTTTTCCACCGGCCGATGCAGTAAGACTCACAGTCATACCGGCGTTAGCGGAGGGATATGTGATGAATGATTTGGCAACACTGTTTTCAGTCTTCACGGGGCTCGTTACAGCTCCTTTAGGAGGATCAATCTTGAAGTAGACTGTAGTACCATCTACTACGAAGTTAGAATTAATATCAAGCACAACCGCTGAAATAGGCAGTGTATAGGTGCCATCATTATTATTTATCGAATCAATATCCCAATCAGTATTAAAACTAGGGTTAATTGTTTCAGGGGCGCCTGCAATGGTTAGCTGTGCGATATTTGAAATGATTCCGTTGACTTGTGCCTGAAGATGAACATTTTCAAACAAACTGGGAACCTGTCCAGAGTAGAAATAGGTTGTTGCGACACCAGAAGGACTTGTGGTAGCAGTTGCAGGATGGATACGCTCACCTCCCGCTGGCCCCTGGAGGATCTTAAAGCTGACGAGCGCTCCGGAAACAGGATTACCGTATTGGTCAGTCACAATCGCGATAAGCGCAGAACTATTATCCCCAATAACTGCAATATTCGCATCGACACTTAAGCTTATATTGCTGGGTGGTGCGTTTACAAAAGTAAATTGTTTTTCAGCCGATACCTTTTGATTTTCAACTTTTGTTGATGCAGATACGGTAAAGGTACCAGCGGTATTTCCGCTCGTAAGAGTGGCATATGCCTTTCCCTGAGTGTTTGTGATGCCGGATGAGGTTATTGAACCGAGTATTGAATAGAAATTAACCTGAACTCCCTTAACATAGCTGTTATTCACGGTATCAAACAGTTCCGCCCAAACCTGCATTTGTTCGCCGCCCGTCGACACCGATTCCACTTCACCGCCAATGGTAAATCTAATACGTGTGAATGTAACTTCAGTGGAATCAATTGATCCCGCACCTTGGACTCTAATTAAAGCAAGGCCTGACTCACTACTTGAAAGATTAATTGATGCCCGTCCCCCTACATTGGTTAATGAAGATTGCTCACCTTTCTTTTCTCCATCCAGGAACCATTCAAAATGAACATCCGTACCAACAATTGGAACCTCGGCAGCATCTTTAACGATAGCAGTGACAACAGATTTTTCTTCACCACCGGCATAGAGATTCTCCGGTGTTGCTGAAACATTCAGTTTAACTCCGGTGAAATTAACAGGTACGGTTGTAAGATGTTCTTTGAATGTTGCGGTTATAATAGCCTCACCATTAAAGCGATCACTCACCAGTGTGGCTTCTGCACGGCCGTTTACATCTGTAGAATCAGATGCGGTTATGGTTCCCAGTGTAGTGGTAAACCGTATAACCTCTCCAGAGATCGGATTAAAATTATCATCTCTTAAAAGTACGGAAATAGTCGATATACTGATACCATTTGCAGCTATCTGTGAGGGATTGGCAAAAAGTTCGATTCCACGTGCAGTTACCTCACTGATATTAACCTCAACCGTATCAATGAGCGTTGAACCGTAATTTACCATAATATAGGCCGTGCCCGGGTTATATCCAGCGGTAAATGTAGAAACCGCCACGCCATTTTCATTAGTATATGATTTTCCGCCTATTTGTCCGTCGGATGCACCAAAAAGGACTTCTCCATCTGAAATGGGTATATGGGTTGATGTCTCTTTAATAAGAACGCTTATCTGTGATTCTGATTGGCCGTCTGAAGGAAGGTTATCTGGTTCAGCAAAGGAAATAAGAGTAATACCTTTCAGGTTGACTTTCGCTGTTTTTGACAATCCTCCTGCTGAAAACACAACAGATGCAAATGTATCCTCAGCAGATGCCATACTTGTGTATACCAGGGTAGCTTTACCAGGAGAGGAATTAGGGTCGGTAGGATCGCCGGTAACAGCGGTAGCTTGAACTTTTCCTTTATCTGTAGTAGCATAAACAGTCTGATTTGATAACGGTTCACCATCGATACCGATCAGTGATATAGTAAATGATGTAGTTGATAAACCATCAGCCAATATACTTTTTTCAGGTGGTGACAAACCCATACTAACAACAGTGCCTTCTGAACCGGGAAGTATAATAGACTTGATATCCTGTTTTCCACCTGAAGAAGCAACGGCCTCAACAGATTTACCCGCATCGGACGGTGAAAAAATGAGCGTTGTTGCCGCAACACCACCAACAGTCGGAACCTCCGGTGATATAACACCCACATCGCCTATAAGCGAAAAATTCACAATTGTGCCGTCAACAACTTTATTGCGGTTTACATCAGAAATTATTGCTGTAATTGTTATACTTAAAGTTCCGTCTAAATTAGTTTTAAATGAATTATTATCAAATCCAACTACAACAGTTTCCGGCTGCCCGGTTATGGTAAGTAAAACTGAATCAACAATGTTTCCAATTCTCGCCTGAACTTCAACACCATTCTGTGTTGAACCGGTCATACCTGAGATAAAGGATACAACCGACTGACCGAGTTCATTGGTGACCGCCGTTCCTGCATCAAGACGTTCTCCACCGCCGGGCCCTTTTATAATAGAAAATGTAACCGTTTCACCAGGTTTTGGATTACCGGTAATATCGAATATTTTTGCAATTAAATTGATTGAATTATCGCCTATTCGAACAGAATTCTTTGATGCTTCCAGTATGATGGAGCCAACATCCGCTGCAGTGAACGTGACCAGTGTCGATGAACTTACAGTCGGATCTTTTATCGTAGCTGTTATCATGGATGGTCCAGCGCTATTTCCGCTGATTAGCAAAGCATCAACACTGCCGTCTTCATTTTCAGTCTTTGAAACTATTGTTCCAAGAGTTGGTGAAAAATCAACATCCTCAGCTTTTATTTTTATTATGTTACCATCTTTATCCTTTAATGTAGCTGTAACCAGAACCGAATCGCCGCCTGAAACAATGTTATCCCTGGAAGTATTTACTTTAAAAGAATAATCAGTGAAATACACAGTAACGCTGTCCCTGAGACCTTGTGCAGCGACCGTTACAATCACATCACCAGAAACATTTGAACTCAGATACGAAGTTATTTTTCCTTCCGTTGAAGTCGAGTCAACCAATGATGCCCCGGAGGTCATAAGATCAGCGGAATACAGTGTTCCCTTATCAGTTGATAATGTCACTTTACCGTCAACGATCGGTGAATTGGAAGCATCGGTCAGAGTAACTGTTAATGTCGCTTTACTTTCACCGTCTGCTACAAGGATAATGGGAGTGACGAGAACTCCGATCTCTGAACCGGTAAATTCAACAGGTGTGGTTTTATATAAAGTACTGTATCGTGCGGTAACGATAGCAATTCCGTTAAATCTTGAACTTCTCAAACTGACTGTAGCTTCACCCCATTCATTGGTTGCCGAAGTAGATTTAATTGTTCCGAGAGTTGTTGAAAAATAAATATTTTCACCTTCAACCGGATTATTATCAGCATCACGTAGATATGCACGTATCGTAGAAATATCTTTACCGTTTGCGTTTAGAACAGAGGGCTCACTCTCAAGTGACATGTATACATTTTTTATAATCAGAATTTCCTCTGTATACATGAGAACTTCAGCATACTTAGCAGAAAACTCAGCAGTTCCTGAAACATTTGCACCAAACAAGATAACCTTGGTAATACCCTGACTATCGGTAGCACCTTGCTCAGCTCTTAGGTCTCCCAGATTCGTGGTAAAGGTTAATGCAGCACCCACTACAGGTGCTCCGGAACTTGTTTCATTTACCGTCACAGTAATGAGAGTAGAATCAGCGTCATTTGCAAAAATAGTACTATTTTCCACTGACCCCGAAACCGTAATACCTTTAAAAACAACCGTTGTTGTCCCTATAACCCCTGCGGATTTGGCTGCTTTTGCAACACTCTGTGAAGTTGTCCTTATAACTCCTGCGTTTTTAGCAGCATCTGGTTCAGCTTGTAAAATAGCGATTTTACCGATTTCAGTCGAAGCGGTAACTATGCTTGATATATCAACTGTCGATGGTTTACTTCTTAAGATTGCAACAGCGCGTCCACTTTCATCAGAAAATGATTGAGGGGTAATCTCACCACTTGAAGCAGAAAACTTAACCTGTGTTCCCGGACTTGGCTGTCCGACTGAATCAATGACTGTGGCTGTAATGGTTGATGTGGCAATACCGTCGGCAAGAATAGCTGTGGGCGTTGCATTAACCAATCCTGTACCCGAAGTGACTGTAATAAAAATCGTATTGGAAAAATTTGCAATTGATGAGGTCACAGCCGCGACACCCGGGCGGGTTCCGCCAAATAGCGTTGCACGAGCATAGCCGTTCTCATCGGTAATATCATTCTGAACCTGGATATACAGTTTTGTACCCGCTTGGCTGGCTGAAAAATTAACCTTGACACCGGAAGCGACATCCGTGGTATCGGTTTCCGAATAAACTTTTACCAGTATCTGCGCTTGACCGCCGTTAGCCTGGATGACATCTGTGTCAGAGTAAATAAGAAGTTTATTGGTTACAGATGGGGCAGTTTTCTTTGGTCCCGTAGTTTCCGAGCACGAAAACAACAAAGGTATACTTAAAACAAAAAACAGCATCAGTAAAAAATTAGAAAAATATCTAAGGAAAAATTTTTGTATAGCCATTACGTTTATTTTATACGTTACACGGCTCTCCGCTTCGCTACGTGTCAGTACAAGCATATTCACGCTCCGGTATAAAAATTATTTTCTGTTAAAATTCCTTTAAAATAATAAAAGTATAACTCACCCCTCGGTCCCCTCTCTAATTTTAGAGAGGGGACCGACCCCCTTTGAACTTCCGTTATTTCCCCACTAAATAGGGGGGGGTAATAAACTTTATTAACTTTTGCCTAGTGCTTTATGCCTAATTTTTTTAATCTTCAAATACAATGTGTGGTGTAATAAATATAATTAAATCGGTTTTCCTGCTTTCACGTTTCATATATTTAAAAGCCTGCCCGATGAGCGGAATATTCTTAAGTATGGGAATTCCCGATTCTGTTTTGGTTTCATGCAACTGTCTCATTCCACCGATGACCGCTGTTTCACCGTTTGAAGTGATCAACTTAACTTCAGCGAGCTCTTCATTTATTTTCAAACCAACCCCGACACCTTCCGCTGATCTCCGGGAAGCTTGAACATCAATAAGCACACGATCATCGGAGAGAATATGAGGTGTAACATTAATTTCAGTAGAGGCATCAACCAGCTCGATAACCGTATTTCTGGCTTGATCGTAAGTAATAACAGGAACCTGTTGACCTGAACGAATGACAGCCGTTTCGTTATCCTGAGTGGTTACGTGAGGTCTGGATACTATTTCTGCCTTATTATCTTCAACAAGTGAAATCAGCTTGGCCATAATATCGGCATCGGAAACTTTACCGGAATATGTGCCGATTAACGTCTTCCCCTCTTCACCAACCACTGACTGAACAACGGAATTCCCTTCTCTTATAGCAGACCAGTTTATACCCAGTTCTGAAACTGAGCTGGCATCGACAGTAACCATTTTAACCTCGATAGATACCTGCCTAGTCTCAGTATCCAACTCTATGATAATATCATTAATAACTGCAAGACTTGAATCTGTGACCGTAAATACAAGAGAGTTGGTTCTTGAATCGACTGATGGAATATCAGCTTCACCGAGAAGCGGATCAATAGTCGTCTTAACATCTTCAGCGCGGGCATTATGAATTTTTATCACATGGACACCAACAGGTTCTCCAAGTCTTTTTTCCATGATTTCTTGTTTCTGTTTTACTTCAAGTGCAGTCCGCTGTTCATCAAAATCCTGATGTGTAATGACTTTGATGAATCCCCTGTCCTCATAAGCGATCAGGTCGTTCATCTTGAGCACCGCAATCAGAGCTTCCTTCCATGTTACATCTTTTAAATAGATAGTGCACTCCGCCTCAATTTCGCTATCCAGGATAATGTTCCGGTTACCGATTTCAGAAAGAGTCTTCATGATTTGCCTGATATTGGCGTTTTCAAAATCAAGACTTGATATCATTATAGGAGACCCGGAGGGTATCGCACATATTCCGGAAGTAAGGGATGGAAGAAACAATCCGCAAACCACCAGGGCTACTTTATAAAGATTCCCTTTTCTCATTTTCGCAACCTCGATCACTGCTTTCCGGTTACCCTGAACGACATATCAGTACGTCGGCAGGAAACCTGTTCTCCCGAAGCATCATGGGCTATTACTTTCCAGAATAATTTTTTATTAGCGGGAAATTCAGTTTCCTCGTCCAATAAAAAAGCTGATGTTTTAATTTCTTCCTTTATAAAAAATGGTGATGAAAAATCGGTATTATCATCAATAAAGATGCTATAGCGAATACCATTTCCAATCATAGTTGTCCAATCTAACTCATAAGGCAGGGTGATCCATGAGTTGTCCGGGGGATCAATGAGAGAAAACGCTCCCATTGTCTCACTGCCTTCCGACTGATCCGATTCTTTTTCCGCTTTGTCTGAAAACGGACTGGTGCCCGACTCACCGAACCATTCCTCATCAACTGTCTTTATATCAAGCGAAGGGACATATACGTCCTCAATCAATATTTCTGAATCCGGTGTATCACTCTGTCTATAAATAATATTGATCCCTGGTTTTTTAACATATGATTCTCCACCCGTAACTTCTTCGATTATGGTGGCTTTTGATGTTTCCATTCGCATCACTATCGACATAGCCCGCCCATATTTAACAATATGGAGATAAACTGTGTCATCAGTGATTCGTGTCACATATCCACCAAAAACCCTGTAGCCCTCACGTAATACATGCCCAGCTTCATTCTCATCTACGACAAGAGCATATATGTCATCTTCAGTTTTTATAATACCTTTTAGCGATGCATTATCATAATTAAACAGGCCTTTAATTTTCTTTCCAGTTTCAACCGGTTTTGGCGCCAGGGATTTAAACGGATCCCTTTTTCCACCAGAATCGTATACGGTTACTGGCCGGGAATATAATAAAGAATCCTCCAAAACAACCTGAGCAGAGTCGGTTAAAGATTTTTTTGTTTCAGTGCCACCGGCTTTTACCTGTGCATCTGCCCCGGGCAATGGAATCAGCGATATAAACAAAATTATAATAAACGGCTTGGCTTTCATAACTTTATTTGTCCTCACGATCCAGATTCTTCAGCAAAGTCTTTAAATACATAAGATGTGAGTGTACATTCAATCGTAAGATGCCGCGGTTGATCAGCAAGACTCTCATCAAAGCCGCCCACCGTTTCTACCATGGGATTGACTGAAATTCTCATATCTGAAAAGCTTAAAAGCCTGGGAAGAGCCAAAACTCTACCAACGAAATTGCTAAATTGATGGTATCCGGCCTCGATGGTTATGTTGTAGTTATTTGCACGATATGGTTTATCCTCGCTCTCAACCGATTCAGTGGCATTGAATCCAACCACATAAACCTTCGTATCCTTTTCAACCATCGAAAACTGGTCAAGAAGCGAAGCAACATTTTCTTCTTCAGGCAAAAGCATTTCCAACTCGCTGATCTTTTCAAGCATTTGAGCCTTTTCCATATTGAGTTTCTCTTTTGTTCCCAATCCGGCACTCATTTTGTTGAGCCGTACACGAAGATTATTGACTTCAGTCTTTAATTCGTTCAATTCATTAATCTTCGGTTGGATGACAAAATTAAAAAACGCATAAAGTACCACGACCGGAATTAGAAAAGTCGCAAGCATTTTTTGTGTTTTCGGATCTTTTATGTCAAAAGCCATGGTTTAAAAATCCTCAGAAAGAAGTTATTATACGACCCCCCCCTAACGTCTTCTCCGGGCAGTTCCTGCAGGTACTTCTTTCGGTGGCACCGTGCTAATAAGTACAACTTTTACAACATAATTAAATGCATCTTTAATATCAATAGGCGCCGGAGTTATTGATTCAAGCGATACACTCGAGAATTTATCAAACTCCTCCAAACTCTCTAAAAAAATTCTTATATCATCTTTAGAATATGACATGCCCTCAATATTATATGTTATCATGTTATTTTCTATTAATTCATTAATACTCCTGAGCCACAGATTATTAGGTAAAACATTATTGATATGCTCAAGCATTGCAAATCGAACATCGCTGTCACTTGTCAACTCTTTAATTATTACCAGCCGTTTGGTAATATCCTCTCCAAGTTTGTTAACTTCTGCTTGGAGTGCCACAACATCCTTAAGTTTATTTTCCCGAGCTTTCAACGAATCAAGTTCACTGGAAACATCCGAGAATGATTTCTGTATAGTAAAATAATATCCGCCCAACCCAATTGCCGCAGCGACAATCAACACTGTCATAATAAACTTAATATCAAACTTTATTAATCTTTTTTTTGGCCTTAAATCCTGCGGCAGTAGATTTATTTTCAGATACACTTTACATTCCGCCTTAATAGGTTCGAGTAGCCAAACCCATAGCTACAGATAACACAGTTCCTAACTTCTTCGCCTCAGCTTCGCTCGTAATCTTATCGGTATATTCAATATTAATAAACGGGTCCATAATTATTACCTCGGAACCGGTACGAAGTTCAAGAATATTGATCAAGCCGGGGATCCAGGCATAACCACCTGTCAAAACTATAAGGTCAACCTCAACATTATCCGTTGCCTGAAAATAGGAAACAGCCACACCAACAGCATTTGCAAATTCCTTGCCGGCTTTGTTCAACGCATTTACAGCAGACTTGGGATCAAATTCAGAATCAATATTACCTTTTACGATATCATGTATTTTTTCAGGTGTCATGTCGGGCACCAGTTGAAGTTCATTTATGAAATTAGCACCAGCTACAGAAATATCACGTGACGAGTGAAACTTGCCCTCATGTAAAAATGCGGCGATTGTGCTCTCGGAGCCTATATTAAGAATAATACATGTCTTGTATTTCTCGGTATCATAATTCAAATGGAAGATATTTGTTAAAGCAAACAAATCCACATCAACTATCACCGGCCTGAGTCCGGCTTCGTTCAAAAAATCGATATAGGTAAGGATAATATCGTTTTTTGCCGCAACCATCAGAACCTTCATGGTTTTTTCTTCTTCATTACGCTCCAGTTCTGCATAATCAATTTCCACTTCACTCATATCAAACGGAGAAATACGCTGCGCCTCAACCAAGACAGCTTCGCGCATCTCCTTTTCAGGTCTGAGTTTCATCGAAAGAACATCAGACAATATGGAAAAACTCGGTAAAGCAACCACAACATCTTTAATGCTCGCATTGCATTGTTTTACAACCTTTTCTGCCGACTGTGCTAAACTGGAGAGGTTCTTGATTTCACCGGATTGAAGAGTACCTTCCTCAATAGCTTCAATGGCATAGTTTTCAAGAATGTACTTCTTACCCTTCATGGTAACCTGAGCAGCCTTGATCATACTGGTTCCTATGTCAAGACCTATGACATTTTGTTGTTTGCGCAAAAGCTGCATTATTTACCATCCTGAATTCGTTGTTATTGCCTAAAATACAAAAAAGGGGGCTTACTCACCCCCATGAGATTATAAAATCGTGTAAATGCATATATTTATAATTACTTCTTTTTAAGAAGATAAACATTTACATATACCTTACAATTAAGAAAACAATTTAGTCTATTACTATTTCCCTGTCAAGTAAAAAATTAATATTTTTTAAAATAACTTATAAGTAATAAAGTATTTATGAAAAACGACATCATAAATAACACAATATATATGCTTTCAAAAGTACTTAACTACAACATAATTATATTTATATTATTTACATCCGAAGAAAGTTTTTTTTGCTATTTAACTCCCAATTGTGCTTTCATACTCTTGGTATCTGCTGCTCTGTCGATACAGTCAGAGGCAGTTATGAGTTTTTTCTGGTAAAGGTCGTAGAGCGCCATATCGAGAGTCTGCATGCCTTCGCTTTTGGATGTTTGGAGAATGGAAGGTATCTGAAATGTCTTGGCTTCACGAATGAGGTTGCCGATAGCCGGGTTTCCTACAAGAATCTCTACTGCGCCAATTCTGCCTCCGCCGATTTTTTTCATCAGCGTTTGTGCCATCACTCCCTTGAGTGCTTCCGAAAGCTGTGAACGTACCTGTCCCTGCTGTCCGGAGGGAAATACATCGATAATGCGGTCAATCGTTTTGGCGGCGCTTGATGTGTGAAGTGTACCGAAAACAAGATGGCCTGTTTCGGCAGCGGTCAGAGCAAGCGAAATTGTTTCCAGATCACGCATTTCCCCGACAAGTATAACATCGGGGTCCTCACGGAGTGCTGATTTCAGGGCTGCTGAAAAAGATTCCGTATGCGACCCGATTTCACGCTGGTTGACAAGACATTTTTTATTTTCGTGAACAAACTCAATAGGATCCTCAATGGTAATTATGTGTTCTGCACGGTTTATATTGACGTAATCAACGAGAGCGGCAAGTGTGGTGGATTTTCCGCTGCCAGTCGGACCGGTACACAACACAAGTCCTCTATAGATCTTGGCAAAATTCAATACCTGCGGTGGAAGCTTTAACTGTTCAGCGGACAGAATTTTTTCGGGAATAATCCTGAATACAGCAGCAATACCCCTGTTCTGCATAAAAATATTTGCCCTGAAACGGCCGATACCTGACACACTATAGGCAAAATCGAGTTCCTTGTCCTCCTCAAATCGTTTCTGTTGAAAGGGACTCATAATTTCGTAAAGAAGTTTTTTTGTTTCCGCCTGTGGAAGAATTGTCGAGGTAACAGGTGTCAAATCACCAGATATCCTGATGAGGGGTGGAGCACCTACACTTATATGCAAGTCTGAACCTTTGCGTTCACTAAGAATGTGAAATAATTTATCTATTTGTGCCACGACACCCTCCTTTTCCAGTATAAAAATCTCGTTTATTCTTATCAAAGAAATTCAGTATATCTTATTATCATCGTAATCTTTTTGACACAACATATTCAGTTAATTGAATCACTCCTCTCTTACTAATGAGGCGTTCTTAACTTTTGAAATAACATCTGTTATCACACCCTCTCTTGAATGCAAGGGAGGAAGAAAAAGTTGTTTTTTCATTTTATTATGAATAATATCTTAAAATCAGGTTAAAAATCCACATTTATTTTATTTACTTTAAATTTTAAAAAATTCCAAGATACTGTTCAACAAGAAAAAATATCTGCCTCTTAAAAAACAACACGCAAAATCCACCCAGGGCAATATATGGACCAAAAGGAACCTCCTGCGCCAGCTTTTTTTTACCGGATGCAATCTGAATAACACCAAAAATCCCGCCGGACAATATTGCAAGAACCAAACAGATAAAAGTCCAGAAAGGACCGGCAAATAAACCAATCACAAAAGCAAGTTTAACATCCCCCATGCCCAGACTTTCACGTTTGTAAAGCAATTTACCCAGAAGATACATCATGGTTAAAATTAAGAAGCCGACGGCTAATCCCAGGATACCATTGATGATTCCTGTTACTCCCCCGCGAAGCGAGAACAGAAAACCAAGGACTAACCCGGGGTATGTCAAACGATTGGGAATAATCATGTGCTTGAGGTCAATAAGTGCAGCGGCAACTAAAATCGCACCCAGAACCAAATCAGCAGCAAAGTTCAGGGTAGGGCCATGGAGTATAAACAAAAACACTGCCATACAGCCGGTAAAAAACTCAATTAAAGGATAAATCCGGGATATCGGTGCTGAACACACTCTGCACCGCCCGTGAAGCATCAAAAAACTCACGATCGGTATATTATCCCTGTAACGTATCGGTGAGCTGCAGACTGTGCAATGGGAACCAGGGAAAACTAAGGATTCCTTTCGAGGCATCCGGTAAATTATTACATTAAGAAAAGAACCAAGTGACAAACCGAAAAATCCGACAATCCCGAGAAACATTATGTATTCAATATTGATTTCCATAAGGACAGTCCATACCAATGATGCTTTGCATAGCTTTTGTAAGATAATTACGGATTATTTTTTATATGCTCTGCAAGTATAAAATATAACAACATATTTTGTATATTTTCTGTATCATGGAACAATCATGAAAGTACGCTCGGTCTTTCTGCCAGTAACGACGTCAAGCGCAACGAGTCTCCAGCGTCCTTCGGGTTCGTTCAATGCAAGCCGTATAGTTCCCGCAAGTTCACCTTTCACAGCATCATGTACACTTGTGAAATATGACCTTTCAATTCCATCTGGATCAATAACGCTAATGCGAATAACATGGCGGCCGGGTTTTGACTCCTTTTCATGAGGAATCACAGAAACCTTATAACTCAGGTTTGTACCACCACGAATTATGGATTTTTCAAGTTTAAGCTCCAGCCGCTGAACCCGGTATGGTATAAGTGCAAAAAGATTAGCTGAACCCGGAGAAAGTTTTACGGGAAACCGGTCGACAGCACCCAGAAAGGTTTTATCTATTACATCGTATACATACGATAGAGTGCCGTTTTTCGTCAGTTTGACAAAATATTCACAATTTTTTCCGTTAAAAACTGTTTCAATCCCCGGGTCTGTTAGGATGCCGATATATTCATTGCCACTATCACTAATGACCGTTGCGTGAACCAGCGGAGCCGGCTTACCTTTCGTATCCAGGACAGCGACCGTGGATCCTTTCCCGTCCTCAACCTGCCCTGTACTGCCCAGCAGGAGAAGGTCGATACCACTCCTGATTTCCCGGATCTGTTCAGCCACAATTGAAAAAGCAGGTGATACGAATGTGGGGGGTGCAGCGTTATCTTCCGGTACTTTCCATTGTTCTTTCCACCAAATACTGTTCATACCTGAAAAGAGGCAATACCATGGTATGGCTCGATACAGGGATTCTTGTCCGGGGTTGTATGAGTTCCCCCGGATGAATAAGCCGGTCAAATCTTCATGACTTGAAAAAGAATAAAGAGGGGGTAAAAGAGCACGATCATCCATCACATTTGTTCTGTCAGTTCTATCGTTATCAAAGGGTACTTTCTCATCCATCGTTCTATATATTTCGAATCCCTGCAGTGAACCTCCTGAAAACGGAAAACCAGTTATCACTTTCACCGGTGTACCGGAGTGTGCAATTAGCTCCTGAAAACTCCGCAGGAGCGACTGCTCAACGGAATCCGGGAGGAATACACTCGATTCACCCTCTTTAGTGAGTGACGCATATTCTATTACATAAGCTGGTGGATTGGTGTGACTCAATGTATCAATAAAAGCATAGAGCTGCTCATTTAAAAACGTTCTTTCATCAGAAGAGGAGCCGGGATAAAATGTAAACCGCGGGATAACCATAGTACCGTACTGCACAGCCGCGAGTGCTCTGCCGAAAGCAGATCCCGGATTATTAAACCCAGTAATATCAATGTCAAAACCATCTGCGCCATATATACGGAAATATTTGTACGTTTCCTTAGACAGAAAATCTGTTGGATTATTATCGCATACAACGAGGGAAAAGGTGTATGGGTTATACGGTTTTTTTACGATTACAGGAGTTTCGTAAGAATGAACAAGATTATTATTTTTATAAAAATGTATACAAACTGTCAACACCTGCCCAGCCTGGTGTTTTACCAGAAAGCTGAAATTTGCGTAATTCCTTTTAATAACCACTTCCAGGTTGATTATTTTTAAAATGCGCCCCCAGCTGTCCCGAAGTTCCCCGAGTAAATACATACCCTCTTCCAGTTCAGCAGATAGTTTTGCAGTTCCGGCAATAACATCACCCTCAGAAATGGATTTGCTCCATAATTTTATTCCGGTTATGTGTTCTCCGGCTTTCACAGTAAAAGATTTTCTGCCAAAAGCCCTCACTCCTTCCGAACCGCTCAGGGAAATCTCGACGGAAAATATGCCAATCGGTAAAAGAGGATAATCCAGCTGAATAAAACTTCTCCCGCTCTGTATGTTAAAAACATCATCTGATTCAAAAACCATCTCACCCTTTTCATTCCAGTACCGCTGGTGAACGTTCATGGGTTGCGGACTTTTTCTGTGCTCGATATCAACCCTGTAGCTCATGAGAGTCATGGCTTCCTGCTCAACAGTTTTGGGTAGCTTCAGTTCGGTCACAAAAGTGCCGATTTGATTCTGGTGTCCGGAAACAAAAAGAATCGCATTCACCGCCGAGGAATAATAATCACCGGCATCCATGTAATTTTTAATTTCACTGGCTGGCGGTATACTGACCATGATGCCACCGTCTCTTTTTCCTGCACATTCGGTTTTGACAGTTCGGGAAACTACAGCTTTAAGAGGTTTTTCGTCCACTTCCCCTTTTGTGGTAAATGAGCGTAATTCTTTTTTTTCACCGATATAAACAAGTCCAGTTCCTCTGCTCACGTGATCCAAAAGCGATTCTTTCATTTCAGGGGGTAAAGAAGCAAGTTCAAAATCGAGCCAGATAACGTCCCATAATTCGTTGAAAAGACCTGAAAATCTTTTTTTAATCAAGGCATCTGATGAGGTTTTCGGGGTAGAATACATTGTTGCTTCCGGTGTCCCGAGCCGGGTATAGGATTCTGTCGGATGTAAATCAACTACATACTCCAGCCTGGCAGATAATTCAGCACTTATTCGCACTATGGTATCATGTCTCCCAATGAAAAGAATACGTATGGGTCCTCCATGAAGGGGCGGTGCAAGCGGGCGGCTTTCTACAGGATAGGTGCTTTCGATTTGTTCCGGCTGTAAATCTGCGTGGAGAGAATACTGCACTGTAAACAGAATAAACAGAAGATAACAAAGCGTTTTTATTGTATCCATAAAGAATTGGTTTTTCAGAATTTTCAAATACCTAGGTAGTGTTTAAATATTATTTTAATTGTATTTATTTGATAAGCTGTCTTCTCAAAACATTCATATACGTATTATAAATAAGTTCATGCCCTTTTGCCGAAGGATGACCGGGATCAACATACATACTTTCCATATGCCGTGAATCCTGCTGTATCTGCCTTTTCCATGCTTTATGAACGTCGATAAGGACAAGCTCTTTTTCTTGAGCGATTTTTTTTATTTCTTTCATAAAAACTTCAATAGAGTCATTGTTATACCTGATATCGGATTGTCCTGCATCCAGAAAAGTATTAGAAGTTGCCAGAATTATTTTTGTTTTTGCAGGAACTGCTGCAATCATGGAATGGATATTTGCCCCGAAAATATCGAGGGTTATGGTTTTATTCAGGCAATCATTCAATCCGAATGCAATTATGACAATATCAGGGTCATGGGCAATCACATCGGTTGACATGCGATTCAGGGCCTCAGAAGTATCGTCACCGCTGACACCGGCATTATAAGTAATAACATCTCCGTATATCCCGGATTTCATAATGTTATGTATTCGGGCATAAAATGATTCGCTTTTTGTGTCAACACCATACCCATATGTCACACTGTCACCGAAAAAGACAATGCTGACCGGGGCACGGCGGACAACTTCCGGTTTCCTGGCACATCCGAACAGGATTATACTCATCACGATAAAACTCCTGAAAATACCATTGCAAATTGTTTTCATTATCTTAATTATCTCCTTTAAGCGATACTGTTCAAAAAGTGTATCCATAAAATTAACACATATTCAGGTAATGGGCAACTTTTTTACCCGTTGATAAATAAAAAACCGTATTAATTTCGGATAGCCATAACCTTGGCAGGTCAGGAATAAACAGGATTTTAATTAGCGGTTTCAGATTGTACTTTGTAAATCTTAATCTTAAATCATATTACTGGAAGGATCGTTTTATGCCAGAAAAAACATAAATTTAACATTAAGGTACTATATATAAAGAATTTTTATTGCAAGATAGTTACAGTATGTTGCCGGTGAGAGAAATAAATGCACAGGGGAAAATGTGTACATATCACGCATGTAATTTATCCCGGATAGCACACTTTTTTCAGTATTCAAAATCCCTTTATTCCGGCGTTTAAGAGTAAAAAACGCATTGAGATACACATCCAATGTCATTGACATTGCAATTTAGAATTATTATCTTTTTCAGATAGATAAGGTGAAAATCAGTTATAGTAGTTGTGGCAATAATTAAAAATAACATAAGTGGAGAGAAAAGTGGCAATAGATGAAATGGATAAAATGTATTTTCCAAAATCTGTTGAGGGGAAATGGCAGTCATTTTGGGAAAAAAACCATCTAAGTCACGCTGAACCGATAGATGGCAGGGAAGCCTATTCGATTGTAATTCCCCCCCCTAATGTTACGGCAAGACTTCATCTCGGACATGCCCTGAATAACACCATTCAGGATATTCTCATCCGATTTAAAAGAATGCAGGGCATCATTACCGAATGGATGCCCGGTACCGATCATGCGGGCATCGCCACTCAGAATGTTGTTGAACGCAAGATTGCCGATGAACAGGGGAAAACCCGACAGGAACTTGGCCGCGAAGCATTTCTCAAGGAAGTGTGGCGCTACAAGGAAGAAACGGGCGGTACAATAATCGAGCAGCTCAAACGCATGGGCTGTTCCTGCGACTGGGAACGTGAACGGTTCACTATGGATGAGGGGCTTTCGAGAGCTGTAACCGAGGTTTTTGTCAGGCTGTATGAAAAGGGTTTAATATATCGCGGTAACTATATCATCAACTGGTGTCCCAGGTGCCAGACTGCGCTTTCGGATGAAGAGGCCGAACATGAGGAACTCGATGGACACCTGTGGTATATCAAATACCCCCTGAAAGACAGTTTTGGAAGTATAACCGTTGCCACAACACGTCCTGAAACCATGCTCGGTGATGTCGCCGTTGCGGTCAACCCGAAAGACAGCCGTTATAAAGACAAGATTGGAACAACACTAATTCTTCCGATTATCAATCGGGAGATTCCGGTTATTACCGATGAATTTGTCGATCCGGAATTCGGTACCGGCGCTGTAAAGGTCACTCCTGCCCATGATCCAAACGATTTCGAGATCGGGCAGCGACACAACATAGAACCTGTCAATGTGATGAACGAGGATGGAACCATGAATGCCAGAGCCGGCGCGGAATTCGACGGTGTTCCCCGTGAGGCTGCTCGCGAAAAGGTTATCATAAAACTTAAAGAACAGGGATTACTTGAAAAAACCGAGAAACATGTTCATGCGGTGGGACACTGCTACCGGTGCCATACGATTACCGAGCCCTATCTTTCCAATCAGTTGTTCGTGCGTATGAAACCGCTTGCCGAACCGGCTATTGATATGGTAAACCAGCAGCGGATTACATTTTATCCTCAACGCTGGACAAAAGTTTATTTGAATTGGATGGAAAATATTCGTGACTGGTGTATTTCACGTCAGCTCTGGTGGGGTCACCGCATACCTGTCTACTACTGCGGATCGTGCGAAAACATGATGGTTTCAAGAGAAGCGGTTAAAACCTGTAATAAATGCGGAAGCACTGACATCGCTCAGGATCCCGATGTGCTCGACACATGGTTCAGTTCCTGGCTGTGGCCGTTTTCGACATTTGGCTGGCCGGACAAAACACCCGAGCTTTCGTTATTCTATCCTACAAGCACTCTATCGACAGCGCAGGAGATTATTTTCTTCTGGGTCGCCCGTATGATCATGGCGGGTCTTGAGTTCATGGGAGACATCCCGTTTTCCAGGGTATATATCCACGGTACTGTGCGGGATGACAGGGGGCGGAAGATGTCAAAATCGCTTGGCAATGGCGTGGACCCGCTTGAGGTTATTGGATCTCATGGTGCCGATGCTCTCAGGTTCAGTATGATGGTCACCACGGCACAGGGGCAGGATGTGTTCATTTCTTATCCGCGTCCGGGAGAAAAAGAGAAAAAGGACGGTTTCAATACATTTGATATAGGGCGTAATTTCGCCAATAAGCTCTGGAACGCAACACGGCTTATTCTTTCTCTTGCAAATGGAAGGATCGATCATCCGGCAACTGAATATACGGACAGGGAACTTTCTGACCGGTGGATACAGTCGAGATATCACCGGACAGTTAAACAGATAACCGAATTGATTGAATCGTTCCGTTTCAATGACACTGCTCGTTTGATATACGAGTTTATCTGGCATGACTTTTGCGATTGGTATCTTGAGATAATCAAGCCCAGGGTTGCAAACGGCGGTGATGAAAAAGCATACGTGCTTAGAAATGCCTCGGAGATCCTGTCCGGTTCAATGCAGCTTCTACATCCTATTATGCCGTATATCACTGAGGAGATCTGGCAGAGGATAACTGATGCACTCGGTTCTAAACCATCGATGAGTATTATGACATCATCATGGCCCTCTGCTGATGAATCACTTATAGATGACTCTGTCGAACAAAAAATGGAAAAGATAAAGTCTCTAATCTGCACGATCCGTAACATTAGAAACGAAATGAACGTACCCATCGGGAAAAAAGCCGATGTATTGGTTATTCCTCATGATGATGGAAATAACAGTATATTTTTTGACAACCGCTCATATATAATTGATCTTGCCAGTGTGAATACGCTGAGATTGGACAGCGGGACAAAACGACCGCCAAAATCTGCTGCAGGTATTTCTGGAAAGAATGAGGTTTTTGTTATTCTTGAAGGTCTCATTGATATAGACCTTGAACGTAAGCGACTGGAAAAAGAAATCGATCGACGTTTGAAATTCATTTCAAGCATAGAAACCAAGCTTCATAACGAAAGATTTCTCTCCAAAGCTCCCAAAGAGATTATTCAGCAGGAACGCAATAAACTAGATAGTTCACGCGAAGAACTGAAGAAACTCACATCAAACCTTGAAGCGCTTGGAGACTGACTCATGGAAACATACCTGGTTCTGATAATAATAGCCGGGATTGTTGCCATGGATACGACCGCAGGTCCGCAAATTCTTGTATCGGAACCGATTGTCTCCTGCTCAATACTTGGATTTTTATTCGGGAGACCTGAAACGGGTCTTATGATCGGTATGGTTTTTCAACTTCTATGGCTTGGTTACATGCCTCTTGGAGGTGTTCGATTTTCAGACGGCAATATGGGATCATTTATAGCGACAGCATCACTTTTTACTGCGGGGCGAATCTTTGACTTTGATGTGAATACACTTAACGCTGCGATGGTTTTTGCTCTTTTTTACAGTATTATTGTCAGTATTTCAGGACAGCACATGAGTACCGTTGTCCACTTGATGAACGGGAAGCGAAGCGACAGGCTCACAGCCCGGCTGGAGGGAAATGAATCCCTGTCCATAACATGGTTTCATCTCTTGGGCGCAGGGTCATCCTTTTTAAGGGGAGGAGCCATGGCACTGGTACTTGTTCCTATAGGAACGCTTTTATGCTCTTCAGTTCTTCTGATGTCTGCTGCGCTCGTTCAGTCTCTGGCACGCGTATTCCCGGTTATATGGGGAACTGTCTTTGCATCAGCGATTCTATTATTATGGACAAAAGGTAAAAAATCATTTCTTTTTATAGGTTTTATAGGTGGTTTTCTGTGGATTCTGTTGATAATCAGTCAAAACGTTTAACATTTTTGACATTTCTCCGGCTCTATATGAGAAGTTTTTTTATTCAGGGGTCATTTTCAACTAAATACCGCCAGAACGTCGGATTCGCATTCTGCATTGAGCCGGTTGGCAAACAATTATGGAACGATCCGGAAAGCAGAAAATCGTTTTTATTAAGGCATTTGGAAGATTATAACGGTAATCCTTTTATGATAACACTCGTTCTCGGAGCGGTGACAAAACTGGAGGAAATGTACAGACACCGGAAGGGAGTGACTGCACAGGATATTTCACAGTTCAAAAAAGCTGTTGGTTCTGCTACCGGTTCGGTAGGCGACCGGTTTTTCTGGGGCACATTAAGGCCGTTTGGAATCATTCTCGGATTGTTCATTACACTGTTTTACGGTGTATGGGGTGTCCTCATTTTCCTTTTGGTCTATAATATTCCCACTCTTGCACTTAGATGGCACTGGCTTAATGCCGGATACCGTCTCGGGACAGGAGTTGTGTCGGAAATCCAGAATAAAAAGATCGATACGACAATACGAATAATCGGAAATCTCAGTGCTGCCACGCTTGCTTTTATGGCTGTGGTTCATATAAGTTTTTTCGAGTCTACTGTAAGCTGGGTAACCGGGGCAACGGTTTCTGTGTTCATAGTTAGCTTTTTCCTTTTGAGACGTAGTCTGTCATTGGCGAATGTATTCCTAATTTGCATAGGTATAACCGCAGTACTTGCTTTGATTGCACAGATAACCATGTAGAAATTTTTTGCCAACAACACCCGTTTGAGGTAACCTGTGGCAGAAATAAAAGAGAAAATTAAAATAATCAATAAATTAGGTTTGCATGCACGACCAGCAGCTCTTCTTGTTCAGGAAGCGTCAAAATATATCTCTACGATTGAATTGGAATCGGATGGTTTACAGGTTAATGGTAAGTCCATTATGGGTGTTATGATGCTTGCCGCCGCTTATGGAAGTGAATTAGCGGTCATAGCAAACGGTGATGATGCTGAAGCTGCAATAGCAGGATTAAAGGCCTTGATTAACAGCAAGTTTGACGAGGAGTAACACAGAAGTTAAAGATAGTGCGGAGGACATTTTGGAAATCAGCCCTGATGAAAAAAGTTCCACAAAAGAGTTTGCCGGCATACCCGCTTCTCCGGGCATAGCGATCGGTCGGGCATTTATTTATGACAATGAATACTTCTGGATAGAGGAAAAAAATATCCCTTTAGAGAATGTGGAGCTTGAAAAAGCTCGTTTTAAAGATGCAGTGACGAAAGTAATTGAGGATATTAAAGCTCTGAGGGATAAGCTTAAGATTAAAATCGGTGAGGAAAACGCAAGTATTTTTGACCCGCATATCATGCTCCTCCAGGATCCTGCGGTTATCAAGGAGACTTATGAACTCATAGAAAAAGGGAAAAACGCTGAATTTGCATTTTTCCGGACAGTCCGCATAATCATAAAAGCTGTCAAGCGTGTCGAAGATGAATATATGCGTGAACGCATCTCGGATCTAAAAGACATACTCAGACGCGTAAGCATCATACTTTTAGGCAAGAAATATCTGACCCTGGCAAGTCTTGAAACTCCTGTAATAATCATAGCTCCTAACCTCACTCCGACCGATACAGCTCTCATGCATTCCAGTAAGGTACTTGCTTTCGTTACTGATTCGGGGGGAAGAACATCCCATGCTACCATTCTTGCACGCGCGCTTGAAATTCCCGCAGTAATAAGTGTAAAAACTGCCTCGTCCGAAATCAAATTTGATGATTTTATTATTGTGGATGGTTCAAGGGGAAAGATATATGTCAATCCCGATGAACAAACTATAGAAAAATACCGGGAAGAAAAGAAGCGGATAGAAATAGTACGCCAGTCACTGAAAGAATTGAAAGACCTTCCTGCGGTTACGCTTGATGGTTTCCGAATCGGGCTTCATGCCAACATCGAATTCACCGATGAGGTTGATGGAGTTATCGGGAACGGGGCTGAAGGGATCGGTCTATACCGGAGCGAATATCATTATCTTGTCGGTGACAGCCCGCCCACTGAGGATGACCAGTACAAAGATTATTTCCAGGTGGCGGAAAAACTTGCTCCCAAACCGGTTATTGTTCGAACCTTTGATCTGGGCGGTGATAAAATTTCTCATATTATACCCTCAGAACCAGAGGATAACCCGTTCCTGGGATGGCGCGCCATCAGGGTCAGCCTTACACTCAAAGAACTCTTTAAAACACAGCTGAGGGCTATTGTTCGCGCATCATCTTTGAATAATCTGGCAGTTATGTTTCCCATGATTTCTTGCATGGAAGAACTCGATGAGGCGCTTGGTATATTTGAAGAGATCAAAACTGAAATAAAACGTGAAGGGCTCGCATATAATCCCGACATGAAAGTAGGAGTAATGATCGAACTTCCCTCGGCAGTCATGATAGCACAGCATATCGCACGTAAAGTCGAATTCCTCTCAATAGGGACAAATGATCTGATACAATACTCTGTTGCAGTAGACCGTTCCAATGACCGTATTGCAAACCTTTTTGAGCCGTTTCACCCTGGTATCCTGAGACTGGCTAAAATGACTGTTGATGCTGCACATGCTGAAAATATCCCTGTAGCAGTATGTGGCGAGATGGGTGGAGACCCCATGGCTGCTCTCGTTCTTCTTGGTCTCGAAATCGATGAACTCTCAATGATACCATCATTTATACCTTCGGTAAAACAAATAATACGTGCAGTACGCATGGATACGGCAAAAAAGATAGTTGACAGAGCATTAAACTGTGCTTCGGCTACCGAGGTCAAATATCTTTTACATGAAGAACTTAAAAAAATCAAAATATAATAGATTAAAAACACTGAAAAAGAAAGGAAATGTATGTATGAAAGGTGATTTTATTTTTACCTCGGAATCGGTTTCGGAGGGTCATCCTGATAAGATATGTGACCGGATATCCGACAGTATTGTGGATGCAGCAATGGAACAGGATCCTATGAGCCGTGTTGCCTGCGAAACCTTGTGCACAACCGGATTAATCGTTATTTCCGGAGAAATAACAACCAAGGCAAACATCAACTATGCAGAAACAGCACGTCAGGCATGCAGGGACATAGGTTACACTGATCCGGATATAGGATTCCATGCCGATAACTGCGGTATTCTCACTTCTATTCATCCCCAGTCTACTGATATATCCCAGGGTGTAAGCGAGGGTGAAGGTCTTTTTATGGAACAGGGTGCCGGAGACCAGGGAATGATGTTTGGTTTTGCCTGTGATGATACTCCAGAATATATGCCCATGCCGATTCAACTTGCTCAGCAGCTAATGTGTGAGCTTGCTAATATGAGAAAATCAGGCGAGATTATGTACATAAAGCCGGATTCAAAATCACAGGTCACTGTCGAGTATGCGGACTGGAGACCGAAACGAATTAATAATATTGTAATTTCCACTCAGCATGCGGCTGATGCTTCTCTTGACACAATACGCAATGATATGGAAAATCTGTTAATACGTAGAGTAATACCCTCGAAATTCATGGATGAAAATACCAAGATTTTTATAAATCCGACAGGGCGTTTTGTTATTGGCGGACCTCATGGAGACACTGGTCTAACCGGACGAAAGATCATATGCGACACATACGGCGGTATGGGACGTCACGGAGGCGGAGCTTTTTCCGGCAAAGACTGTACCAAGGTTGACCGTTCCGCAGCATATGCCGCCCGTTATGCAGCAAAAAACGTGGTGGCGGCAGACCTTGCATGGAAATGTGAGGTTGCGCTCTCGTATGCTATTGGTGTGTCCCAGCCCATCAGCATAAACATTGATACGTTCAACACGGCAAAGGTTGATGAAGGTGCATTGTCCAAAGCTGTCCGGGATTGCTTCGATTTCACACCAAAGGGAATAATAGACACACTTGACCTTAGACGGCCGATATATGCCAAAACTTCAGCATACGGACACTTTGGAAGGAATGACTCTGATTTTACATGGGAACGTACCGACAAAATTGATGAACTGAGGAAAGCTTTAAAATTGTGATTTTGTGAGGTGTATCACAGAAGATTGTTTCCTGGAACGATTATTTTCATAATAGTTTATAATTTATAAAGGTGAAGTTATGTCTTACAAAATTAAAGATATTGCCCTGGCGGATCAGGGATATAAAAATATTGCGTTTGCAGAGCGCCATATGGGTGCTCTTTTGAAAGTCAAGGAGCGATTTGAAAAAGAGAAGCCGCTTACCGGTCACAGGATTGGAATGGCGCTTCACATAACCAAGGAGACGGCTGTTCTCGTTCATACGCTGATCGCAGGCGGCGCGGAAGTTGCCATAACCTCATGCAATCCTCTATCAACTCAGGACGATGTCGCTGCAGCACTGGCGGATGATGGTATTGAAGTTTACGGATATAAAGGTGAGTCAATCGAGGATTATTATATTTTCTTAAACGCTGTCCTTGACTTTAAGCCTGATATTACCATAGACGACGGTTGTGATTTAGTTACTGCCGTGCATATGGATAGAAAAGAACTTATCGGCAATATGATCTGTGGATGCGAGGAAACCACAACAGGTATTATCCGGCTTAAGTCCATGGAGAAAGAAGGCGCTCTTCTTTATCCTATTATCGCTGTCAACGACTGTGATACCAAACACCTTATGGATAATTATTACGGAACCGGCCAGTCCACAATTGACGGTATTCTCAGAGCGTCGAACGTACTGTTCGCCGGCAAAACTGTTGTTGTGATCGGATACGGCAATTGCGGCAAAGGTGTATCTCTCCGCGCCAAAGGTATGAACGCAAATGTGATTGTCACCGAGGTTAATCCCTTCAGGGGACTTCAGGCGGCAATGGATGGTTACAGGGTTATGAAAATGGATGAAGCCGCTCCTCTGGGAGACATTTTCGTCAGTGTTACCGGCAACCTGAATGTTATTTCAGTCGATCACATCCGCAAAATGAAGGGCGGTGCGATACTTGCTAATTCCGGCCATTTCAATAATGAAATCGATGTAGATGGACTGGAAAAAACTGCCAGATCGAAACGAACCATCAGGCCTTATTTCGATGAATACGAGATTGACGGTAAGTCTGTATTCCTTTGCGGAGAAGGCAGACTCGTAAACCTTTCATGTGCAGAGGGACACCCCTCAACCGTGATGGCCATGTCATTCTGCGACCAGGCGCTGGGAGTTGAATACGGCATCAGGAACGAACTGAATCCGGGTGTCCACAAGCTTCCGCAGGAATTGGATATGCATGTGGCTGAACTGCAGCTTGAAGCAATGGATGTTACCATAGACGAATTGACTCCGGAACAGATTGAATATCTGAATTCCTGGCAGGAAGGCACATAATATGGAATAAGAATTTTCAATAAAAATAAATATTAAGTATATAATAGAATATTCTATTTTAGATTATAATTGTTTATTGTATAGACTTCAATGTTTATTTTAAGGAGGAACGGTCATGAAAAAGACAGGAAAGATAATGAGAATTGTTATTCTTCTCATTACCGCGGCACTTGTTGCGGGATGTAATATATTCGATTTTACAAACGATGCGGAAAAATCACCTGTTGATCGGGCTGAGGATGCTATCCGTGAGGGTGACTATGCATTAGCCAGAGAGGTGCTTGCAGAAGCGGGGCAGGATTCCACCGATTCAATATTGTTGTATTTAAATGCCAAGATTGCAATACTCGAGGCTGAAGTCGATATCATTGAAATCGTAGAATTGATAGAGGGTCAGGATGCCAAGTCAGAAGATGATCTCGCTATACTTACCTTAATTGATGACCTGGACAATGCAAGACAAACGGCATGGTACCAGGGAAACATGGAGGCTATGTCAAATCTTTTAAAACTCTGGAATGAGGAAACCACAGGTGTTATACTAAAAGATGATATTGCACTGGATTACACCATATCAAACATGATGTCCGGTGTTCTCGGTCTTCGTGACACCAACCGTGACGGCGCCATAGATGAAAATGATTTCCATATCGATCTCTCATTCGTAGAAAGTATAGGATCAGAAGGTTTAGATGGTTTTGATTTGAATGGCGGCTCATTTGTCGATGATGCCGGTCAAACTGTTGATTTCAAAGGTCTTGAAGTCTTCTTAGGTGAATGGAGTGCAAGTAAAGTATCAGCTTCATCCAAGGTTATAGGTAAAAAGGGGTATGAACCTGATGATATTAATGATCTCATTGCCTTTATACTATCAAAACTTGAAAATGGATTAGGCGGGATACGATCATTACTAAAGAGTGACAACTCATCATTCGACGCTGATGATATTAAAGAATATATCGATGAAATCGCGGCAATTATTAATTATTACTGGTATCATGATGGCATTGACAATGACGGCGACGGTCGTATCGATGAAGAAACAATTAATGGATTGGATGATGACGGTGACGGTCTTGTAGATGAGGATTCAGGGTATCATCCGTCAGATCCTACAAATACAGAAAACACACAATATATAGATATTTGGCTGGAATGGAGTCAAAAATAACCCTCAAGACAACGGAGATGGATTCGTGAAAAAGTCAAGTGTGGTATATATCATCATTGTATGCGTTATGGTCTTCAGTCTTGCGGGTACGGTATCAGCGGGGAATAATACTATTTCTTACCGGAACGCAAAGACAATCGGCATGGGCGATGCCAGGATTGCCGGGGGATTCACTTATAACGGTTTCGTCGATAACCCGGCTCTTCTCTCACGTGTTAAAATTATCAGGTTTTCAGTTGTCAATCTCCCGATCACCTTTAATGAAAATGTTTTAGATATGGGCAAGTTCATTGATGATAATACAGATAAGTTCGAGAATTTTAATGAACTGAGCACCGATGAGAAAAATGCATTCATTGAAGACATGCAGGAATATGACGGGAAATGGGGGCGGGCTAATGTCTCTCCAATGATCGATATTGCAGCTAATATTCTCGGATATGGAATGGGACTCGCAATATTTAATACCAATGATATCGGCCTGAAAATTGACCGGGGGATTTATGAACCGCGTGTATGGGGAGAAGGTTCAGCTAATTATGCAGTGGTTTTGGGTGTTGCAAAACCGGTATTCATGTTTTATCCCGGTCTGACAGTTGGTGTCAATTTAAAATATATTCAACGCCGGAGAGCCAACTTATTCCAGATACCGGCAAGTGACCTCGGAGATATAAGTGAAACGAGTGGGTCGATTACCGATGAGTTCAAAGAAACTAAAAGGAATACATTTGCCATGGATATCGGCGCTCTTCTGGATATTCCATTTATTGATACCGAAGTTGGCGCCACCGTTCAGTCTATTGGTGATGGCCGTGGATCATCAATCGATGTAGGAATTGCAAAACGGATGCTGTCCGAAAGGCTGCTTTTGCTTGCTGACTACATCGATCTGTTGGACAATAACAGGGAAAATATTTTCAATAAGCTACATCTGGGAGCAGAATTCAAATACTTATTCTTCGCTCTGCGCGGAGGAATCAACTCCGGATACCCTGTATTAGGTATCGGTCTCGATTTCAAGGTATTTGACATTGATGTTGCTTATTTCCGGGAAGAACTCGGGAATGCACCGGGCTTGTATGATGACCAGCGTTACATCGGACAGATAAAATTCGGCTGGTAAAATATAAATATTTAACAAAAAAGCCCTCCTGCAAATCATAGAGGGCTTTTTCTATATAATGAACTTCCCATAGGAAGCTGAAAATCATAACTCACCCCTCCGGGCTTTCTTTTGAAAATAGGGAGATTACCACATTAGATAAAATTTAAATTGTAAATCTGAGATCTATGAACCTTGAATTCTGATAATGGGGAAAAAGGCGGATGTCCGGATATACTTTACTTGATAATCCGGGCTGATTTTTTTTGCAGAATTCCAACTGCAATTAACATTTTATATTACCTACTGCTGTATGCTTTCGCTATCCTGGCCTTCCGGAAACTCCGGACATTTTCCAATCCACTTATGAACAGGGCAGTAATAGGGTCCAGAGGATTTTTCAGGTGTAATCTCTTTCAAAGTGAAAGCATTCAAGTTTTCTTCAAACTCTGTGATTAGTTCATTCACCGTTGTCGAGAGTTTGTTCTTTTCAGTTTCTGAAAATGTTGAAGTTTCGATAGCATTTATCAGCTTTTTTTCAGTATTTTTTGTCTTTTCAAAATTTCTTTTAAAATCCATAATTTTGCCATGTAAATTATCTAACATATTTTCAAAAGCGGTCTGTAGAGGTATTAATTCATCCTTTTTACGTAGTTTTACATTTACTTTGAAATTTCCATTTCCGATTTCATTAGAAACTATTTCAAATTTATAAAGAGGCCCGGCAATTTTATGCGAGAGGTAAATGATCATATATAAAGTAATAAAGAATACAAGGATAAATACTGATACCATTGTCAAAATAATTGTGGGGAATAAAATTTCCCATGAATTCATAATTCTCGTATGAGCCTGGAAGAGTCTTATATCAAGTTCACTTGATGAAAAAATATAGATTACCAATCCTAAGATAATTACACTCAGAATTAGGGTAACGATAAATAGAAGTAACATTTTAATATTAAACGTTGATTTAATGAAATACCACCTGCGTTGGCCTATAGAAGCTTTCATCATGGTTTAATTTCCTACTTTTTACTGTTTAACATGAAATAAATTAATATCCCCGCTGATGTCGTACACCTGCATGGCAGGCAATACAAAATTCTTTTTTCGAATTATTCCTGCGGAGAAAAAATGTTTTATATTCTTTCTTTCTTTTTACAAAATCAAATATTATGGTTTTATTGCTTCTCGGAGACCACGGGCGGTCTGAAAATCGTATAAAATGTGTATTGTGGCAGGTCATACACGTAATCTCATTTCTTTCCGATAGAGGCAAGTCTTTAGGAACCGGGATAGATGCTTTTACTAATACAGGATGATCTCCAAAATGTTGTGGATGACATTTCATGCAATTTACTGTTTGTATAGCTGCCGAGTTTTCGGCAAATACAATAAATGAAACATTTTTACCCGCTGATATACGTAAATCATGACATTTATTGCAATTTTTTTGATCTTTTACAAACGGATGTGTTTGAAGTTTCTGCTCTGAAACTTCTTCGGACTCAAATATCCGTTTATTGTCAGTATCCAAAGTACTTTTAGGTTCGCTTTTTAATGCTGTTGATGAAGATTCTCTTGAATTAGACTCTTGAGCTAAAACTTCTATGCAAACTGGATACAAATTGACAATTGTAATAAGACAAAATAGGAATAATAAACCTATTTGATAGTGAGATTTTATATTATGTTTTGTGACTGGCATAATAGTTATTCTTTACAAAAACATTTTTTCATTTATTAACCGATAATTCCAGAAAATCAGCGCATTTCTCATAATAACATCAAATAAACAACTCTTTACTAATATTTGCAACTATAATATATTAAAATACAAACTTTAAAAATATTAAAAAAATATTTTTTGCACAATTAAGTGTTAAATTCAGGCATTTTTCTTTATAAGCTTCTTATTAAGAATAGCCATTTCCTCGACAATTTCAAAGAGTTTCTTATAATTATCTGAATATTCATTTGCCCAATCCGCCCTTTAAATGAGATGATGCCGCTCAATCATATCAGGAATTATCCGCCTGAGTGTTTCTCAAGGATAGCGATATGCGTTTTCTGTCAACATCGACTTCGAGAACCGTTACGTTAACCTTCTGGTGCACTTTCACCACATCGGCAGGATTCCTGACAAAACGGTCAGCGAGCTGGCTGATATGCACAAGGCCATCCTGGTGAACGCCGATATCTACAAATGCCCCGAAAGCGGTTATATTCGTCACGATCCCGGCGACTTTCATGCCGGGTTTTAGGTCGGTGATGGAATGAATGCCTTCTGTAAAGCTGAATAGCTCGAATACGGAACGCGGGTCGCGGCCGGGTTTTGCAAGCTCTGTCATGATGTCATTCAACGTGGGGAGCCCGACGGTTTGGGTCACATACCGGGATACCTCAACCTGTTCGCGAAGCGATTCTTTCCGTAATAAATCGAGCACCGAACAATTACAGTCGTATGCTATGGATTCCACCACATGATAGCTCTCAGGGTGCACAGCGCTTGCATCGAGTGGATTGTCGCCGTCCATTATGCGCAGGAAACCAGCCGCCTGTTCAAACGCCTTGTCCCCTAGGCGGGGCACCTGCATGAGTTCCTCGCGTGACCGGAAAGGCCCTTGCTCGTCGCGGAAAAGCACGATCGTCTTCGCGAGCGACGATCCGAGACCTGAGACATAAGTCAGTAGCTGCCTGCTGGCGGTATTCAGGTCGACTCCCACGCTGTTGACACAGCTTATGACGACATCGTCTAGGTTATCCTTGAGCATTGCCTGGTCGACATCATGCTGGTACTGGCCGACTCCGATGGATTTTGGATCGATCTTGACAAGCTCCGCCAGCGGGTCCATAAGGCGCCTGCCGATAGAGACGGTGCCGCGCACAGTGACATCGTAATCGGGGAATTCTTCCCGCGCCGCCTCGGAAGCGGAATATATCGAGGCTCCGCTCTCGTTCACCATAACGACAGGCGGGTTTCCCGGCAGGTCGATCGAGCGTAAAAAAGCCCCCGTCTCCCTTCCCGCGGTTCCGTTTCCCACTGCGATCACCTCAACATTGAACCGTTTGCAGAGATCAATCACGGTATTTTTTGATTGCTCGGCGAGCTTTTCGGACTGGTGCGGAAAGATGGTATCGTTGAGAAGTAGTTTTCCCTGGCTGTCGAGACAGCAAACCTTGCAGCCGGTGCGATATCCAGGATCGACCGCCATGACATTTTTTCTTCCGAGCGGAGAAGCGAGGAGTAGTTGCCGCAGATTATCTGCGAATACCTTGATCGATTCATCATCGGCGCGTTTTTTGGTTTCCTTCCTGATTTCAGTTTCGATAGACGGAGCGAGCAGGCGTTTGAAACCGTCGTGAACCGCAGTCTTCACTTCGAGAGAAGCCGGGGTGCCGCCTTTCACGAAAAGAGATTCCAGAACACCCAGAGTTTCGTCCTCAGGCGGGATCACACGGAGTGTCAGGACGTTTTCTTTTTCCCCCCTCCTCATGGCGAGAATCCTGTGTGAAGGGGCATTGGCGACCGGCTCTTCCAAATCGAAATAATCCCTGTATTTCGATCCTTCCTCCTCTTTCCCGGTAATTACTTTTGTCCTGAACATTCCTTTTATCGCATAGAGGTGACGCATTTTTTCGCGGGCCTCCTGATGCTCGCTCACTAATTCAGCGATGATATCTCGCGCGCCAGCAAGCGCCTCTTCAACGTTGTCGACCCCTTTATCCGGATCGACGAAAGCCAGGGCTTCGGTTTCGGGATCCCTGTTGTCCTGTTCAAGCAGAATATCCGCAAGGGGTTCAAGCCCTTTTTCTCTGGCCACAGTAGCCCTGGTCCGGCGTTTCGGGCGGTATGGAAGATAGATGTCTTCAAGTTCTGTCATAGTTTGAACCGCCATCAGCTTATCGCGCAGTTCCTCCGTCATAAGCCCCCGCTCGTCAAGGGAGGCGAATATCGCTTCACGGCGTTTGTCGAGAACCCTCAGTTGCGTGAGACGGTCGCGGATTCCGGTGATTTCCACCTCGTCGATACTGCCTGTCGCTTCCTTGCGGTAGCGGGCGATAAACGGAACGGTAGCGCCGTCCTCGAGCAAACTCACGGTCGCCCGCACCTTACCGTCCGATAAGTTGAGTTCTTTGGCGACTCTTGAAATATAGTTGGTGCCTGATTCCATTGTGCTTATCTATTCCCCTTTCAAAAATTGCATACGAAACTTGTACTTAAGGCCGCTATCGTTGGCAGATCGAAGCCTTCTTCAAGTGGATCAAACAGAATTTAAAGATCAAATCTTTCCTCGGTACATCGAAAAATGCTGTCATGAACCAGATATAGACCGCAATGATTTACTATCTTTTGCTCTCTTTCACCAAATTTCAGACGAAATGCCGACATTCTCAACATGAATTGGCACGCATTGTCGGCGGATTGCTGCTTGATAACGTCTGTCTCATTGAAATATTTACGATTTCTTTTAATAGATTCAGAGCCGTTAAACAAAAACATGGACAGTTGCCTTGCCTCTCAGATTTTAACCGGACAGTAATGCAGCAAAATATGTAATAAGGCACAATGTCGGCTACGAACTTCTTGTAATTATCCGACATTCCCCAGTTATATCAAATTCGTTGATGATAATATTTTTATTCAATCATATTTATGAATGAATAAAAGTCTTTTCCTATGCTTCAATCAAGCGCTTTTCAATCAAAAATGGCTTTTTATTCTAAATTATCACGATTTTTTCATCTAATAAAAGTTCATCATTGGCATAGTCCATTTCTGAATAGTCCTACAGTTGGTTTTTTCTTGAAAATAATTATGTTTGGCAAATTTTGTAAAGCATTCCACGCGTTAAATATGGTGAATGGAGATTCATTTATCCTTTAAGAATCACAGTTATTGAGAAATATTGCTTGTTTGTTTATGCTGTTACAGGAGCAGATTCAAGGCGGATGTGAGATTATAATCCAGGTTATTTTGTTATTACATATTAACATGGCTTTGGTAAACATCTGATTTTATCCGGGATCAATAAATCTTTAAAATTATTTAAATGCCGCACTGATTGCCTGATCCAGATCGGCTATTATATCTTCGGGATCCTCAAGCCCTACCGAGAGTCTGAACAGATTGTCAATTATTCCGAGTTCATACCGTTCTTCCCGCGTGTAATTGTAATATGTTACTGTAGCGGGGTGGGTGATGAGTGTTTCACAGCCCCCGAGAGAGGGTCCTATATAGCAGAGTTTGAAGTTATCGAGCAGTCGGTTGGAACGCTCAAGATCTCCATCAAGTTCAAATGTTACTACCGCTCCGAAACCGGTCATTTCGCGCCTTGCAACATCATGATGAGGATGACTTTCAAGAGATGGGTAATAGCACTTTTTTATTTTCGGATGAGATTCGATCCATCCGGCCACCTTTTCACCCGAACTGTTTAACCGTTCCATGCGGATACTGAAGGTTTTCAGTCCGCGGATCAATAAATATGCACAATGGGGATCGATAACTCCGCCCATGATCTTCTGAAATTCCACTATACTCTGTACGAGTTTTTCGCTTCCGAGGACAACTCCGGCAAGTATATCATTATGTCCGGCGAGATATTTGGTAGCGCTGTGTATAACAATATCAGCACCAAGCTCAAGAGGTTTCTGGTTATAGGGGGTTGCAAATGTTGAGTCGGAAATCACCAGCAAATCCGGATGACGGTTCATAATAGCATTCAACCGTGAAAAATCCATAATATTCAAATAGGGATTAGTGGGCGATTCGCTGAAGAAAAGGCGGGTGTTTGGTTTTATCGCATTCTCAATGACATCGTAATTGCCCATTTTCACCACTGTACACTCGATTCCCCATTTAGGGAGCCAGTGTCTGCAAAAGCTGAGAGTTTTACCGTAAGCATCATCGGTAATTATCATGTGATCCCCTGCTTCCAATATTGCCAGAAGTGTATTGATAATCGCACTCATACCGGAAGCAAATAACACGGCAGACTCAGCACCCTCAAGACGGGCAAGTTTATCTTCTGCGGCACGCTGGGTGGGATTACCGTATCGGCCATATTCGTAGCGAAAATGCTGTTCTTGAGTATAACGCCTTATTTCTTCTGAGTTTTTAAACACAAAAGTTGAGGATTGAACTATCGGTGTTGTAATGGAATCGTACGGTTTAAATCTGTCTTCACCGGCATGTATGGATTTTGTCGATTTTCCCATGTTCATAACACTCTCCTATAAGGATTTCTCAAAGCAAAGAATAATAATTATTAATTATAAAAAAAAACATTAGTAAAATAAAGAAAATATTACATCTGATAATCCACCGTTTTCCCTTCTGTCTACTGAATTCTTACTTTTTAATTATGGTGGAATAGGGAATGTGGATGGTCACTCCACAACAATCATTGACTTAAGCGATTAAAAAAAGTATATTAAAAAACTAATTTTATACCTAATATTCACTGTTATAGATAAGATTATATAATATTCCCATGAACAAGTTAAAAGCAATTAAAGGCACATCCGACGTACTTCCAGGTGATGTGGAGATCTGGCAGAGGATTGAGCAGGTTGTCCGCGAGACGATGGCGCTTTATGCCTATAACGAGATACGAACGCCAATGTTTGAGGAAACCAATCTCTTCGCTCGTTCCATAGGTGAGGATACTGATGTTGTCGGCAAGGAGATGTATACGTTCAAAGATATGGGCGGTCGGAGCCTTACCCTGAGGCCGGAGGGGACGGCTTCGGTGGTGAGGGCGTTTATCGAACATTCCCTTGACCAGAAAGGTCTTCCCCGGAAACTCTGGTACATGGGACCGATGTTCCGCCAGGAGCGGCCGCAGAAAGGGCGTCAGCGTCAGTTCCACCAGTTCGGTGTAGAGTTGATCGGCTCATTTTCGCCCATGGCGGATACAGAGGTCATAATCCTCTTTGACCGGATCACAGCGCAGCTCGGGCTTGAGTGCAGGTTGTTCTCCCTCAACTCCATCGGCGGTGAGAAGAGCAGAAAGGCATACAGAGAGGCACTTGTCGCATTTCTGGGTGAGGTGGAGGAGGAACTCTGCGTGGACTGTAAAAGGCGTATGACCACAAATCCCTTGAGGGTACTCGACTGCAAGGTACCGGGGTGCAGAAAAATTTTCCGTGATTCAGGCAAACTGCCGAAAACTCTCGATTACCTGATCGATGAGGACTGTTTTCACTTCGAATCGGTGCAGGGATATCTGAACAACCTGGGGATAGCGTATGAGGTCGATAATTTCCTTGTCCGTGGTTTTGACTACTATACCGGCACCGTGTTCGAGATGAATTGTAAAGGCCTCGGCGCCCAGTCTGAAGTCATGGGCGGGGGGCGCTATGATGATCTACTTGGTGAATTGGGCGGGTCTGATCTGCCGGCAGTCGGATTTGCCTGCGGGATGGAAAGGCTTGTCATGGTGCTTCAGGAAGCGGAACAAACGGGTTTGTCCGGAAAAGATGTCGACATCAGGCAGTCTGTACAGGTATATATTATCAAGACTGATGATAGAGTATGTGTCCGTGCGGTGAACTACCTGGAGATGCTCCGCCGTTTCGGTTATTCCGCCGATATGGATTATATGGACAGGAGTGTGAAAGCCCAGATGAAAGCCGCATCAAAACAGGGTGCCAGGTTTACGCTGATTATCGAACCCGAACCTGATATGGTCACTGCACGGGATATGGAAAAATCCCGGCAGGAATCGATGACTTTTGAAAAATTTCTTAAGGTATTGAAAGAGAATTTGTCACACGGGGAATGACATCAACTGATAGATTATAAAAAGGATAGTTATTGTGCGACTGAAAAGAACTTATAATAACGGTGAACTGAGAAGTTCTGATATCGGAAAGGAAGTGGTGCTGTCCGGATGGGTACATCACAGGCGTGACCACGGTGGTTTGATTTTTGTGGACCTGCGTGACCGCTGGGGATTGACCCAGGTTGTGTTTGATCCGGTGCGTGATCCCGAAGCCCATAAAATAGCCGAACAAATACGCAACGAGTGGGTGATATCGGTTCATGGGACAGTGAATAACCGCAAAGAGGGGATGGTCAATCCCAATCTTGCTACCGGTGAGATAGAGGTTGACTGTGATGAAATTGAAATCCTGAGCCAGGCGAAACCTGTTCCGTTCCCTCTCGATGAATACGAGGAAGTGAATGAGGAGATTCGCCTCAAGTACCGTTATCTCGACCTCCGCCGTAATGAAATACAGGAAAATCTCATTTTCAGGTCGAAAGTGGCGAGCGTCGTGCGCACTTACCTTTTAGAACGAAATTTTGTCGAGATAGAGACTCCGTTTTTCATGAAAAGCACTCCTGAGGGTGCACGTGATTTTTTGGTACCGTCTAGAAAGTTTCTCGGGAAATTCTATGCGCTTCCACAGTCACCGCAGATATACAAACAGCTTCTCATGGTATCTGGTTTCGACCGCCTTTTTTCAGGACATTTCTGAACACCTGAAAATCACATTTTTTAAACACATCCCCCACATCGACAAGTTCAAGGCCGAAACGGGTGTCGGGTTTGTCCACGCCATAACGGTTCATAAC
>JBHPFF010000012.1:0-39041 GCA_042572165.1 Candidatus Latescibacterota bacterium | reverse complement strand
TGTATACAAAAGGTGTTTCAAACAATTTTCTTGAATCAAGAAACAGATGAGTATCAACCTTGGCATTGATTTTAGTATAACGGTTAACCGCCTCTACAAGGTTGATAACCGAACGTTTCAAATTGTCCGGCGGCCTCAACTGAGTACCCCAGGCTGTGGCAATATAAATAAACCCTCTGATGTCCTGCTTATTTGTCGGATCCTGAATAATCATCGCCTTGAATTGACCGGTATCAAGGTCATCGAGAGAAATCATTTCCTCCTTCATCGAAATCTGTTTCTCAGGTTCCCTTGTCGCTTCCACCTCAATATCAATACCCTCAATAACAATAATTTCACCACCCAAATCGGTGTCCATTTCCGTATCAAACTCATAAGAGGCAACAGTACCCATCAAATCCATAGTAGAAATTTCTTTTGTCTTTATTTCCGCGGTGGGCTGACGTTGAGTTATCTCTTTCCTTTCAAATACTCTTTTCTGAACACGTTTTTTCTTGAACTCAAACGCCCTTTTCATTCTCGGACGACGGATGACAAGCTCCATGGTGAGAGGCTTGGCAACCTTTACTGTGGTCTTTTTGAACATGAAATATGCTCCCAATGCCGCATGAAATGATACAGCCACGAGAAGACCCAGGAAAAGCAGCTTTTGCGTTTCACGCTCAAGCTTCTCCATGTCTATGGCATCAGATGGTCCTCTGAACCTCGATGATTTTGCTTCATTTGCCATTGTGTATCACCTGCCTTGTGAATAACTGGTTAGCAAATACCTTCCTTGACCTTGCAAGTTTCATCTTTACAAACAATAATAACCAGATTTGTAAAAAGCAATCATTTTTATATAATTATTTTAGTACTTTGCAATACTTTATGCAAGTACTTTTTCTCCATAGTAAAAGCTCTATCCCACTAATTGTTTGTGATAATCGCACTGAAAATCGCTACTTAGAGACACGTATCCACCGTTTCATATCGGAATGTTGTGTTATCATACAGAATAGCATCGCAATCGTTCAATCCGAATCAATATCTCAATAGGCAAAAAAGTCCTCCGTCAGATGTCACATTTGCACTATGAAATTCAAGCTTTATACTTCCGTCAAAACCGAATAATATCTATAAATTGCTTGTAAAAAATGCGTAACCTTTAAGGCCTTATGGAAGTTCCGTCCGGCCTTCGTATTGGAGTCCATATCACACCATGACCATCTAGAACCGGGAACTTTGCAGCTAATTTTTCATCGATATCCACGCCTAATCCCGGTGCCTCGTTCACGTACATATAACCGTTCTTCATTGTCGGATGTCCGGGGAAAACATCCATCGTTTCCTGATTGAACATGATACGCTCCTGAATGCCGAAGTTCCAGACTGCCAGATCAATATGTGCATTTGCCGCATGTCCGACAGGGGAGACATCACCGGGACCGTGCCATGCAGTACGTACATTGAACCATTCTCCCAGACGGGCAACTTTCATTGCCGGAGTGATACCGCCTATCTGCGAGATGTGGATCCGTATATAATCAATCAGTCTTTCGGAGATTAGACCTGTCCATTCGTGGGGACTATTAAATAATTCACCCATTGCGATCGGCGTACTGGTCTGCTGGCGGAGAAGTCTGAAGTACCCGTTATCCTCGGGAGCAAACGGATCTTCTATGAAGAAAGGATGGTACTGTTCAACTTCCTTAACCATATTAATAGCGTCCATTGGATGTATCCGCTCATGGATATCGTGTAACAGTTCTATCTCATCGCCGCATTTGTTCCTGATGTATTCGAACATCCTGGGAACAATCCTCACATATGGCGCCGATGCCATGAATCCGTCGTTCGGCAAGCCAAATCCCGCATCTTTAAAATGAGGCATGTTAGCGAGATGTCCCGAACCATATCCGCCGACTTGTATACGTACATGCCTGTAACCTTCCTCCATGTATCCCCTGACGCTTTCCTCCAGTTGCTCGAGGGATCCGCCACCGGCATGGGCATATGTGTCGACAGCAAAACGGCATTTGCCTCCCAGTAGTTGATACACCGGCATATTCGCACGTTTTCCCTTGATGTCCCACAATGCCTGGTCAAGACCGCTCATTGCATTGTTCAAAACAGGGCCGTTACGCCAGTAGGAACTTACATATGCCGTCTGCCACATATCTTCAATATTATCAACACTTTTTCCTTTGCAGAAGGGATTAAGATAATCATCGACTGCAGACTTTACTGCAAGTGGGCGCAGGGTATACGAGGCGCATCCGATACCGTAAAGCCCCGCCTCGCTCGTCTCAACCTTCACAACTGTGAGGGCAGGATAGGTGCGTTTGCTGGGAGCGGTAAGAATCGCCTTTATATTGGTAATTTTTAATGGCGGTAGACCTCTGATTGCCTTTGAATACGTTTGTGCAACAGCTTCATTTTTATCCCGCAGAATCCCGGAAACTCCTGCTGCTGCCCCCAAAGTTAGGTTTTTCATAATATCGCGTCGTTTCATGATTCGCTCCTTTCAAAGGTGGTCGTTCTGTTAAAAATCTTCAGTGATTATGTGCATATCTTATTGTATTTAAATAGATTGAAAAAACATCTATGTTCTCCCTTGTTTCAGTAGCCACCTAAATCCCCCGGAGAGGGACTTTAAATTGAGAAAATACAAATTGTTATGCATATAGTTTTTGAAGCTGTCGAAATGTGGGAAAACGTAAAACGTTTTTCCAGGTGAGTGTTGGAAAGTCAAAGACTTTTCAATGTTCACGGCATTTCCACAGCTTATCTTTTGTTTTTTTCCTTTTTATTATTTTAATTCAGTTTTCATGTTATTATTGACAGTACCACAGTGGTAAGTGTAACAAAACAGGTTGCAATATAAATACAAAAAATATAATCCACTTAAAATGAAACTTTTTCATATCACTGTACAATAGTGTACAACGATTTGTGCACGTATTCCGGGCATCAGTATCCGCGCTCACTGTACAGTTCATGTATGCGGTGCATGTGTTCTGTGCCGCCTTTGATGGCAGCGGAAAAGAATACACCAGGGACATTGCCGGTCCGACGTACCATCTCCTCCACGATCTCCAAGCAGATTGCCCAGAAGATCTGGTTTACCATTGCTCCGGATGTTGGGCAGATTTTTCGATCGAATCCCGGTATGGCAAAGAGACCGTAGGTATCGCACATGCGTCCGATATGAATGTCAGCTTCTTTCGGGATGCTTCTTCCAGAAGGTATCTTTATACCACGGGTTAACGGGCCTATGGAAACCACTTTCATGCCAGATTTCCTGAATTGATCCAAAGCTTTGATATCTGAGGAGTCATCGGGAGCATATATTCCCATAATAACAAGGTCTTTTGAGGTGCCTTTTAAATCCCCGCCGTAAGTAACAAGTTTACCGTCACTTTCGTACACGCCCTGGGTGAGTGCCAGCCCGCCGCGGCGGGTTGAAGACTCGGAGGCGAGAGATTCGCTGTAGCGGCTGTAACACCATACTTTCCCCCCGTTCAAAACCGAATCTACCGCCATGCGGGCTGTCTCGCGGATATTACCCAGTTCCGCACCGATCGTCTCAATCTGTTCAATTGCCTCGTCGAAATAATCGTCCATAAGAGGGGCATGGAGACTTACCCATTCTACATTATCGCCTGACAGTTTGGGTTCGTCGCCGAAAACCCTGACTGAAATACCGTCACGGGCAAGGATACGGCAGGTATCGGCCATCATCATCCAGTAGGTAACCATGCCGATTATGCCGGATACCGGTCCAACAGGAGCGGGCATCCCCGGAACTTTCATGACAGCGCCGATAGTATCCACATTGGTCTCGATCCAGATGTGCGAGTATGGGCGCATTTTCAGCTTGGCTGAGTCGCGCACGAGAAGTTCTGATTTTTTTGCATCGCCACTCCACGGTGCGGGACCTCCGATGACAAAGATTTCCTTGTCAATCAGATCCTGACGGTTGCCACCCCAGATATTGGCAAGGAAGGGTTCACCTTTCTTTGCTTTCTGCGCATCGAAACCTACCCTGAAGATGTCGGGGTTGCCTATCCTGTTCGGAATGATATCAGCTGAGATGCTGTGGCCCATGTCCCAGCTGCTCCAGCATGTGCGCTTTTCCTTTACCGCGCTGGCGATAGCATACGAGGCTTCGAGCAGGTTTTCCGACTGTGTATGGCGTATCCAGGTGAGCATTCCCCTCACTTTTTTCGTATAACGAATTGCGAGTGGTTCGGCAGGCGGTTTTTTTAAGGGCATACCCATCGGACCTGGCATGGGATGCATCTCCTGGGAAAACAACCTGTTTACTGAGCTTGCAACTCCCGCCAGAGAAAGAGGAATGAGCCGGAGTGTGGCACGTCGTTTCATGGAAAATCCTCCTTGCTTAATTACGTTTTGAAGTGAAAACAATTCAGTAGCCGCGTTCATTATATTTCATGACCATGTATTTGTTTCGTCTATTTTACCAGAAATATATTTAATTCCCTATGATCTGTACGTTACCTTTTGATTTGTTGTCAATTTTGAGTTCACCGCCCTGCACACTGTTACCCATTATTACCGCCGACGTGACATTCTCTCCAAGGTGAATATGATATTCCGGATTATATTCTCGCCCTGTTGCGCGCAAATGATCCTTGTCTTGAAAATGGCAGGCTGTCATGTGCAGTGTACCGTTCATCATCTTTATCAATGGCCATTTCTCGTTAAAACGGACATCGGGCCTGAACCTTGGATCGTCAAAACTTGTGAAATGGCAAGAGGTGAAAAATAGCGCCCCTGTTCCCTTATTAAGGATCGTGTTTTCCTCGGTAGGAACACCAAAAAAGCCGCAGTTGGTTATTTTAATCGGTCCTTTGTTTCCCTCGTTGATAAGAAATCCCGGGAAGAACTGACAGTTTTCAAAAGCAATTCCAGCATGGTACTGCACTTTTTCCACAAAAACCGCATGGGTGCCAAGGTCGGAACCGCTTTGGGTAATGAGCATATTTCCCCCATCAACTATGCCCCGCTTCTCGTTTGGTCGCAGTGGCGTTTCAATGAAATGAAAACCGTACTTTGATAATATGACAAAGCAGTTAACCATGTACTCCCAGTCAGTTCTTCCGATAATGAATCCTTCGAGGTTTTCCAGCATATAGTCATGAAGTTCACGACTGGTTTCGCCTTCTGAGAAAATCCAACTCGCCGGGTGGATGTGAACATTCTCAACCCGACCGATATCAAAGCATCGGTCTATGTATATCCCTTTTTTGAGCGCACACATGTCAATGTTCCTGAGATGATGTCCTACGCCGGTAAACGTTCCACAGTCGATACCCATATAAGTATTGGCGATCAAAAGGTCAATCATGTTGGCGCGTGCGCCTTTCTGCTGTATTGTCCAGGGGTAGGGTCGAACATCGCTTAATTTCTGTTCGGGATAATAAAGTGTAAGCCCCTTGACCGTCGAATTCAAGTTAAGTGTAATGAACGGGTTTGAATCAACATTGTCTCTGCCCGCATAAATCAACAAGACAGTCCCTCTTTTATTATCCGGCCAGTGAGGACCCTCGAATACTCCTTTCAGGGTAACACTTGTCGGTATGATCAGGGTGCCGTCAAACCTGTATTTACCTGCCGGAACATGTACCACTGTCCCGGTTTTTCCTGCTTCGTTCAATGCAGTCTGAAAAGCCTTCGTGTTATCGGTACTGCCATCGCCTGCCGCACCAAAATCATGTACGTTTACGTCTGAAAAGCCAAAACATGCCCTCATGCACAACAGAAACGTCCATACTACCGCTCTAATTTGCCACTTCATGTTCTCATCCTCCTTTAATGAATGTTTGGTTCTGTTTATACATTCGAATTTCATTATTAGGCGTATCACTTTTATTATTCTGTATATTACATACATAATTGTATTTGAGCAAACATTTTCAATGAAAATAGAACTCATCTCTTATCAAAGCCTTGTTAAGATCAGAACGTTATGCTATATTTAATATGTCATTATAGTTTTTTTATGTATGAATAAGGTTTTTTTAAAATCATGAAAAAACAAAACAAGCCCGCCTTTTCAAAAGACCAAAAGTTTCCTGAACTTTTCGAGGCTCTGTACGAATCATATCCCGATGCCGTTTTTATCCAGACTCCGGACGGGGATATTATTGATTGCAATCTCGCAGCTTTAACCATGACAGGGTACCAAAAAGCGGAATTGCTTGAGTTGAAGACAGACAATCTCATCCAGGATGACCTGATGGTATCGATCCGTTCTGTAATTACCGAAGAATCTCCGGTGGAGGAGTTTTCGCTGACAAGCGTATGCAGTAAAAAAGACGGGGATAGCTTCCCTGTTGACCTTGAGCTCAGGCATTTCAGGGCAGACAATGACTCATTTATCTTTGTTATTGCACGTGATATAACAGCGCCGAGGAGGCTGGAGGAGGAACGTGCCAGACTTGCAGAACAATTGCGGCAGTCCCATAAGATGGAGGTGATAGGTCAACTTGCGGGAGGCATATCCCACAATTTCAACAATATTATCACCGGTATAATTGCCGCAGTTAGCCTGGCACAGCGTTATTCGTCCGGGCAGGTTCTTCCTCTGCTGAAACACGTTGAACATGCGGCTCACTCAGCATCGGTATTTACTCGTCAGCTTCTGTCTTTCAGTCGTGCATCCGAAATTGTGCTTGAACCTGCCGATGTGAGCGCGCTTATCGATGAAGTAGAGCAATTTGCGCGCCTGACCTTCGACAAACGCATCACTATCGATGTGAAAAAACAGGATCGCCTTCATACAGTTCTTGGTGACACCGCCTCCCTTTACCATGTTTTACTTAATCTTCTGGTGAATGCCCGCGATGCACTCCGGGAAAAACAAAAGACCATAACATGGGAACCGAAGATGAACATTACCGTGGAAGCCAGTAATGTTACGATAGATGAATCTTACACGCGCACTTGTCCGGAAGCCGGTGCGGGGCGTTATGTCAAGGTATCAGTGTCGGATACTGGCTGTGGGATGAACAGCGAAACAACATGGAAAATATTCGAGCCGTTTTTCACAACAAAAAAGAGAGATAAAGGAACGGGGCTCGGGCTCTCGACAGCGTACAGTACTGTCAGACAGCACGGCGGGTGGTTCGAGGTATCAAGTGAAACCGGCAGGGGTTCGATATTTTCTTTCTACATTCCCGCAACCACTTTGAAAAAGTCAATTGTCCATGAAAGCAAAACAGGCGAACTACCCAGAGGTAGCGAAACCATCCTTTTCGTGGATGATGATGAAATTATTAGCGACTGCGGGATAATTACACTTAAGCGGCAGGGGTATACGGTTCTTTCTGCTGTCGACGGCAGTGAGTGCATGGAGATTTTTATAAGGGAACGGGAGAATATTCACCTCGTCATCCTCGACCTGGTGCTGCCGGTTATTTCGGGTCACGAGGTTCTTGAAAAGATGCGCCGCATCGATCCCGAAGTAAAGGTCATCATTTCGAGCGGACACGGCTTTGAAAACCAGAGAGAATCCTTCGCCAAACTGAAAGCGGATGATTACATTCTGAAGCCCTATACAATCTATGATCTGGCACGTTCCGTCAGGGATGTCCTTGATAGGAAATAAATAATGAGAAAAGTTTTTACACTATCATTTGTATTATTACTCATTTCATCATTTTCATTTGCCATTACTTTTGCCCCGACTCCATTGAGACTGAGTGCAGAGGAAAAAATTCAGTATGCATTTGATGGCTCAACTCTTGAAATCCCTGTGATCGTTACCGGTACACCTGCATTATTGAGATTTATGGTTTTCACCAAGGGCAAATCCGACGAAATTATTGATATAAGAAATGGATATCTGGGCTGGCATTATATGAACAAGATCGATACATGCATATACATGTCAGGCGATTATAAGTTTACTCCCGGAAGCAATAAGGTTATATGGAATGGAAGGGATAACGACGGCGGTGAGGTTCAAAAGGGTGATTATACTTACTACCTGTGGGCTTTCGATGATCAATCGTTGAGAATTAAAGCTGTTCCCGAATCCGTTAATGGTGGCAGTGAATCAGGTGATAGATGCAGGGAACAATTCCTGGAGTATGATCAAAAGGGCAACGCATTAGCAACTCCGGTATGGTCTCACAGATACTGGCGATGGGTCATGGGAAACGATCCGGAAAATAAGGATCTATTCGAAACCTGTACATTTGATTTGGGTGAGGATTGGGGCCACGGTGGATTTGGTCAGTGGATTATCGAACCTGACGACTGGAGTACAGTTTATCTACATGGTTTTAATAAAGATACCTCAACCTGCGGGATTTTTAGATATAAGTGGGTACCCACTGATTTTGGGCAGAAAGACAATAGTTACGACGTGGTATATTTCAGCACTCTCAATAATTATCTCGTCGCTGAGACCGATAACAATTATATTTATATAGGGGAAAGCAACTACAAGGAAATTGTATTACGCACATATCTCCATATTATTGATCACAAGAATTCAGAATATATAGGATATATGGATCATTCTGAAGTTTTTGAAAGTATTAATGATTATGAAAATTTTGGCGAACTTATGAACGGCGGATACACATTAATGGTCTCGACTCCTCAGGGTTTACTTGTTGGGGGTAATCACTGCTGCTGTCTCCGTGCCGCAAGTGATCCCCTGTCCTGGTTTGATGATCCGGATGATACGATAAGATGGGAGAACGGAAACGGTGATTATGTCGTCTGGGACAATAATTGGGAAACAACCTCTGAAATACCGTGGGTATGCAACGCATTGAGTTCAAAGCGGTCAAACCATGGTATGACCCATGATATAAATGGATTCATTAACACCGGACAGTATCATGGGGCGGTGTCGTTTGAGGAGGGAACTCCGGATGGTACAGGTGTCGGTCAATTCTCCTATGCGGCAGAAATTGATTATGCAAAAGGCGGCGGAATCATTTGCGACAACGGTTCTGCCTTTGATGGCGCTTATGTTCCTATGACCGGTGAGGGTGTTGCAGCGAGAGGCAGGTGGTATGTAGCCAGGGATTCGTTTAAAGGTGTAATTTCCAGCGGTGTCGGTGTCGAGGAAGAAGTTCCTGCTGCTTTCTCGGTTGCACAGAATTCACCCAATCCGTTCAATCCGACCACTACTGTCAGCATGACGCTTGCCGAAGAAGGCAATGTGACTGTTGATGTATTCAATGTAGCGGGTCAGAAGGTTGATTCGCTCGTTGACGGGTTTAAGGAAGCCGGCAGCCATTCGGTTGTCTGGGATGCCTCTGATTTCTCGGCGGGCGTCTACTTCTGCACCGTCAGGTCAGGTGATTTCTCAAAGACCTTTAAGATGACGCTGCTGAAGTAACTATTATACTCATCATGCAGATATATGTTTAAGGCTAAGTCCGCCCCGAAATAAGGGCGGACTTTTTATTTAATTGTGCAAACCTGTGTGATGAGGAATAAACAGGCATATGATAAAAAGATGAATTTCAAGAATCAGCAGAAAATTTATGGTCTTACCGCTGTACCATCCTGTCTTCGTATTGTTTTCCACCAGCTGAAATGATCTTCAGGCAGCGGGGACTTGGCAGCAAGTTTCTCATTTATTTCAATCCCAAGACCCGGCGCCTCATTCACGAACATATACCCATTATCAAATGTCGGGCAGCCCGGGAAAATTTCCTGTAATTTCTCAGAGAAAAGGACTCGCTCCTGGATGCCGAAATTCCAGACAGCCAGGTCGATATGTGCATTTGCCGCATGTCCCACTGGTGAAACGTTCCCCGGTCCATGCCACGCTGTTCTCACATTGAACCATTCGCACAGGCGGGCAAGTTTCATAGCCGGCGTGATACCGCCTATCTGGGAAATGTGTACCCGGATGAAATCGATCAATCGCTCCTGAACAAGAGGCACCCATTCATGGGGACTGTTGAATAATTCGCCCATTGCAATAGGACAACAGCTCTGCTGTCTGAGAATCCTGAAATAGCCGTTATCCTCGGGCGCGAACGGGTCCTCGATGAAGAACGGACGGTACTGCTCAAGTTCCTTTACAAGGTTAATGGCATCGATTGGGGGAATTCGCTCATGAATGTCATGCAGGAGTTCAACCTCATCGCCGCATTCCTTTCTGACATGCTCGAACATCCCGATTGTGCCCCTTACATAGGGACCTACATTCATATGCCTGTCATCATCTATTCCGAATCCGGCTTCCCTGAAATGGGGTTCCCTGGATAGATACCCCGAACCGTATCCGCCCAGTTGAATGCGGATATGACGGTAACCCTCTTCCATGTACCTGTGCACGCTTTCTGCAGCCTGTTCAAATGTCCGACCTCCGCCATGAGCATAGCAGTCCACCGCAAAACGGCATTTGCCACCAAGCAGTTGATAGACAGGCATCCCGGCGCGCTTGCCCTTGATATCCCACAGGGCCTGGTCAAGTCCGCACATGGCATTATTCAAAATCGAGCCGTTGCGCCAGTAAGAACTGACATACGCTGTCTGCCACATATCCTCGATATTATCCGCATCCTTGCCTCTCGCAAATGGGTTCAGATAATCATCAACAGCAGATTTGACCGCCTTGTGCCGCAGATTACCAGTGGCGCATCCCAGTCCATAAAGCCCCGGCTCGCTGGTCTCGACCTTAACCACAACGAGACCGAGAGACTCAGGACAGGTAAAGATTGTTCTTACTTTGGTAATTTTTAAAGGGGGAAGTCCCATGGTCGCCTTTGAATACGTTTGTGCAACTGCTTCGTCTCTTCCGAATAATCCTGAAATGCCGGCAGCAGTCCCAATTGCCAGATTTTTTATCACTTCACGACGTTTCATGTACCCCCCCGTAATAAAATGTTAAACTATGTATTTAAAAATCTATAGAAAACAAAAGTTACCCAATACGTTATGGTCGTACGGGAGTTCCATCGCTCCTCCGTATCGTATACCCGTCGGGTCTGGGGGGGGCGATTGGGTACTTGGCGGCTTCTTTTTCATTTATCGTAACCCCTAATCCCGGCGCTTCGTTCACATACATGTAGCCGTTCCCGTCTTTATCCTTCCTGAATTCGGGAGTTCCCGGAAAAACATCATGTACCTGCTCACTTCGGTTCCTGAATTCCTGGATACCGAAATTCCAAATAGCCAGATCCATATGGCCCTGGGCGGAATGCCCGACAGGAGAAACATCATTAGGTCCGTGGAACGCTGTTCTTACATTGAACCATTCGCAAAGGCGGGCAATTTTCATGGCCGGTGTGATGCCACCTATCTGGGAAACATGGACACGGATAAAATCAATCAGCCGTTCCGAAATAAGACTTACCCATTCATGAGGATTGTTGAACAACTCTCCCATAGCTATCGGGCAGCTTGTCTGCTGACGCATGAGTCTGAAATAGTCATTGTCCTCGGGAGCCAGTGGATCTTCAATGAAAAACGGTCTGTACTGCTCAAGCTCTTTTACCATGTTAATGGCATCGATCGGATGGATACGCTCATGTACGTCGTGCAGAAATCCAACCTCATCTCCAAACTTTTTCCGCAGATATTCAAACGTCTGGATCGTGGCTTTAATATAGGGACCGGAATCCATATGCCTGTCACCCTTCAAACCAAACCCGGCATCTTTGAAATGGGGGTTTTTTGACAGGAAATTCGAGCCGTAGCCGCCCATTTGGACTTTTGCGACCCTGTATCCTCTATCAATCAGTTCCTGGACTCCGTCCGCAAGTTCTTCAAGGCTTTGTCCGCCACAAGAAATATAGCAGTTAACAGCGAAGCGACATTTGCCTCCAAGGAGCTGGTACAACGGCATATTGGCCCGCTTGCCCTTGATGTCCCACAGTGCCTGGTCAAGACCGCTCATTGCATTATTCAACACCGGCCCGTTACGCCAGTAGGAACTGACATAAGCGGTCTGCCATATATCTTCGATATTATCGACATCTTTCCCCTTGCAGAACGGATTCAGATAGTCATTTACCGCTGACTCCACAGCAAGCGGTCTCTGCTGGTACGTTGCGCATCCCAATCCGTAAAGTCCGGGTTCACCTGTGTCAACTTTCACCACGGTAAGCCGGGTTCTGTCCGGGGCGGTAGAAATTGCCTTTACATTGGTAATCTTCAACGGCGGCAAACCTTTGGTCGCTTTCGAATAACTTTGAGCGACAGCTTCATCTTGTCCTCTGAACATTCCATAAGCCCCCGCTGCTGAACTTAGTGCCAAACCTTTCATCACATCACGTCGTTGCATTTCTAACTCCTTTCAGTTGTGTGTTTTATGTCTAACGTCTTTTAGCCGTTCCATCCCTGTGGCGTGTCTGAGTCCAGTTGTTATACATGGGATCATCGGAGATTGGGTACTTGGCGGCTTCTTTTTCATTTATCGTAACCCCTAATCCCGGCGCTTCGTTCACATACATGTAGCCGTTCCCGTCTTTATCCTTCCTGAATTCGGGAGTTCCCGGAAAAACATCATGTACCTGCTCACTTCGGTTCCTGAATTCCTGGATACCGAAATTCCAAACAGCCAGATCCATATGTCCTTGAGCTGCATGCCCGACAGGAGAAACATCATTAGGTCCGTGGAACGCTGTTCTTACATTGAAATATTCGCACAGGCGGGCAATTTTCATAGCCGGTGTGATGCCGCCAATCTGGGAAACATGGATACGGATAAAATCAATCAGCCGTTCCGTAATAAGACTTACCCATTCATGAGGATTGTTGAACATCTCACCCATTGCGATGGGACAGCTTGTTTGCTGTCGGAGAATCCTGAAATAACTGTTGTCCTCAGGCCCGAACGGATCCTCGATGAAAAACGGACGATACTGTTCAAGCTCTTTTACCAGGTTAATAGCGTCTATCGGATGAATTCTTTGATATACCATATCATGAAGAAGTTCAACTTCGTCGCCGCAGGTGGTCCTTATATGCTCGAACATTTTGGGAACTATTCGTTTGTATCTACCCGGATCCATATACCCGTCGGTTTCAAGCCCGAACCTGGCTTTTTTATAGTCAGGTTCATCCCGCGGGGCACTCATGCCGCCTATTTGGACTTTTGCGACCCTGTACCCTCTATCAATCAGTTTCTGGACTCCATCCGCGAGTTCTTCAAGGCTTCGTCCACCGCAAGAAATGTAACAGTTGATAGCGAAGCGACATTTGCCACCCAGAAGCTGATACACTGGCATGCTCGCCCGCTTGCCCTTGATGTCCCACAGCGCCTGGTCAACACCGCTCATTGCATTATTTAGTACCGGTCCGTTGCGCCAGTAGGAACTCACATAAGCGGTCTGCCACATATCCTCGATATTATCGACATCTTTCCCCTTGCAAAACGGATTCAGATAGTCATTTACAGCTGACTCCACAGCAAGCGGCCTCTGCTGGTACGTGGCGCATCCCAGACCGTAAAGTCCAGGTTCGCTTGTGTCAACTTTTACCACAGTAAGCCGGACTCTGTCCGGGGCGGTAGAAATTGCCTTTACATTGGTAATCTTCACCGGCGGCAAACCTCTGGTCGTTTTCGAATACCTTTGAGCGACAGCTTCATCGCGCCCTCCAAAAAGAATTGAAGAACCTGCCGTTGACCCCAGCGCCAAGCCTTTCATCACATCACGTCGATTCATTTCTAACACCTTTTAGTTGTGTGTTTTGTGTCTAACGTCTTTTAGCCGTTCCATCCCTGTGGCGTGCCTGAGTCCAGTTGTTATACATGGGATCATCGGAGAGAGGGAACTTTGCAGCTAATTTCTCATCTATATCCACACCGAATCCCGGCGCTTCGTTCACGAATAGATAGCCATCTTTCAGCTCAGGACAGCCAGGAAAAACCTCTCTGGTTTCCTTTCTGAAAACGTGCCGTTCCTGTACTCCGAAATTCCAGATTGCCAGATCGAGATGCGCATTGGCTGCGTGTCCGACTGGTGAAACATCGCCGGGGCCGTGCCATGCGCTGCGTACATTAAACCATTCCGCCAGTGCCGCTAGTTTACGTGCCGGAGTCAGGCCACCAATCTGTGAAAGGTGCACCCTGATAAAATCAATCAGTCGCTCAGTGATAAGCCCCACCCATTCATGTGGATTATTGAACATCTCACCCATTGCGATGGGACAGCTTGTTTGCTGTCTGAGAATTCTGAAATAACCGTTATCTTCCGGACCAAACGGATCCTCGATGAAAAACGGACGATACTGTTCAAGCTCTTTTACCAGATTAATAGCATCAATCGGAAGAATTCTCTGATACACAAAGTCATGTAGTAACTCAATTTCGTCGCCGCAGGTGTTCCTTATATGCTCGAACATTTTGGGAACTGTCCGTTTGAATCTACCCGGATCCATATACCCGTCGGTTTCAAGCCCGAACCCGGCTTTTTTATAGTCAGGTTCATCACGCGGGGCACTCATGCCGCCCGGCTGTATGCGAACATACCGGTAACCTTCTTCCATGAATCGCTTAACACTTTCTTCCAGTTGGGTAAAATCTCTGCCACCTGCATGTGCATAAAGAGGAACCGCAAAACGGCATTTGCCACCCAGAAGCTGATACACTGGCATGTTCGCGCGTTTGCCTTTGATGTCCCACAGTGCCTGATCGAGTCCGCTCATTGCATTATTCAACACCGGCCCGTTACGCCAGTATGAGCTCACGTAGGCGGTCTGCCACATATCCTCGATATTATCAATTGTTTTTCCTTTGCAGAAGGGGTCCAGATAGTCATTGACTGCACTCACCACCGGCAGCGGACGCTGTTGAAATGTGGCGCATCCAAGCCCGTACAATTCCGGTTCGCTTGTTTCAACCTTTACCACAAGAAGGCGTATTCCATTGGGGCAGGTAGGTATTGCTTTTACCTTGGTTATTGTTACGGGAGGCAGCCCCCTGGTAGACCTGGAATAAGTCTCTGCCACCGCATCTTCTTTCCCCAAAAATCCTGAAGTCCCGGCGGCTGTACCCAAAGCGAATTGTCTCATAGCCTCGCGTCGTTTCACTTATCACTCCTTTCACAGGCAATAATCCAAATAATTGACATTATGTGCGTTTTCGAATGCTTTAAGAAAGTATAAACTATCAAACATTCTTAATCAATGTAATTTGAGAATATTTGCAGTACCATCTAATAAAAAAAGTCCGTCAAAACGATTATCAAAATGTTTTTTTATGGTTACTGATGTCTCGGATTCAAGTATCATATCGCACGCCAATCAGTTAAGAGATGGGTTTTAGAATTATAATACTGTGTTTAATATGGGAATAACAAAAATCACATATAAAATCACCTTTTGTTTAATCAGCCGTATGACTGCCTGACTGGAGATGTGTTCCACTATTTAACTTTACATCACGAAAAAAACATGGTATCCTTAATCGAATTATTTCTTTTTCACCTTATAACCGGAGAGTTTTGTATTGATACTTCCACTGCTGTTAATCATAATCGGTGCCGCATTTCTGATAAAAGGTGCTGACCTGCTTGTGGATGGCGGTTCCGGTTTAGCGCTTAAAAGCGGGGTATCTCATCTTGTGGTGGGTCTCACTGTCGTTGCATTCGGTACAAGCGCACCGGAACTGGCGGCAAGCCTTGTGGCCTCATTCAAGGGTGCAGGGGATATCTGTTTCGGGAATGTGGTCGGCTCAAACGTTGCGAATATTGCCCTTATTCTCGGTGCCACTTCTCTTATACGACCTGTATCGGTGAACAAACAGCTGGTACGCTGGGAAATCCCCTTTATGATCGGCATTTCCGTTCTCACATATTACCTTGGAATTGTCCAGAAAGCCGGTCGGTTTCACGGTGCTGTCCTGCTCGTGCTTTTCGGGTTCTACCTTTTTCACTGCTTGAAAAGCCCGCCTGTGCCGATTGAAGTTGAGGAAGATACAGCCAGGAAAGGTTATGCAATCCTCTTTTCCAAGGTGATTTTCGGGTGCGTGGGACTGGGACTCGGAGGCATGCTGTTTGTCAGTGGCGCACGCGATATAGCACGTTTTCTTGGGGTCAGCGAAGCGGTTATAGGGCTTACCGTGGTCGCCCTCGGAACATCACTTCCTGAACTGATTACCTCCGCAATCGCATCGCTCAAGGGGCACTCGGATATTTCTGTGGGAAATATCGTCGGCTCAAATATCTTTAACATACTTCTTGTGATCGGGGCGACTGCTTCCATTTATCCCTACCGTATTTCACCTGACAGCTATTTGTATTTTGTGGGGTTACCGTTCATGATGGGAGTTGCTGTACTGCTTCTTCCGTTCTCAATATCGGGGAAACGTATTACAAGGGTCGAGGGCGGATTTTTGTTTGTTATCTATATCGTGTATGTTGTTCTTGCAGTAATGATGGCATAAAGAAATCAAAAAATACATTTCTTTATAATTGGCAGAGTTCATCACAATGGATAGTATCACAATTTAATATTCAAAAAAAAATTTGTTACCCGGCTATACTGAAGCTCCACGTTTTTGTTATTGAATTACCCATCCTGTCGGTTACAGTGAGCTTTACCGTATGCTTTCCCGGCCGTAGGGGGTTATGGAGCCTGTAGCCGATCTGATTTGCTTCGAAGTCGTACTCGCCATATATGGGTATACCGTCAATGCTCATGGTAAAGCTGTCAGAGCCTTTAATACCCGAACCCTTATCCTCCACATAGGCGCTGAGAAGGGGTTGCCTCGATGTTATTGTGCTCCCGGGGCGGGGGACAAGTGAGGCGACGTACGGTCTATGTTCATCAACCAGGACGGCGATATATCCCGAACCACCGAGTTCTCCGGTGAAAAACCGACCGTTATGCTCAGCCGAAAGAAATCCCCATACGTTTTCATTCCTCAAACTATAGAGAGCCGCCTTTTCGTGTGGATTATCCTCCAGTTCAAGCATAACCTTACAGGAACGTTTAAGCGGCACGTCTCCCCACACTACCCTGTAACCTCCCGAAATCAGCCGCAGACTGTTTGATGTGTTCACCGACACCGTATCAACCATCACCGGAGCTGAACGGTAAAGCGTATCGTCCCTGACTGTAAGTGAAAAAAGATTGTCCGGTGAGCTGACAGTTGTTTCACGTCCTGCCTCGATTCCGGTAAACTCAAGTGATACAGTATCCCGAACAAGATTCAGTGAGGGGGTAACTGCCGAAGTTAGTATTCGATAGCGCGTTTGCCCCGATTGAGAAAATGTCAGCGAGGTCACCCATGTTTTTTCACCATCGGGTACTGGTATCAGGAATCCGCTCTCCAGCACGCCGTTGTGTTCTACCTGAATCTCAGGAAGCGAGGCAAGTACATCAGTAGATTCAACACGAACCACGATACGGTCGTGGTCAAGTTCGGTGGTGATATTGACGGCTGTTGAATCCTTGTCGGCAGGAAGATCGGGATTGTGAGTGATAATGCAGGGCATCGACCGCCGGCTGTCTTCCCCGACAAGAATAATCTTGTACGTTGCCCGGCTGCTGGAAGGGAATTCCTCAGTTACATAGCATGTGGTTTCCCCTGCTGGAATTACTCGTTCGAGTGTCCAGACATCCTCAGCCCCGTATTCCCAGACCTCGACACGTTCGAGCTTCCCTGTCATGTGCTTTCCGGCTATGTGAATCTTTCCGCTTTCGATAAAACTGCATGTTGTGATCACCGGGCGCATTCCGAATATCACGGGGAACGATCGCTCTGTTGTGTTACCGGTATAATCTTTAGCGCTGACAGTAAGCACAATCTCTTTTCCATCAGCCTGCATTCCCCCGAATATTATCCCGTCGCCCTCGTAAAAATCGAGGCCGTTCCCGGTCCGCCGGAAGAGAGCGGAGAGCTCATTCTGACCGCCATACTTGTAACCCGGCAGATAATCGAGGTTTCCGAAACCGTTGAACGAATAGGGAATGCGATCGTATTTTTTTGAAAACACCTGCGTTGAATCGACAGCGAGTGATATCTGGTAAATGCTAAGATGATTGTCTGACAGGTCTGCCCTGTCATGAACCGAGGCTGCGATGCCGATTCGTCCGTTAACGACAAAAGGCTCAGATGAAAAATCGCACCACCGTCCGAAGGGAAATCCGTCTACCGACGAGGATTTGTCAAGCGGGATTATCACTACCGATCGGATTTCAGGAGCGATGGTATCGCGCACGAAAATACCGTGACCTAACAGGTTGAGGGGAACATTTCTATCCTCGAGAATTTCTATGTGAAGGTGTGGAGGACCGTTTCCTGTATCTCCCGAATAAGCAACCACCTGTCCCCGCCTGACCTTGTATTGACCGGGTTTCGGCCACATTTGAACATCATAGGTGCCTTGAGCGATCCTCATTTTGAAAAGTCTGTTTTCGATCTCGGGCATAAATCGGGAAAGGTGCCCATATAAAACTACTTTCCCCGAATCCAGTGTGAGATACAGCATTTTACCGTAACCGAAAGGAGATGTCCTTATTCCTGAGATATAACCGTCACCCAGAGCATACACCTTTTTGCCCGTTATCCCGCCGGATTTGAAATCCACGCCATAGTGAAAACGTCCCGGACGCGGCTCACCGAATGTGGAACTGATACGTTTGGCTGAGTCTATCGGCCAGGGAAATTCTTCCTCGGCCATTACTACAGACTGGGAACAGAAGAAAAGTGATAGGAGTGTAAGCAGATATACTGAAATACTATTACAGTAAGACATATACTCTGAAACATGCTTAGTTTTCCGACGAACCGGTTTCCTTGCAGGGTTATATATTGTCACGAATAATTTATCCAATATTTTTCATAATAATAGATTTTATCAACAAAATTTCTTTTCATAATAACCATAAATCCCGCAAAGCGTGCAAGTTGTTTTTAAAAAAGAATGATAGTAGTTTTTTGTGAAAATAACAAAAAATGATAAAGTCACAATCATCAGGTTTGTTGTTAATCAGAAAAAGGATGGAGAATTTCGAAAAAAATGATTGATTTCGAAGATGGAATATTTTAAATTTCAAGTCTGTTAAGACTGAATTAATTAACGTGTATAAATGGTAAGTTAAATTGAGAGGTGCTTGATGTTAAAGACACTGAGATCAAATACTAAGTGGATTATGATTATAGTAGTAGTCAGCTTTGTTGGAATGATAATAATTGGATGGGGAATGGATATAACCGGAAGTCGTTCAGGCGTTCAGCAGGGAATAGTCGGGATGATCAACAGCCAGAAGATCACTTATGAGGTATATAACTCGTACATAAATGATCAGCGCCAGAGATACAGCAGAGGTGCCCCGTTGACTCTGGAAATGGAGCGCAGGATTAATGACGAGACATGGAATTATATCATCACAAGAACGCTAATTGAGCAGGATATTGAAAAACGCAAAATTTCCTATACCGAAAAGGAACTGATCAGTTTTATTCGGAATAACCCGGTTAATGTTGTGTATCAGGTTCCCATGTTCCAGGAAGACGGCAGTTTCAGTCTTGAAAAATACCAGGCTTTTCTTGATAATCCGGTAAATTATGAAAATCCCCAGACTGCACAGCTCTTACGATATATAGAGATGGACGCAATGAGCAGGTTGCCCGATATGAAATTTCAAAACAGCCTTGCCAGTGCTGTCATTGTCACCGATACACAGGTACGTGAGCGTTGGCTGAGGCAAGATGACAAGTGCAAGGCAGAATGGGTGTTTCTTGGTGTTAACAGACTTTCAAATATCGGAACTACACCTGATCCTGAAGATATACGAATATATTATGCAGAGCATAAGGAGGAATATGAACGAGGTGAACGGCGCACCCTCGATACAGTGTTTTTCCCATTAGCTCCAACCGTACAGGATTCGTCCGATATCCTCGATCGTGCCAAACTCCTTGTGGAAAGAGCGCGGAGAGGAGAAGATTTTCCAGAACTTGCCGATTCTTATTCAGAGGATCCGGGCAATACGGACAATACCGGCAACAGGGGCGGCGGCGACCTCGGTTTTTTCCAGAAGGGGAGAATGGTCAAGGAATTTGAAGATGCTGCATTCACTCTCAATCCAGGTGAGATTTCCGAACCGACTCTTTCTGCGTTCGGATATCATATAATAAAGGTCGATTCGATTAAATACAAGGAAGATAACGAGAAAGAAATCGATCAGATCAAGGCACGTCATATTCTTCTCAAGATTGAGCCTTCGAGAGATACACGTGATGATGTTGAAAACAGGGTGAACGCATTCTATGAAGCTGTAAGAAACAGTATCGACTTTATGGCAAAAGCTGAAATTGACAGTCTCAGCGGAATCCATACTGCTCCTTTTGAAGAGGATGCTCAATTCATTCAGGGTATCGGGGGTAACGTCCAGATACTTGTTCATCGTGCATTTCAGGCGAAAAGCAGGGAGGTCCTCCCCGTTTATCCAACAGATGGAGGGTATTTTGTAATAAGGGTAGCCGATATCTTAGAGGAAGGAACAGCTCCTCTCGAAGAGGTTATACAGGAGGTCGAAAACGCTGTTCGTGAGGAAATCCGCGCAAGGTATGCTGAGGAATTCATCAGACGCGTCTATGACCGTGTGACCCGGGGGCAGAGTTTAACTGAAGCTGTGGAGGCTGATTCGGTCAAGACTGCATCAGTGAGCAACCAGGAAGTATATCCCGGCTTTTTTATTGCCGGACTGGGTGAAAACAATTCCATTATGGCAAAGATCTGTAATCTCGAGAATCCTGGAGACAATACCGGCCCGGTGGTTACCGAAGATGGAAGTGGCATAGGTATTCTGATTGAAAAGCTGCCGATTGATGAAGAAAAATTTGAAAAAGACCGGGAGAAGCTGCGTCAGACACTTGAAACCGAAATAGGGAACGATATCATTTCAAAGTATCTGGAAGGGCTGGTTGATAAGGCTGAAATCGTGGATAATCGTTATCTTATACTATACCCCGAAAACTGGACAGTGAGATAAGGTGTAAAATTTCCTTAAGGATTCAGGAAAAGGGCAAAGCTCTGGCTTTGCCTTTTTTTTAATGCACATAAACCTCCGTTTATTCGAGAAAGACTATTCGATGGCATTCCTCTCCAGGGCTCGTCGCCTTGAGAAGTTGATCAAAACCTTCCTCGCCAAGAAAAGTAAGAATAGAATCGGCACCGAACCACCGTTCCTGGGGACCTCCGTTGGGTCTCAGGTAATAGTTTGCGGAAGCGAACCGCTTTTCTGAGATGGTTGTCGATGCTTTGTGTGCGCGCAAAGCTTTCGCTCTGATCCCTTTTAGTATATGGATCATCCTGGTCTTGTCTCTTTCCAAAGAGTTTCCAAGCGTGGTATCGATGGCTCCGATGTGGGGAGCAAGACGTTCAAATCCGGTTTCTATACTTTTGGCAAGTGAATCGAGTTTACTTTGAACATCCGCGGGAAATGCTTTCCCGGTGAGGTCGGCATGTATCCGGGACATATCCTCAAACAGTAAAGGAAGTTCGATTCCTTCCTTATATGCGTTCCTCTGTGTACGGATGTCGATAATTGTAAATGATGCCCTCGGCCATAAAAGTGAACCATCCACTCCGAAATGAGTATACAGCGGTTTAACCTGCTCCAGATAGAGACGCTCTCCCAGACCACTTATCAGCGCGGCAACTGGTAAGATCGCATCCTGGCATACCGGCCTCAGCAAAGCAGCGGGACTCAGACGCTCCGGATCGGAAGCTGCCATGTCAAATATCTCCTGCCCGGGAAACATCATCTGTCCTGCCTTGAATCCATTTTTGGCAGCAAACAGCGGTGTGCGGATGCCTTTTACTGTGATAAAGAGATTGGTTGAGCCCTCAGGTTTATGTATGGCTTTTTTCCGTTTTTTCCGGGTTTCAAATTTTTCAGCTTCTTCATTTGCAAGGGATCTCGATGCTGAAGGATCGGACAATTCAGCAATGAAAATATCTTTAAACAGCTCTTTCATGCCTTTCCAGTGTGGATCAATCATCACAAGCCCATACTGCGAAAAGAGTTTCAACATGTAAACGGCAAAAGCATCCGACCACGATCTGCCGGGCTGCCATGAGCTTTTAAGTAAATCGAGGTAGTTTTCGGCTCTCTCCCCCTGTGTCATATATTTAGCAAGTGCATCAAGTGCTTTATCTATTCCATTGTCGAGGATAATTTCACCTATCGGTGCATTTTTCAGGAGTTGAGCAGGTGAATATTCCACAATAGTTCTACTGCCGTCCCGTGTTCTCGCACCGATACTATTCACCTCATCAAAGTCATGATCATCCGAGGCTATCCAGAAAAGGGGGATAACTTTTCGCCCGGTTGTCTCGGAAAGCCTTGATGAAAGCCTTATTGCGTGCATTGCTTTGTAAAGTGTATACAGCGGTCCGCCAAAAAGACCAGCCTGCTGGCCAGCAATCACGTACACGGTTTCATCATCAATCGACCTTACTGATTCGAGGACAGTACTCTCTGTTCCCAGTCTTAAGTGTTCACGCTCAAGAATTTCCCTGACCTGGGAATACGGGTATTTCGATGGTTTGAGGGATAATGTCCGGCTCACCAGCCCCTCGAAATCCGGTGGTTGATTGTCGGAAGGAATGCACGGGGGAGGTACATCAAAAAAGGTCGCAGCATCTATGGTTTTAATCATATATCATATTTCTCCTTTGATCCGTATATTATCATGCGTTCCGATGATTCGCTGTAAGGTTCACCTTCAACCGATCCAAGGATATTTTTGGTCTTGAGGCCTGCATCGGATAACATTTTAATCATTTCGTTACTTTCATAGAGCTGCACCGATTCGTGGAATACCTGAGAATGTTTGTCCCGTTGGAGGGTGATAGTTTTTTCGACACGCCGGGCAGTCTGGTTATAGTCTCGTTTTTCAATGATCAGCAGGCCTTCTTTTTCTTTAGTCGATTCCTCAACGAGATTGGCTATCGTCTTCGAAGGATTAATATAATCTATCAAGAATTTCCCGCAGGGTTTGAGCAAACGAGATATGGAGTGGATTAGTTCACGGTTCTCGCTGTCTTCAAAATATCCAAACGAAGTAAACAGATTGAGTATAATGTCGAATGAACCATCACGAAATGGGATTTTTCTCGCATCAGCTCTGACATAATCAGGATAATCACAGTTAAAATGGCGTTTTTCAATGGCAAGTTTAAGCATATGTATCGAATAATCCAGCCCGATTACACGGCATCCACTGTTCACGAGATGAAAATCATGTCTGCCCGCACCACAGCATAAATTGAGTATCAGTTCGTTACCTTGTATATCGAGCAGTTTTGTAATGGCCTGAATTTCACGCTCCGCTTCCTCTGTGTTCCTGTGTTCATAAACAGTGAGATATTCCTCCCCGAACCAGCGTTCAAACCACTCCATTATAACTTCCTTATTGTCACAGGGCTTCCGACTGAGGTCCTGAAATAGGATTCAGCACTGCCCTCGTTCATTGAAATCTCCAGATAACCGATAGACCCGAAGAGGATAAGCAGAGATCCAACGGGAACATCGGTATAACGGCGCATAATGTTATCAAACCGCTGGGCGGCAAAGTAGATTTCGACTTTTTTTCTTCCCGCAAACCTGTGGAACGTGCTTTCGTTTATGTTTGTTATCAAGTTTCCGAAGGAATCGACAGAAACAACCTCGCCTTTAAGTATATTTTTTTGCAGATCTACTTTGGGGTATCCCAGTTTTTTATACTTCTTGATTATGGGACCAACTTCCGAAAACGGCTTTCCCGCGGAAAGGTGACCGGCACAGGGCGCAAAGACATCCCTGCCATGAAAGGTGTTTGATACCTTGTCCAGTATGAACGGCGGATTTTTGATCTCTCGTATCTCGTAAGACTTTTCCTTTTCAATAATTCGTGAAAAAATCCCGTTATCCGGCCCTATAAACAGGTATCGGTCTGTCTTGACAACGATGTTTTTCCGCCCTCCCCCCACGCCGGGATCGACTACGGCAATATGAACGGTTCCCTCGGGGAAATGTTTGTATGACCTGAGGATAGTGAACGCCGCGTAGATAATATCGTGTGCAGGAATTTCGTGGGTGATATCGATAATTCGGGCACAAGGATTGGCGCCGAGTATCATTCCTTTCATTATCCCCGAATAGGGATCGCGATTCCCGAAATCTGTGGTGATTGTTATTATTCCATTAACTGTCATTATTTGGTTCTCATCGTAAAAATACCATCCCAGTCTTCAGGTGGGTGATTCTCTTTAAATTCCCTGCAGCGTTCAAGATAAACCGTAGAAGGCATGTCATCTTTATCAATCGAGATCGCTTTATTGAAAAGCTCGATACCTTCATCCCAATGACGATTCTTATATGCGGCAAGCCCCTGGCTGTAGAAATCCAGCACATGCTGCTTTTGCTCACTCAAACCATCGTTTTTCCTGGCAAGTATCTCGTGAACCAGAACACCTTCCGTTTTCCCTTTGACCCTGAGAAGGTCAAGCTTGCGTGTAATAATAACGTGCTCAGCCAGCCTGCGTGTTTCCTCACTGCACATGATATAGGTCCCGTATACCTTGTTTGCCCCTTCAAGCCGCGAGCCGAGATTGACATTGTCACCCATGACGGTATAATCAAAAATACTGTCAGAACCCATGTTCCCGATAACCATGGAGCCGGAATTAAGCCCGACCCGTGCCCGGATTGTTGGCCGTCCTTCCTTTTCAAGTTTCTCGCGTAGTTCGGCAAGTTTAACCTGCATATCCAAAGCTGTCAGGCACGCATTTACCGCGTGGTTGTCATCGGGCAGCGGAGCACCGAACTCTGCCATTATGGCATCTCCTTCGTATTTGTCAATAATGCCATTGTACTGGAGGACAATATTCGTCATCAGGGTGAGATATTCATTGAGGAGAACTACCAGTTCCGTGGGAGTCAGGCCCTCGGAAATGGTTGTGAACCCGGCAATGTCACTGAATAGAACTGTCATGACACGTTCTTCACCGCCGAGGGTGAGCTTTTCAGGGTGTTTTAACAGTTCTCCGACTACTGAAACGGGAACATACTGGGCAAAAGCTCCACGTATCATGGCTTTCTGTTTGCGCTCGGTAAGAAAGTTGTAAGTGACTATACTGATATAATCTAACATCACAGTTGCAATAGACGGGGCGATTACAGGGATTAAGCGCTTTTGGTAAATAAAGAGAAACACCGTAACACAGCTGTAAACAAATATTATGGCAACCGAGAGAAAAATCCCGAGAAATCCCCTGAACCGGTAGTTTATCAGTGTAGCAAGAACAGTCATAATTATAACAAGCATTACAAAGAGCGAATAATTTGAAGGCTTGATAAAACGGTCTAAAAGGATCGTGGAGGCAATGCTTTTATGGACGTGAACACCGTACATAGGGTACTCATTTTTGCTGAAAAGCGTTGTACCCAGGTAAAACGGTGTTGCTTTAATATCCCCCGATTCCGGCCAGGCAGCACCGACAAGAACAACCTTGTCCTTTAAACGTTCTTTTTCTATAAGTATACCAATACCCCACTCACTGTCATCCAATACCTGTTCATACGAGATGTATCCATCAGTTTCCTGAAAAGTTATTTCGTCCATGGGGTAATTGATGATCATGAAATTATCATCATCAAGTGGAATTATTCTGTCACCTACATATCCAAGATGTTTTTCTGTGTCAACCCATGCAGTATCCGCATCCATCACAACCATGGCTGCCTTAAGGGCAAACGAGTAATTACAGCCAAGAGAATCCTCCATATCATTAGCTATCAGCCTGGCGCGGCGTATGAAAGAATCCCCGTCCTGATACATATCCACAAAAGCAAGCTGATCCCTGTTCCGGAACAGCTCAGGAGGGTATGGTGATTCACCGACTGATTGCTGTGTCGATTTTCCCTCAAGGACTTTCTGCTTGCGGGCAATTACCGTGCGGGGATAATTTTTCAAAGCCGCTGCAAGGAGGGAATCTTCACGGGAAGGTTTACCTCCCAGTTCCTCACCTGAAGAAAGGGAGTACCCGTCAGTAGATGTTTCCCCTGTATAGGTCAGGAAGAGAAAATCGAAGAGTACAGCTTTTGCACCAGCCTTGTACAGATTTTCAGTGAGTTTTGCATGAAAATCACGCGGCGGCATATTGATCAGATTCAGCATTTCAAGCGATTGTGGATCGATTCCGACAATAACAATATCATCTGCATGAGATTCGACTCCCCGTATACGAAACCGCATATCCTGTGTTGAGAGTTCAGCTTTGGTAAATAATTCAAAGTTATCCATAAGCAGGACAACCACGATAACTCCACAACAGATAATAGCATATACAACCAGTGTCTTCAGGTTTATCTGTGATGTTTTCGTCTCGGCCATGGAACAGATCCCCTTTATAAGGTTAAAGGCATTTTTTTAAATAAAGTAACGGCGCAATGACAATATGTCAAGCACGCTCTTACTGCCAGTGTATTTAATTTTTGCAATTAATTGTATAATATTAATATTATACTTGATTTTGAAAAGAAAAATTTTCACGTTATATATTAAACTCCAATGGTTAATTATAGTACCAGATAATAATTATGAATACAGCACATTTCCATCATTTTCACATTAAAAAGGAGATGAATACTCACCATGAACAGGGAAGAAGATATAACAAAGGTTCACGATATTCCATACCCTTACTCTGTCAGTTCCAACGAGATGGTTGAACGGTTTGAACGGTGCTATATCGCCGCTCTCCATGATGTAATGAGCAATATACAGGTCGAGAACAGTATGCACATCCAGAGTACCTGGCTCGGGCCGGACATCAAATGCCTGACTATGGAATTGAAACGTGATGTCGTTGCCGGTTTTGCGTTTACCATACAGTGGATAAAAGATCCATCACCGGACAAGCGCGACCGTCCCGCCTCAAAAATGCTCGGTTCCTATTTCAAAAACGCAGTGCTCTGCGTTGACACCGGCAGGGATCCGCAGTCGGGGTATCTTGGCGAACTCAATACAAACGCCATGATTCAAAGTGGTGTACGCGCCTCTGTCATCGACGGCGGTGCAAAGGATTCAGGTTTTGTGAAGCTCATGGATTTCCCGGTCTTTTGCAGGTTCACCAGCCCCATAGATGCCTATACGGAAAACCGTCTCCGTAGCTGGCAAATACCCATTGTCATCAATGGTGTCAGGATCGAGCCGATGGATGTGATCGTGGGGGACAGCGATGGAGTAATAGTTATTCCGAAGTCCTTAGTCGAAGATGTGTTAATCAGGGTTGAGGCGCGCAAGAAGCAGGAAGATGATACACGTAAGCTCATAAAGTCGGGCATGAGACCTGAAGAAGCTGCTGAGAAAATGGGGTATAAGGATTTGTGAAGCAATCCCGCTATACCATCAAAACACCAATTTTGCCAGCACTGTCAGCAATTTTGGATTCTTGATGAGCGCCGACCTGAGTACACGGACAGGCGTCCGTTTTTCGAGGGGGAGAGCAGATATTTCGTGGGCTATCTCGTTTAAGCGGTCGTTGGGGATATTTAAGATGCCTTCTTTTACACGGTAAAACCAGCGGTTCATTTTACCGAACCTGCTGTCGCAGCGTTTCTGGTACACTGCGAGCGAGCGCTCGTCATTTCTGCCCTTTTTTAGAGCATCGGCGGCGGTTTCTCCGGCAAACTGACCCGATATCATAGCATTGATTATTCCGCCACCAGTGATAGGATTGGCCATGTGAGCCGCATCGCCGCATACCATGAGAGCGTCGGCAACCATTTTCTTTATGCCCCCCGTGCAGGCAATCCCGCCGACAGTGCGAGAAACGACAGAAGCACCGGGAAAATAGTTTGTCAGAAAGTCATCAAGGTACTCGGTTGGAAGTTTCTTTTTGGCGTACGTTCCCGAAATTCCCAGACCTATATTCGCCGTATGCGGTCCCTTGGGAAATACCCATACATAACCCCCGGGAGCAAACTCCCCGGTAAAGTACATATAGAACGCATGGTGATCGATATCGATAGCAGCACAGGTTGCCTGGGCGCATGTTTCCATATCGTAAGGTGTTACGCTGGTTTTTAATCCTGCCCAGCGGGCGGCACGCGATTCGACACCATCAGCAGCCACAACCACCCGTGCTTTGACATCCCACTCACTGTCCGTGCCTTTCATATGAACAGTGCGGAAACCATCCGAGAGTTCTGACATTGCCACAGCATCGACACCGGTCATGACCGCTGCCCCATGGTTTGCCGCTTTTTCTGCTATCATGCGGTCGAACAGCATGCGTTCGAGGATATAGCCATGTTCAAGGCCGATATCCATTTTGACCCGGGTGCCATCGGGAGCCACGAGGTAGTAACCGGTTATTTCAGCAGCGATCCATTTTGGATCCGGGGTAAAAAATTGAGATATTCCCTTTTTGTCAACACCCTCGGCACATCGTACCGGACTTCCGATGATATGATCGCGTTCAACCATCAAAACACTGAGTCTCAGGTCGGCAGCAGTAAGCGCCGCCATTGAACCTGCCGGTCCGCCTCCGATAACAACCATGTCGAATGAGTCCATATCTCCTGGTTCAGTCAATGGAATAGCAGCGTTTTCAAGTTTGTTTTCTTTTTTCGTATCGTTTTTCAATTATCTTCCTTAAGCGCTCCCACGGGACAAACCGATATACAGGCGAGGCAAATATCACATACCTCCTGATCGATGTGAATAGTATCACGGCTGATGATGATTGCATCCACCGGGCATACACCCGCACAGGTGCTGCACACATCACAAAGACTGGTATCACACTTGATCACTTCTCGTACCTCAATAAAAGTGCATCGATAATATGAGAATTCGGAGTTTCACTTTCAAGGCAGCTTTTTTTCACGTCCGGTGGCAGACTGGTCGGGTATTCACCGGAAAAACAGGCCGTGCAATAGGAGTTTTCTCCATTCGGCACACTCTTCACAAGCCCCTCCAGCGACAGGTATCCGAGCGATTCGATCCCCAGATATTGCCTTATCTCTTCAACGCTCATACTCGAGGCCATGAGTTCCTCACGTGTAGGGAAATCCATACCATAGAAACAGGGCGAAATAATAGGAGGAGAACTTACCCTCAGGTGAATTTCCCTGGCTCCGGCACTTCTGAGAAGATGGGTGATCTTTTTGAATGTCGTCCCCCGTACGATCGAGTCCTCGACAACAATTATCCTTTTCCCTTCTATAACTCCACGAACGGGATTGAATTTGATACGGACACTGTGTTCACGGGTTACCTGGCTGGGATGGATAAACGTCCGACCGATGTAATGATTGCGGATAAGACCAATATCAAAGGGTATTCCGGATGCAGTTGCATACCCGATAGCCGCCGTATTGGAAGAGTCGGGCACCGATATGACGACATCTGCTTCAACAGGATGTTCCTCGGCAAGAGTTCTGCCGATCTCCCTCCGGGCAGTATCCACGCAATCACCGAAGATAATACTGTCGGGACGAGAAAAGTACACAAACTCAAAAATACAGAAAAACTTTTTCTGTTTTTTGAACGGCATGGAAGAACGAATGCCGTTTTTATCTATAATAATAATCTCACCGGGTTCGACATCCCGGACATATTCACCGTCGATGATATCCAGTGCACAGCTTTCTGATGCCACAACCCATGAGGTGCCGACCTTTCCGAGACACAGCGGTCTGAAACCGTGGGGATCACGGGCTGCTATAATCATGTCATTTGTTTGAACAACAAGGCAGTAGGCTCCTTCAACTCCTGACAGAGCTTCTATCAACCTTTCCTCAAATGATTCTTTTTTAGACATGGCAGCGAGATGAATGATAATCTCGGAATCGAGGGTGGTATGGAAAATAGCGCCCTTTTCAAGGAGGTGTTCGTACAGTTCACGTGTATTGGTGAGATTACCGTTATGGGCTATGGCGACAGGTCCGCCACGGTCGGCTGCCAGAAGAGGCTGGACGTTTGTTGTCCGGTTAGATCCGGTGGTCGAATAACGGTTGTGACCGATAGCGCTTTGTCCCTTGAGGTACCTAAAAATACCTTGGTCGGCAAACACCTCGCTTACCAGGCCCATTCCACGATGGTAATAAATCTCATTACCGTCAGAGGTCGCAATACCGGTAGCCTCCTGACCCCTGTGCTGAAGAGCGTACAGGCCGAGATATGCCATTTCAGCAGCATTCAGATGACCATATATTGCAAAAATTCCGCATTCTTCGCGAGGTTTGTCTTCGCCGAAAAAACAGTGATCATTATCGCATTGAGAGTAGTATTGATTAATTGTTCTCTCATATTTCATGGTTTTTCACCTCGCAGGCGGATATGATTTGAATAAATCCACGGTTTGTTTTTTCTTTTGACCTCTATCCTGTAGGAACCCGGCGCAGCAGTGGAATATAACAATGAATCCCCTTCCGCATGGGTAACAGGTGAGCCGTTATTCAAAAGCGTGATTTTTCCGGGCAGTGGTGTTGTGACTGAAAAATCAACACTCTTCAGGAGACTCTTCGCTTTGCTCAGAGTGACCGTTTCACCCATATGATGGATACAGTCATGTGAGTGTGCGGTAAACCGGAAGCCCCTGGCATCTCCCCACCGGTAATTGGAAATGAAACATCGTGCCCTCTTCAAAGCGGTAAGTACTGTCATTTTCGCTTGTTCGATATTCTCAGTCAATTGATTATCAACAATTACATGAGTCCTGATGCCGTGAAAGAGCACCTTATACCGGAAAATATACACGGTTAACGGGCCGATACGGTAGGGATAAGCATGGGCGTCAAGACCTCCGATACCCGATACCGCCCGTGTTTTGTTCAGATCATCCCACCGTCTGAGCGTCTCGGGCTCAGGCCCTCTCAGGTATTTCGAAGGATGAAGCACATGAAAATATTTATTTATTTTATTAAGTTTTTCCAGCCATTCGGAAGAGTGGTTCCATACCTCGATACCGTCATATCCTTTTACATCCCATGCAGTCCATGGATAGGGAGGGATTTCGGGCATTGAAGAGCGCTTTTCATCAGGATGTGCAATAAAACCGACCGCTCCTTTCTCTTTAGTTACTCTGACATATTCATAAGGTTTAAGTTCCGGTGATAGAATGTCCTTTAGCCCGAAAACGAGATAATGATTTTTGTTATCGGTATCATTGATTTCATACCCGATGATGGACAGCACAGGTCCAAACCACCGCTCCATACCCTTCTTTAAAGGCTCAAGGGTCATATGATCGGCAAAGAGAAGAAAATCAAGGTTGCATTCTTTTGCGATTTCAGCAATTTCCGGAATTGACCTGAGCCCGTCTGAAAAATTGGAATGAATATGAATCGCGCCGACATATTCATAAACAGATTTGGATTTCCGGCCGCTGGTTTGGGGCTGTTTATTTTTGGCTGGTAGTTTCATAATTAACTTGCAACAGTTTCGTTTAGTAATATTATCTGCTATTAATATTACTTCGTTTTCAGTTTTTGGACAAGTGCGAAATCAATCCGGCGGTTTTCCTTATCTGCTGCGGCAACTAAGATACGCACACGATCACCAATCATGAATCTCATCCCTGTTCTTTTTCCTTTCAGGGATATACCTGACCTGTCTGTCTCGTAGTAATCATCCTCAAGGCTGGAAACATGAACGAGCCCCTCAACAAACCACCTGTCCAGCTCAACAAAGAATCCGATCGGAAGAATTCCCGTTATCCTTCCCTCAAACTCCTCACCGAGATGGGTTTTCATAAACTCCGCAGTTTTCATTTTCACCAAATCACGTTCCGCGGAATCGGAATTTATCTCCCGCTCGGTGAGCAGGTCTCCGAGGGTTTCATAATATCCCATATCATGTTTATCAGTACCATTTCCATTATCGAGGACAAACTTGTCGAGTTGTCGGTGAACGATCAGGTCGGGATACCGCCGTATCGGCGAGGTGAAATGTGCATACACAGGCAGGGAAAGGCCGTAATGCCCGCGATTGTGAGGTGAATAGCATGCCTTTTTCATAGAGCGAAGAAGAAGCATGTTAAACAACTGTTCATGCTTTTTACCTGCAAGAGAGTTAAGAAAACCAGCCATGTATTCCTTTTCGTGAACACGGGATGTATGAAATTCATACCCGAGCGCTGCAGCTACCACCGAAAACTGTTCCATCTTTTCATTATCGGGTTCCTCGTGGATACGGTAAAGGAACGGCACATCCCTTGTACCCAGGGTTTCTGCAACGATGGTATTGGCAAGCAGCATTGCCTCTTCGACCATACGATGTGCCTTGATCCGGTTTCGTTTTTGTATATCTACAGATCTACCGTCATCATCGAGTATTACAATGGCTTCCGGGAGTTCCATATCAATCGCCCCCCGCTCCTTGCGACGTGCGATAAGAAGATCGGTAACCTCCGAAAGCAATTCAAGCGCCTCTCCAACCTCGGGGATAACTTTACCGGCACCGTCATTTTTCTTTCCCTCAAGGTATGCCTGCGCCTGACGGTAATTAAGACGCATCCGGGAATGAATAACCGTATTAGCAATCTCGCGGGAAACAACGGCTCCCTCACCGTCTAACACAACGAATACGCTTTTGGTGAGCCTGTCGACATCGGGCTTGAGGCTGCACAGTTCGTTTGAGAGCTTTTCGGGCAGCATGGGAATCACCCTGTTCAAGAGATAGCAACTCATCCCGCGGGACCGGGATTCATTGTCCATTGCGGAATTCTCACTTACATAATGGGATACATCGGCAATATGTACACCTATCTCGTAACCGTTGCCTTCCATTCGTGAAATTGAAATGGCGTCGTCAAAATCCTTTGCATCCACCGGATCAATGGTAAAAGTGACAATGGAACGGATATCCTTCCGTTTTTCCATGACATCGGGAGTAAAATCGGCAGGAACGTTTTTCGCTTCTCTGAGCACGTTTTCAGGAAATTCCAGCGGAAGCCCATATCTCCTGGCTATGACAACAATATCCATTCCGGGAGCATCCGGATCTCCAAGGACTTCTGTCACGACGCACATCGGACGTGAGAATCCCGGCGAGGGCATCTCAATTCTTGCAACTACCAAATCACCGTTCTTTGCATCCAGGCCACAGTCGTTTTTCACGAGCAGATTACCCGAAAATCCCTCCTGGCGGGGTTTAATATACATCGTATTAGCGGTTTTTCTGAATATCCCGATAACAGGGCGGGTAGTTCGCTCCAGAATCTTAAGGATCTTAGCAGAGACAGGCAGTCCTGAACGCATGCGTCTGAGCACACGCGCCTGAACGGTATCGCCGGATACCGCATCTTCAGTGTTACCGCGCTTCACAAAATACGAAACGCCATTGCCGGTACGGATATATCCTCCTTTATTTGCTGTGGTGAATACACCGGTGATAATTCTGTTTCTTTCCGGCAACGTTAAATGCCGTCCCTTTGTACGTATTATGTCCCCCTCTCTGATCATCGAATCGAGAATACGTTTGAATTCGTTGTAGTTAAGTTTTTTGAGCCTGAGCAGATGATAGAGTTGGCGGCGTTTTAAACTTTTACTGTTAATAGATTTTACTGTTTCAAAAATTTTCTTTTTAATTTCTTTTTCGTCCATGCTATACCCGCTGTGAGAAAGAAGATGTGAAAGGTATCACAAACAACCTGTTGCTCAATGACTGATATCCAGGGTATTTTTGCAGCAAACGTTCTCACATCCCCGAACAGTACTCGAAAGCGTTTTTGAAAAATGCCATACCATCACCCTCTTCAGGGAGTTTTTTACGTGTCCACCTCGGATGGTTGATGCGGTGAAGGAACCGTTCCGGATGCGGCATGAGGCCAAACATAGTGCCTTTTTTATTGCACACGCCTGCAATATGGCCCATCGAACCGTTAGGATCTTCAGGATAAGCCGGTTCGCCACCCGTTTTTGAGACATAGCGAAGTACAACCTGACCGTCAGCCTCAAGCTCTTTCATATCCTCGTCACAAGCGACGATAAATTTTCCTTCCCCGTTGGCGACCGGAAGTTCTATCACGGGTTTCATGTTACGTGTAAACACACATTTCGCATCTGTTTCCGACGCAAGGTGTACCCAGCGGTCCTCGAATTTGGCTGAGTCGTTCAGGGTCAGGGTGACACGCATTTTTGAGGGATGCTGTGTGCGGAACGGAATAAATCCCGTCTTTATCAAAACCTGAAAACCGTTGCATACACCAAGGACAAGTTTTCCTTTATCCTCAAACCTTATGAGGGCATCAGCGAGCCGTTTGTTCAGTTCGAGCGCCATTATTTTTCCGGCAGCCACATCGTCGCCATAGGAAAATCCACCCGGGATGAAGAGAAACGCGTAATCATCGAGATCAACCTCTCCCGAAGCCAGACGGTTGATATGCACACGCTCAGAGTCAAATCCCACCTGACTTGTTGCATAGGCACTCTCAACATCACAGTTTGTTCCGGCTGTTCTAAGTATAAGGGCTTTCTGTTTAGCCATCTTATCCTCCAGAAAATTTAACACTGATATTAGCGGATATTCATAACATATTTTACATAAAATACTTAGTAATTTCTAACACTTGCTTTACAGAGTCTTTAAAGGCGCCTGCCAGGCATATTTCAGGTCAAAAATATCCTCATCGACCACAATACCCTGTGAACTCTCGATAATCAGCCTTCGGGTATCACTTGTTAAACCTACGACTGCAAAGGGAATGTCGGAGAGGATATCGGACAACTCGTCAATGTTTTCCTGTGCGACCTCAAGGATAAACCGTGAATTGGATTCGCTGAAAAGGATATGGTCATCACGTAAACTATTTTCAACAGGAACATGAGTGAGATCGATGCTGGCACCAACCTCGCCGGCAAACGCCATTTCAGCAGCGGCAACCCCTATTCCGCCTTCAGAGCAGTCATGGCAGGAAAGAATAAGCCGGCGGCTCATAGCCCTGTGCAGGGCAAGCATGGTCTTTTTCGACGTCTCTATATCAACGTGCGGGACGGAATTTCCCACAAAACCATTTATATCCCAGTAGTGCGACCCGCCCATTTCATCCTTTGTAAGCCCGACAATCACGACTGCATTTCCGGGGGCTTTGAAATCCATTGTAACAGCCCTGGTGACATCCTCCATGACACTCATCGCACTGATAAGCAGGGTAGATGGAATTCTGATGACCTTGTCACCATAGATGAATTCATTCCTGAGGCTATCCTTACCGGAGATAAAAGGTGTTCCGAAACCGAATGCACCATCATAGCAGCCCTGTGCGGCGCGAACGAGATCGCCAAGACGGTCGGGAATTGTGGTGTTGCCCCAGGCGAAGTTGTCGAGAAGCGCTGTTTTCGTTATGTCGCCGCCTACAGCCGTTACCTGACGAAGCGCCTCGTCGATAGCCGAAAGTGCCATATAATATGGATCGATAACCCCGTACTTGGGATTGATACCATTGGCCATAATAATACCCCGGTCACTTCCCAGCTTGGGACAGGTGACACATGCATCGGAGGGACCGTCGTTCGATGCGCCGGTGAGGGGTTTGACCACACTGCCTCCCTGAACTTCGTGGTCATACTGGCGAACAACCCACTCTTTGGAACAGACATTCCATGCCGAAAGGATATTTTTTAGCGGTTCGCCGAGATCATCCGGACAGGAGAAATCGGGTTCCGGAAGGAGCTTTGGTTCCCAAGTTGCTTTGCGGATTAGCCTCGGTACGCCATTGTGGAGAAATTCACAGTCGAATTCACCGACAGTCACTCCCTGGTAACGGATCGTCAGTTTCTTATCACCGGTGAACTTCCCGATAACAACCGCCTCGACATTCTCAGCCTCGAACACTGACAGCAGTTCATCGACCTTATCCGGAGGAACTGCAAGAACCATTCTTTCCTGTGCCTCGGAAATCCATATCTCCCAGTATTTTAAACCGGCATATTTCAGGGGCACTATTTCGAGATCAACCACGGCTCCGGTTTCCTCACCCATTTCGCCAACCGCACTCGACAGACCTCCCGCACCACAGTCGGTAATGGCAGAATAGAGACCGCTGTCGCGAGCCTGTATCAGGGTATCCACCATCTTTTTTTCCTGTATGGCATTGCCAATCTGGACAGCATGGGACGATGTTGTCTCGCTTTCCTCGGTAACCTCGGTGGATGAAAGAGTTGCACCGTGGATACCGTCACGACCGGTGCGGCCTCCAATAAGCACTATTATATCCCCCGCAGACACTTTTTTAAAAGAACACTCCTTCGGCATAATTCCCACAGTGCCGCAGTAAACGATCGGGTTTCCCACATACCGTCTATCGAAAAAGACCGACCCGTTTGAGGTTGGAATTCCCATCCTGTTGCCGTAATCGCGGACACCGCTGACAACGCCTTTCATGATCCTGCGGGGGTGAAGGGCACCCGGAGGAACATCACTAATGGGCATATCCGGCGGGGCAAAACAGAAGACATCGGTGTTGATAATGGGTTTGGCTCCGAGTCCCGTTCCCAGAACATCCCTGATAACACCGCCGATACCTGTTTCAGAACCGCCGTACGGTTCGAGCGATGAGGGGAAATTGTGTGTTTCTACTTTGAAACAGATGTTGTCCTCGTCATCAAACCTGATCACGCCTGCATTATCGACGAATACGCTGACACACATCTCGTGGTCGATATCTCTGGTGGCTTTCGCTACAGTTTGTTTGAGCAGGTTGTCAATACGTTCACCGTTGTAGTCGATGATACCGCGGAAGGTTTTGTGGACACAGTGCTCGCTCCATGTCTGGGCGAACGTCTCCAATTCCACATCGGTCGGGTTGCGTCCCTGGGCTTTATAGTATTCCTTAAGGGTGCGCATCTCTTCAAGATTTAACGAAAGAAACCGGTCACGTGAAAGATCTTCAAGTTCGTTATCGCTGAGTTCCGGAAGCTCAATCTCTATCCGTTCGACCCCTTCGACGGGTTTGGTATGCAGAAATACCTCTTCTCCGGGAACCACCACATGCTGGACAATCTTGTTTACCAGGAGTTTGTCGGTGATAAGATCTATATCGGACTGGCTTATCTCTCCTTCTAGGGCATACCGTTTCATTGTTTTTGCAGCGGTCACCGAGGTGATGCCCATATCATTGAGCCCTTTGTAGATCGACTCCTCGACAGGGTCCATTACACCATAATTGTAAGAGACCTCGATAACATGTCCCTCACCTTTCGGCAGTTCATCAACGAGATATTCCTGAGTAACAAAATCGGTGAGTAATTCTTCAGCGATACTCCTGATTTCCCCGTCTGCGATATCTCCCTCGAACAGGTAGACATCGCTGACTCGTACATTAGTTATGCCTTTCACACCGAGGTCAAGAGCGTCTTTTCTGACTCCCTCGCCGCGGCTGTCAGCAAATCCGGGTTTGGCGTTCATCGTTACGCGTCTAACCATGCGGCTTCCTCCGATAATATCTAATTATTCCTAAGAATATGTATGATTTGCAAAGACAGCGGATCAAGAAGAAAAGTGTACTTGAATATAACAATTTGTGCGTACGTGTGTCAAAAGGTTTGTGCGGAGAAATAGTCAAACTGCACGAGAATTATCCGGTTAACATTTCGAAGATATTTTTAATTTATTGTGCTTCAAAAAGTTATGAATTTATATACCTGTTTTGACTTATGATCTGGTTAATACTTCGTCCGCCTAAGCTAAGGCTACGGCGAACTACGGAGAATGAATAATGGAATTTCTCACACTGGTCTGTATAAGGGGTGAGTTTCTTTTTAAGTTTCATCCTGGATTATGCAATAAAAAACAGTTGCACCGCATGCCGGAAGTGGCATACCTTACTTAGGTTGTCAAAACAAACAGTGAACGCTGTATGAGGAAGAGTTAATGAGAATAAAGCACATAACGGTCACAAAACTTTTCGGTGTGTTTGATCATTCAATCCCAGTAAACATGGATGACCGGATAACCATCATATACGGTCCTAACGGATTGGGGAAAACACTTACCCTTTCTCTTGTAAATGAGCTTTTCAACCCCGGTTTTGGTGATTTTTTCCGTATACCATTCGATGAAGTTTCAGTGGATCTGGATGATGACGGTACGATTTCAGTTAAAAAAATAAAAACCGCTGATAATAAAGACAGGCTGATTTTTGAATATGATAAGCCGGATTCAATGATTAAAACATTCCAGTTCGATAACATCACGGAAAAAGAAGCGAATGAGCCTGACTGGTTAAGCGAATTAAAAGACAGCGTTCATATCAGTTTCATCCATACGGAAAGACTGAGAGGTTTTACCGGTGATGACTGGCAGGAAATTGAACGTACGCTGGTTGAAAATTTTGATAAAAATAAGAATAAACTGGATATTCTTGTCAGGATTATCAACAGCAGGTTCTTTCACAAACGCCTGGACATCAGCAAACAGGAAGGTATTGTTATAACAACATCCAACGGGATGACTCTCGATCCTGACATGCTTTCTTCCGGCGAACAGCATGTTGTGGTTCTTCTTCATGAACTGCTGTTCAGGGTTGAGCCGGATTCGCTGATCCTCATTGACGAGCCGGAACTGTCGCTCCACATTTTATGGCAGCAGCAATTTCTCAGGGATTTACAGGAAATTATCTGTCTCGCCGGATTTGATGTGCTTATTGCCACGCACTCGCCTCAGATCATCCATGACCGCTGGGACCTTGCAGTTGAATTAAAGGATTCCCGTTCATGAAGCAGTTTATGACACCTTTTGACATTGCGAATACAATCCGGATGATGCGACCGGTATTTACCGGAACGATTGTTGTCGTGGAAGGTGATTCGGATGCACGGGTGTACTGCCGTTTTTTTGATGATACATTCTGCAGGGTAATTCCTGCACATGGGAAGAATAATGCGCTCATTGTTATGGCTTCCCTGGGTAAAGACGGTTTCATAGGCATTCTGGCAATCATAGACAGCGATTACACAAAATTGAATGAAATTGATTTGAGAGGTCCGGACATATTGGTAACTGACACCCATGATCTTGAGACAATGATTATTTCATCGAAAGCGCTCGACAATGTCCTTTCCGAATGGATGAAACTGATATGAACGCTGTCTTTTAATTCGCTTAA
>JBHPFF010000011.1:0-40199 GCA_042572165.1 Candidatus Latescibacterota bacterium | reverse complement strand
CGGGTTGAAAGAGGTGCGTGTGAATCCTCGATTGTCAGAGGATCGTAAGGATCGTAAACCTGGTGCCAGAACTGGCCGCCGCCAAATTCGGAATCTATCGTGTCATTCATAATCTGCCTGCTCATTCCATTGATAAATCCCTGCATCCAGATAATGAGAACGAAGGCTAAAGATAGCACGAATACATTAAGCCAAGTCCTTAAACCCGCGCCGGAAATATTACGTAAGGCTAATTTAATAATTAACATGGTATTACCCTTTTAAATGGGTTTCAGATTAATTAATTTCTCATGGGATAACACTTCAATTTCCTTCCTTTTCAGTCCGGTTGAGGCGTTTTTTCGATATCTTCATTCACCTTCCCGTCTATAAGAGTAATTTTACGCCTAAGGTAACGGATAACTTTTTCATCATGTGTGGCGAAAAGAAAAGTGGTTTTTAATTCTTCGTTTAATTTGACCATCATTTCCAGAATATTGTGGGAATTTGCGGCATCCAGATTGGCTGTGGGCTCGTCGGCCAGAACAATTTTCGGCTTTTTCACCATAGCCCGGGCGACAGCCACCCTCTGGCTTTCACCGCCGGACAACTGGGCAGGGCGGGATTTGACTTTGTCGGCAAGACCCACCCATTCCAGAGTCTCCATGACGGCTTTTCTGCGGTCGGATGAGTCCGTTCCCAGCAAAAGCAGCGGGAATTCAACATTTTCAAAAACATTATAAACCGGTAAAAGATTATATGTCTGGAAGATGAATCCGAGGTGCTCATTCCTCAGTTGAGCCGACTGTTTATGGCTCAATTTCCTTGTGTCTTTTCCCATAACAACAGCACTGCCCTCTGTCGGGTTATCCAGGGCGCCGACAATATTTAACAATGTTGTCTTCCCTGAACCGCTGGGACCTACCAGACCGCAAAATTCACCGGTTTTAAATGTTAAATTTATATCATTTAAAGCGGTAAATTTTCCACCGCCGATGGGAAACTGCTTAACCATGTGATGAGTTGTTATCAACGTCCCGTTTTCCATCTGCAACTCCTTAATATTAAAGTTAATACGTTTTTTCTATTTTGAAGTTTAGTTAATGGTTGTAAATAATCATAAGCTGCCCGCCGTAACCAGATACCGGTACGGTTTGTCCGGGCTGACCGGCACTTTTTTTATTTCCGGGGTACCTGAAAAGGCTGAAATTCAAAATCAGGTTATCATAGGTTCTCTGCCAGCTCAGATACTGGTAATATTGTTCTTCATCCCAAGAGTAATGTCCGATGGCCATCAATGTATCGAGATATCCCAAAGGGTAATTAAAATAAAAAGCCGAAATCTGCCGGTCTTCCTTCCATCCCAGGGGTTTATCCGATGAGACTACAGGCATGTGCTCACCCATAATATACAAGCCATTGCCGATACCGAAAGTATAATCCATACCGAGGGTGATTATTTTAGTCCATTCGCAGGGGAGATCATTTGTTTTCTGCTGCTGTAAAACAGACTCGAACCAGAAACCGATTCCCATATCCCAGCGCCCGTCCAGGGCAAATCGGTTTTCAGTAAAATCAGCGCCGTCCAAAATGGATGCATCAACCCTTCTTGTATGGAAAGCAGCCGCCAATTCACCATATGGAACGGGATACTGTAAGCGCCCGCCGAATTCCGGTTTGCCGTGTGATGTTGAAAGAGTTTCATAACCCTTGGTATCATCATTACCGTAAAGGCCCCAGAGCCAGAAATTGGCGTTATTCAAAGCATTGTATTTAAACCGCACTCCATAGACTCCCTCGGTCAGTTTAAGCGGATCACGCAGGTCAAGTCTGTCAAACCATCTCAGGGATCTAAGCAACATGGCAGGTCCAAAATTGATTTTCTGCAGACCGATACGGGTTTCAGTTTGTGTCGTCGCAAAACGCAGTTTAAGCCGGTATAGCTTCAACTCTGAATTCCGGCCCGAGTTTGAGCCGTTTGCTGTCAGATAACCATTGAACGATACCTCGGTGTCGAAAAAAGAATTCTCGCTTACGGGTTGTTCCAGAATTAACTGCGGAATATAACGCAAACCTGAATTGTTATCACAGTCATTATTATTTCTTGATTCATTTGTCCAGCCGGATAACTGTCCCCTGAAATCATATTCAACAGCTCCACTTTCCCCATTTAATAACAGGATTATCAGGGTAAACAGGAAAACATGATAATGATTTACTTTGCATCGGTATTGCATTTTTATTTCTCCGAATCCTGTCTGGGTACTATTCCGTAAAAGAGTAATTTGTGTAACTCAAGGACTAATTCGCCATCGGCTGGGTATAGTTTCCTTAAATTATCATCGCCAAACAACTCCTGCAGTTTGTCAACAACTGCAATGAAGAATTCGGGGCGAATTTCCGGTCGAATATCTCCTTTTTTCTGCCAATCAATAATATAACCAAGAAAAAGTTTATAACTTCTCTGCATAAATTCCTGCATAAATTCTTTCAGTTCGGGATCAATATTAATGTATTCGTCAATAAATTCGGGACTCATTTCCGAAAGAAATCCCATCTTCCATTCAATCATCAAAGGTAATTTTTCCGTGATAGGAATATTCATTGCATTGATTTCTTCAATTTTGCTGTAACCCTCATCAAACCAGCTATTCCAGACATATTTAACCAGTTCGATTTTATTGGAAAAGTATTTATAAAATGTCATCTTGCTTACATTTGCTTTCTGACATATCTCCTCCACAGTTACTCTTTTTACACCGTAACGCATAAAAAGGGATTCCGAGGTTTCCACGATCTGACTCAGTTTTTTAGACTTTTTGGAATTAAAATCATTGGTCATAAGTAATTCTCCTTTAATATAATAACTATACATTATATCTATTATTATACTAATTACGTCTATATTATAAATATAAGTAAATTATTTGTCAAGTAAAATATTTACGATTATTGTATTTATTTACGGATAACGTCTATTTAGTAAACAATATATAATTCCATCTGCGTTGTTGTCCATTGACATACTGCAATATTTATACTATTATCTATGATATTATTCAACATATGCCTTTTATGAGAAACCGGATTATTATTGTTTCACAGGCGTATCAGACAGTAATACAGGTTTATAGAATTCTTACATTTTCTAAAAATATTATAACATCAAATTCTTTCTATAATTAAAGTGGGGAATCAGATATGAACAAAATTACCAGGAATGAATTTTTGAAAAAAATGGGAGTCGGCGCCGCAGGTTTTGCAGGCTCGACTTATTTGGGCAGCTCAAAAAAAGTGTTTGGCGAAACTGCCACAGGAAAGAGGCCCAACTTTGTTTTTATATTCTGTGATGATCTTGGATGGGCAGACCTGCCGTGCCACGGGCATCAATCGACACCGGGTCATGGGGGTTGGATAGTCCGGGGCGAACTCAAGATGCCGAACATCGACCGTATGTCACAGGAAGGTACTATCTTCACCCAGTTTTATGTGAATTCTGCGGTGTGTTCGCCCAGCCGAACAGGAATCATGACCGGCCAGTTCCCCGGACGACTTGGAATTCATGATTATATTGCCGGTCCCAAGCTTAATATAGAAAGAGGTATGCCGAATAATGTCGATCCGGAGATTCCGACTGTTACGAGACTGCTCCGGGAATCGGGTTACACAACCGCTCATTTCGGCAAATGGCATCTTGGAAGAGAAATCCCTCCTGAGGAATACGGTATAGATGTTTTCAAAACCTGTGCAAATGGCCCGCAAAGGCGGGTTGGATCGACAGAAATGATAGCTGATGAAACAATTAATTTCATTGAAGAAAATCGCGATGAACCATTTTATATCAATGCGTGGCTGTATGATCCTCATTCACCTCTCCACCCAACAGAAGAGATGATTGAACCATACAAGGATCTCTCGCCGAGATGGGGGGATCACAAAGGTTCTCTCCAGGTATGGTACGCCGTGTTGACAAATATCGACCGTCATGTCGGGCGAATCATGGATAAACTCGATGAACTGGGCTTGAGTGAAAACACGGTTGTTATTTTCTCGAGCGATAATGGTCCTGAATCGGGTCTTTTGCCGCAAACTTCTCATTACGGCGGGGCAAGCAGCACCACAACCGGGCCGTTTCGGGGTCTCAAACGCAGCCTCTATGAAGGCGGTGTCAGGGAACCCTTTATAGTCAGATGGCCGGGCAGTACTCCAGCGGGAAAGATTGATGATTCAACTGTCATTGGCGGCGTTGATTTCCTTCCCACAGTCTCCAGACTCGCAGGAGCAAAGTTACAAGGCGGTTTAACCCTCGATGGTGAGGATATGTCTCTGGCTATTAAGGGCAATCCGATGAAAAAGAAAAAACCGTTGATGTGGGAGAACCGTTTCCCCGTTTACGGTCATGTAATTCATAAGAGCCCGATTCTTGCGATCAGGGACGGCGACTGGAAACTCCTGATGAATCCTGATAGGAGCAGGATTGAGCTCTTTAACATCCCTCAGGATCCCACAGAATTGAATAATCTGGCTGATGAATTTCCCGGTGTGGTGAAAAAGTTGTCAGAAAGCGTGCTGCAATGGTCTATAACCCTTCCCAAGGGACCTGTGCATAAAGATGCCGGCTCTAATGCGTATTCCTGGCCAAAGGATAAGGGAGGTGGTTAAATCCAATTTTTTCATTAACTGTTTTAAAAAAAATCGAAGACATGATTTTACACCGGATGAGTCGATGCACTTTAAAATTGCCCGGGAAGTTTTATCAAAAATATTATGAGGAAAAAGATGATGAGAAAATTTTTAATAATCGTTCTACTATTGTTATTCGTTATCCCAGGTTTTGCTGCAGCCCAGAAAGCACGACCCTATAGCCAGCTCGAGGGTGGGCGGTACGATCCCGAGAAAGATGCAAACATAGATATGTACATGGGCAACTGGATAGAATCAATGCCTGCAAAAACTCATGGTTCGCTTATAGAGAGGGATATTCTTACAAAAGGCGATCCGATGGATCCGCCGGCTAAATGTGCGGTGCTCAAATACATAAACCGTTTCACCCGCGCTTCACTCGGCGCCCGCGAATCGATACCGCCGGTCACATTACAGAATGAACAGGAAATATTTTATATCCTTTCCGGTAAAGGTACGATTACGGCTGGAGATAAAACAGCGGAACTCTACCCCGGAATAGCTGTTCTCATGCCGGCTAATCTTGAATTCACAATGAAAAACACCTGTGATGAACTGTTAACCATGTTCCTTATCTCTGAGCCTTATCCTGAGGGTTTTCGTCCGAACACCGAAATGCTGGTTGTCGATGAGAATACCCAGGAAATGAATCCTGGCTACGGACACTGGACCGGTCTTTCAAAGTCTCTTTTCAAAACTCAGGATGGACTGGGTACCCTTGAGAGTATCATAACCGTTCAACTCGATGCCATGACATTCTTTCACCCACACAGCCATGTTGATGGTTGCGAGGAGGTATGGACTGCAATCACCGATAATATCCACGTGTTGCTGGGCAAGCAGGTCAGGCGCCAGCCGCCTGGAACAGCATACATGATCCCCCCGGACGGGAGAACATGGCATGCAAATTTCAATGTTTCTCCTGACAGAATAAAATTGTTTTATTTTGCCAGGTACAGGGATCACGAAGTGAGAAAATAAGTGCTGTGGATAACCGTCAAGGTTAATTCTTTTTATGCCGGGATAATACACAGAAAGTAAAGTAAATATTAACATGGACTCGGCAATGAAATATAGTAGTATAATCCATAATAGACGAAAATTTATCAGGCAGGCAGCTCTGGGGTCAGCCGGATTTTCTCTGGGAAATCTTGGACTTACAGGCTGTTCCTCAAACCTGATACGACCCGTTGGTCTTGCCAAAACCTCATCGGTTGAGCAGGATGAAAGCCGGGTTTCTTTTGTTACCGGAAATGACCGCAGGGATATGATTTATGAGGTATTAAAACCTTTTGAAAATCATCTCAGGGAAGCCATAAAGAACAAACAGGTCGTCATTAAACTCAACTGTGTGGGTCAGAACGGGCATCCCCTCATGGTTACTCCTCCCGATGCAGTCAGGGGAGTGCTTGATTTTTTAAAACCCATATACAATAAAAGGGTAATTGTCGCCGAATCTACTGTTCAGAACAAAAACACTGAAAAAACTTTTGAAATATTCGGATATATGCCGCTTGAAAAAGAATACAATGTAAAAATTGTCGAACTTAATCATGAGCCTACAACGTACCAATGGATTCTTGATAAGGACCTCAAACCTGCACCTATAAGGATCATCAATACATTCCTTGATCCCGATAATTACATTATATCGGTGACACGTCTTAAAACGCATAACTGTGTTGTTGCGACCCTGACACTTAAAAACGTTGTGATGGGATCGCCGCTGAAAATTCCAAGATTGAAAATTAATGAAAAGAGTAAGATGCACGCTACAGGGAAGACAAACAGGTCTCCCAAGATGATAAACTTCAATATATTTCTCATGGCTCACAGGGTTCATCCTGATTTTGCTGTTCTTGACGGATTTGAGGGCGTTGAGGGCAACGGACCGGCGAACGGTACCCCTGTCGATCACCGTGTCGCCCTTGCGGGACCGGATTATGTTTCTGTAGACCGCATAGGTTCGGAACTCATGGGCATACCTTGGGAAGATATAGGCTATTTGAATTTCTGTGCGGATGCAGGACTTGGTCAGGGATACCGTTCAAGGATAAAGATTATCGGGCCGGATATAAAAGATCACATTATAAAGTACAAATTACATGAAAACATTGAATGGCAGTATACCTGGAAGGATGACATTGTTTTGCAGGAAAGAATAAAACGATAAGGATAATAAAAGACTGTAATAATGACAAAAAACTTTACAAGACGTAAAGCCCTCGCTGCAGGAGCAGCATCGGCAGGAATGCTTATCGGAACCACATATTCCCAGTCACAAGACGAAAAACCGTCACAAACAACTCACCCTCTTTTTTTGTCTCCCTGGAGCCCACCGGCTGACCTTGAACGCAATCTGACTCCCGGTATGACACCCATTCGTCTTGCTGCCCGGACGAGTGAAACGGATTTGAATTATCCGGAAGACATAAGCATAACCGAAATGGTCAAGAGAATCCGGGATATGGGGTATACCTCAACCTGCGCACGCGTTAACCGGGATAAGAGGAATCCCTGGCTTGATGCTTCCGAACCGGAAATAACCGAGCTTAAAGAGGCGCTGAAAACTTACGATGTGACCTTTTTCGGGATGCGTGCCGTGGAAAACAACATCCATCCCGATCCGGCAGAACGTCAGAAAATAAACAGGCATGTCGTTGAACAGTGTGAGACAGCGGAAAGACTTGGAGGTCCCACTGTAACCACTGGAACGGGAAGCTGCGATCCGGGAAGGGCTATTGCCCCTCATAAGGACAACTGGACATGGGAGACATGGAAACTCACTGTTAAAGTCATCAGACAAATTCTCAGGGATACTGCCGGGATGAAAGTTGTTCTGGCTATTGAGGCTCTTAACATGGGCAACATCAATAATCCACAGGCTCATCTGCAGCTCATTGAGGATGTCGGTGATCCACGCTGCAAGGTTACTCTCGATCCGGTCAACATGATCAACCTCGGTACCTATTTCAGGACTACAGAGCTTATAGATGAATGTTTTGACCTTTTGGGTGAACATATTGTTGTGGCTGATGCCAAAGACACCTATGTGCTTCCGGACAGGATGTCTGCATACATTACACAGGTTCCGCCCGGGAGAGGAATGCTTGATTATGAAACGTTTCTCGTACGCCTCAGCCGTTTAAGCTATCCCCGAACCCTTCTTTTAGAGGGACTTTCCAAAGAGCAGTACCCGGCGGCAAAGAAATTCATCGAGGATACCGCCGCTAAAGTGGGGGTTACTATTTACAGTTGAGCCGATTGAACTCTAATTTAAATTTTTATTGGAATCGTTACTATAAACGGAGGTCAAAAAATGCAAAAAAACATGACCAGACGCAAAGCACTGGCAGCGGGTACTGCCTCGGCAGGAATACTTTTCGGAGCAATGCCCTCGAAATCCGAGGCTTTCTCCATGTCAAAAACATGGGGTGAGGACTTTTTAACCCCGTTCAGTCCTGCTGAAAATATCAAACGCAATCTGATTCCGGGAAAAACACCTATCCGCCTTTCATGCAACGGTCACTGCATCCATTACAAAAGTGAGATGAACATCGGCTCGGTAGTAAAAAGCGTCCGTGATGCCGGATACACCGCAGCTGAAGGCAACGACGAGTGGAAAAATGCCACGGATTCGGAGATTAGGGAATTCAAGGCTGCACTTAAAGAGCACGATATTCTCTTTTACACTATTCATCGCTGCATAAACAACATTCACCCCGACGCAATAGAACGACGACAGATCAATAAAAGAACAGCTGAAAACGTCGAAACCGCCGAACGCCTGGACCTTTCATTCATCGTTTCACATACAGGTAGCTGCAATCCCAATCCTACCCGCCCCCATCGTGACAATTGGACAAAAGAAACCTGGAAAAGATCGGTTGATGCTTTTAAGCAGATTCTCAAAGATACTTCAGGGAGCAAGGTGGCACTTGCTATCGAAGCCATTAATCCTTCAAATATCAACAATCCCAGAGCACACGTTAAGCTTCGGGAAGATGTGGGAGACTCCCGCATCAAGGTAACCCTTGACCCGCAGAATATGCTCAATCTTTCAACTTATTACCGAACCACAGAACTGGTGAACGAGTGCTTCGAGCTCCTTGGAGAAGATATCTGTTACATGCACTGTAAAGATGTCAAGATTGCCAACTCTATGCTACCAGCGTTCGAGTGGGTAGTGGCAGGAACCGGGACAATGGATTTTGAATTGTGCCTTGCTCAGTTAAGTCGTATGAAGTATACCCGGCCATATTTTCAAGAATTTCTACCAGAAGAGAAATATCCTGAGGCAAAAAAGTATATTGAGAATACCGCCGATAAGGTGGGTGTTAAAATATATAGTTAATTTTTATCAATTCCTATTTAGCTAAGTTCTCATCAGTTTATATTAAACGGAGGTTATTCACATGCCACAATATATTTCAAGACGCAGAGCACTGGCAGCAGGAGCCGCATCGGCGGGAATGCTCATAGGTTCTTCGTGTACTCAGCCGGAAAAGGAAACAGCGCCCCTGGAGACGCAATCACCTCATCCACCGTTCCTAAGTTCCTGGAGCCCGACTCCTGATCTTGAACGCGACCTCACTCCCGGAAATACTCCAATACGTCTGGCGGCGTGGTCGAGCAAAACCACGCTTGATTATCCAATAGACATAAGTATAACCGAAATAGTCAAACGAATTCGTGATGCGGGGTATACATCAGGAAATGCCTATACGCCGAGATCACGGAGAAATCCCTGGCTTGATGCCCCTGAGTCGGAGATCACTGAACTCAAAGAAGCCCTTAAAAAGTATGATGTGACCTTTTTCGACATGCATACCGTTCCTTTTAACATTCATCCCGATCTGACAGAAAGGCAGAAGAATCACAGGTATGTAGCCGAACAGTGTGAGGCAGCCGAAAGAGTGGGGTGTCCCATGGTCACTACCCACACCGGCACCTGCAGTACGGAATCACCTGTCGCTCCGCACAAGGATAACTGGACATGGGAAACCTGGAGAAAATCAGTTGATGCCATACGCCAGATTCTTAAAGACACTGCCGGAATGAAAGTGCAACTTGGCATCGAAGCTGTCAACATGACCGCCACGAATAATCCGCGTGCACACCTTCAACTCATAGAGGAAATAGGAGATCCGCGGTTAAAGGTTCTCCTTGATCCGGTAAATATGCTTAACCTCGGAACCTATTACCGGAACACGGAGCTGATTATCGAGTGCTTTGATCTTCTGGGCGAAAATATTATCGCTGCGCATGCAAAAGACACCTATGTTCTTCCGAACAGGATGTCGGCATATATAACCGAGGTAGCAGCGGGCAAGGGAATACTGGATTACGAAACCTACCTGGTACTCCTCAGCCGACTGAACTGGGCCCGGACTCTGCTCATAGAGCATATTCCTGATGAGGAGTATCCCGGAGCCAAAAAGTACATTGAGGATACCGCAAAAGGGTTGGGAGTTAAGATATATAGTTAGAGTAAACATTATTACTATCAATACATTATTTTTAGAAAGGTTATTAATTTGTCAATAAATATTTCCAGGCGCAGAGTTCTTACGGCAGGTACCGCCTCACCCGGACTACTGTATGGGGCTGTGAATGCTCAGGCAGAGCAGGAAACGAAGGAAAGCCTCTCTCATCCGCCTTTTCTGAGCCCGTGGAGTCCCCCACCCGATCTCAAACGTGACCTTACTCCCGGTTCTACACCAATCCGTCTTGCCGCATGGGCACGGGGCAAAACTACACTGGATTACCCCCCGGATAAAATGAGTATAACCGAAATGGTTAAGAACATTCGTGAGAGGGGCTATACATCGGGCAACGCAAACATAACAAGGTATGAGAAGAGCCCTTGGCTCGACGCCAGCGAATCGGAAATCAGGGAACTGAAGGAATCTCTTCAAACTTACGATGTTACCTTTTTCGATATGCACACCACCGGAAGTAATATTCAACTGGATTTGACTGAACGCAGTAAGTGCAACAGATATACTGTCGAGGCGTGTGAGGCGGCGGAAAGAGTGGGATGTCCGATGGTAACCACCCATGTTGGTAGTTTGAGCAGCGAAATGCCATTCTCACCGTACAGAGACAACTGGACGCTGGAAACATGGAAGCTCTCCGTAAAAACCATGAGGCAGATTCTCAAAGATTCCGCCGGCTCAAATGTGGCATTCGGCGTTGAGGCTACAAACATGACCATTATGAACAATCCGCGGGCTCATCTTGCACTCATTGAGGAAATTGGCGATCCGCGTCTGAAAGTATGTATCGATCCGGTGAATATGATCAATCTCGGTACATATTTCAGAAACACGGAACTTATTGATGAATGTTTCGATCTTCTGGGCGAGCATATAATCGCGGCACATGCCAAGGATACCTATGTACTCCCCAACAGGATGTCGGCTTACATCACAGAGGTTGTGCCGGGTGAGGGAATACTGGATTATGAAACGTATCTTGTAAGGCTAAGCCGTCTCAGTTATCCCCGACCACTTCTGATCGAGCACATTCCTGAGAAAAAGTACCCTGAAGCAAAGGAGTATATCGAGAAAACCGCAGAAAAGACGGGGGTGAAAATATATTGAAAAAATTCATTCTTTTTAGACATCAAATACAAAACAATTTTTAAAATTCAGGTTCAAGATTAGCGACGGCATATATTTTTTTACATGAAAGCGAATTTAGCTATCTTTGGCTTTACCAGTCGTTCAAAATCCCTGTATGCCAGTTTAACCAGTTCTGTATGAGTGCCGGCGTTGAATGCAATCTCCTCACCTTTTGCCAGGCTTTCGTCCGCATAGACATCCAACCCGTAAAGATTGCCAAAGGGAGGCATCGCTCCGGTTTCGCATTCCTCAAATATTTTCTCGAATTCCTGTTCACCGGCAAGTTCAATATTACCCGCTCCAAGGCTCTTTTTCAAAAGATGAAAATCAATCCCATAGGCTGCAGGAAGAACTGCCATTGCAATTTTACCGTCGATCTTGATAATTACAGTTTTTGCCAGTTCCTTTCCCGGAATATGGGAAGAAGCCGCCACTTCCTGGGCGGTGTAGGCAGGTGAATGAGTAATGCTCACGTACTTGATGCTGTTGCTGTCCAGAAAATCTTTTAATTTCTTTGAAGGCATGACATCCTCCTTTATGACTACAGGTTTATGAAAAATCTTTTATAAAAAAATAAGGGAAACAATATCTATAGATTATTTAAGCTTAAAGTATAAAAAAGTCAAGAGCTTTATGTATATATTCTAACTTATTGTTTGTTATAGTGATATGATATGCTTTATGAATAAATAATGATGTGTGAGATTGTATAGGATTCTTTCACAGAGAAAAAATCATTTGAAAATTCTCTATCTGAACTGTGCAATACAACTGCAGGAGCAATTGGGGGGGTTGTTTGAAAATTGTGTGCTATTATGTCTAATTAACTATTTTCACTGAGGTTTAGTATTATGATTCCCCTGATACCGGTAATATACTGTCAGATCGGTCATAACATCCAGGCATAGCCGATTTTGGTGAAGATCGTTCGGTTTGTCTGTGTCAGGATTGTACCCTGATCTCCGGAATAATTATCAGAATAGCCTAAGAAAAACATTGTCTGTGGGTTGATTTTGTAGGAAAAGAGAATCTGACTGAACAGGCTCTTGTTCTCAGGATCAATATCATCATCGTTATAGAGCCTGGTGTTGTGATCGTAGTGGACAGACTGCAGCATTGTCCGCAGGAATGCCCGTCTGTTAAACTGATATACTGCCTTGAAATTACTGACATTTGCCGTGTAGAGCCGCCCGGGATCAACAGTAAGCCGCTCGAATGCATGCTCAATATTCAGCGTCAGGCGGTGACCGAATTTATATTCTACAGTCGGATTAAGCCTGATCTGTTTTCCTGCCCGGGTATTGTCATAATCAATTCGATCTCCTGCTTTACCGGAGAGACTTAAGAAGAGTGATCCTGTGGGCCGCATATTAGAGTAAAGATTAATTGTTCTATTATCGAACTCGACTCCTTCATACGACTGTTTGCCGATATTAGCATTCAGATTAATAAAAGACTGAATCGGGCCATTAAACTCAAACTGGAATAACATGGATTTTTTTAGCATGTTGTTACTATAATCTATATCCATTTCACCGCCATAAACGGCGAGTATTTGAGTGTACCAGTGCCCGGGATCTTTATTCCAGAAGTATCCAAACAATGCCTGCATGTGCCTGAATCCGGACTGGGAAATAAATCCCAGGTCTGCACGGAAATCAGGACTTATATCACGGTATCTGGCCAACCAGACGACACTTCTTGTCAGATGCATATAATCAAAATCGATTGCAGTTCCTCCGAAGTTTCCACCGGGCTGTTCAAATTCATTTATAACATCATTGGAGTATCGGGTCTTTGAGCCAAGCATTTGAAAGCTTATTTTATCTGTTTGAGTGAATTTCAGGTCGCCGTCAATACCGCCGAGGCGGTTATAATATTGATCTCCCTCACGGTCAGTCATGAGTATTCCCACATTTGAGGATTTCCCCACATCATGTTTATATCGAAGAACCGAGCCAGAGGTTTGCATGGAAAGTGATGTATTATCTGAACCCTCACTTCCCGGAAACAGCAGGTTTGTCATATTGTCCCGTACGGTAAAGAAGCCAATGGTGTTATGTCCTTCCTTACCGGTTATCTTTGTACCCCATTCAGGTTCTGCGAGTGTGCGTGTGTGGACTGCTCGTAGAGATGTGCCAAAGAAGTCTGCACCCTCGAGGAAGAATGGCCGCTTTTCAGGATAATAGAGAGCGAACTGTGTGTTGATGTCCATCTGGGCAACATCGGTTTCAATCTGCGAAAAATCTGGATTTGCAGTAGCGCTGAGTGTCATATTCGGTGTGAAATTCCAGCGGGCAGTAATCCCGGGTTCGGACGAGCGGTCTTTTACCTTGAACGGCCCGGATGTCTCGTCAGCACGTTCCTGAGTTGTTCCGGCAGAAAAAGTTGGGTCGATCTCGATGTTCTTTCCAGGTATAGCACCGGCAAAGCCGATCAGTTTCACTGACTGACACATATAGCAATTATTATTGCGGTCACGGGGGAATGCGCCGATATGGTGCCGTACATTACGGGGATAGCTGCGCACGGCATCGAAGCTCCATATCTGATCACCATCAATGTGCTGGAACGGCAGTGAGCTGAAAGGAATAGACATTTCAACAACATATCCATTATCTGAAATTCTTCCGTGTGAATCCCAGATTGCATCCCACGCTCCCCCACCATTACCGGAGTTCTCTATTTGATCCCCCTGGATGCCGAGAGGATTGCTGAAAAAGTCATACGTGCGACGCTGGTCGTTGAAGGTATCAATAATAAGGGCTACCCAGTCGTCACTGTACATATTGTCACGATCGGTGACATGAGCACGAATTTGTGACGGGTCGGGATCATAAGCACGGAAGGCAGCGTAGAAATGTGTTTCACTATAAGCAAGCAGAACTTCCGTTCTGACCGGTGCCGTGATGTTTTCTCCCGGACGCACTTCGATATTCGCATCAATTTTTACCGCATTCTGCCAGACCTCTTCATTAAGTATGGCATCGACTTTCACAGGTGTTTCCACTAAGGGAACTTGATACGGTATATCTCCCGCTTTCGCGACAACACCAGGATCGGTAAAAACCTGTTTTGGAGTGATTAAGAGAAAAATGGCCATTGTGAGTAGAGAAGTTTTCATATAGTACATGGATTTCTTTACCTTATTTGTGTGTTTAATTTTTTGTTATTTGTTTTGGGAAACTTCTAACCCGGATTATTCATAAAATATTTCTTTGCCACAGAGAATACAGAGGTAACAGAGATAAATCATTTGAAAAAAGATACGCCACAAAGAAATTCGATTATAATTATTTAAAATAAATTATATTTTTGCCTTTTCTGCCTTCTGCCTTAAAGTTGTTTTCCCTGGGATCTTTGAGTACTCTGCGGTAAATTCTTTTACAGATTTATTAATTATTCAGGCTAAAAACTTTGACGAGGTTTTTGGAAAGAAAATTTCATTTTTTGTGTTACATCAGAAGACTTTAAAAAATATTTCTCAACATTTTCTGTCCGAGTATCCGTCAGGCTGGAGTGTATCCAACGATGAATTCTCTTTCGTATTACTGCCAGATTATGGAGAGATAAAGGATTATTTTCCCTTTCTGAGATAGATATTGCCATCAATCGTTCTCAGTTGAATTTCCGGGCCGCCACCATTTATTTTACCGGTGACGTTATTTCCAGGGAATTCAATAAGTCCGAATACATCAACTGTACCTGTAGATGTCTTTTTCTTCTCCACCTCGGGCTTTCTCGATATATCTATTTCAAAATCGGTAAATACATCCCCGTCAACACACTTTATAGTTAAATTCGCCTGTATATCAGAGGGAAACGTAACATCTATATCACCATCCACCGCACTGAAGTACATGGGTTTTTCACGGCTAACATCCTCAAACGTAACGAGTATATCACCATCCACCGTATTTACAGCAGCTTCACCAGAAATATCCAGCAGGGAAATATTACTATCAACAGTGTTTATTTCCATCTCACCCGATACGTTTTTGACTTCAATATTTCCATCAAAAAAACCACCCATTACACCTCTAATGATTGGGTTCAGTATCCCCCCCAAACCAGTTGTTTTGTTAACTATATTTTCTTTAGGATTACTACCACCTAATTTTAAAGAAGTTTTGAACGGCACCTGTATAAACAGCTCGACTTCATCTCTTAATGACAGTGATATTGCTATGGCATTTTCATCCTCTATGGTAGCCACATGAAAATTTGTGCCGGAAATCCGTTTCAGTCCCTTTGCTTTTTCGTCTTCCGGCGGGCTCGTTAAGTTTTTAATCTCCGATTTCGTTTTAATAATGACCTCTTTGCCATTGTATCCGTTAATGGTAACATCCCCTTGGCCGCCAGAAACTATCAGTAAACCCGGTCTTGATGGATCGCTGAATTCCATTGTCATAGTATCTTCGAATTTGCTTTCACTATAAATTTTCGTGGAAAACATGACCACCATAACAATCATACATGAGAATTGAATAAACTTTTTCATCACTGCCTCCTGTTTATATTATTTGATTAATGCCCCATTTTGCCCGCTTTTTTACCTCTTCAATACTTTTTTGATCATCTATCAGCGCGCTAAAAACAGCAAACGCTCCCTGTTCCCGTACTTCAACCAGCAGATCAATCAGAGAAATTTGCACCAGAGGTGATGTTTGGCTGGAAAGAGAATTGGTCAGTTCGGTCCTGACCCAGGGACTGTCACAAAACACGCGCAATGCATTAACGGCAGCCAGCCGGACATTGATATTCGGATCAGAATTCAAGGTCACAAGTAGCAGAGAGAGAAACTGTTCGTCCGGATCTTTTACGTAACTGCTCATACGTAAACCATGCAGACGTTCGACTGCCGAGGACTGGTCTAACAGCGAGCTGGTGACCATTTGACGCATCTCATGAACTTCTTCTCTCAGTTGCGCTATATCGCCTTGATAACGGAAACCGTAATTAACACGCAGGCCAATTACAATACCGAACATCATAAATGCAACGGCTGCCCCGAGTTGAAAAACCGGGCGACTGGGCCATAATTTTTCCAGCCATTCAACCAATTTATCGTTCCAGGATACCTTAACAGGAGAGTAATCCAATTCGCGGCGGTAGTCCTCCAGCATGGAATAAAAGCGGGTGCGCACCTGAGGGCCGGGTTCTTCCTGAGGAATCTGAGCCAGCTTTGACCAGACAAGTTCTACTTCTTTAATTGATTGCTTGCAGCTGGCGCATTCCGTTATATGACTGTCAATTTGCAGTCTGGTCTTTGAATCCAGATTACCGCTGATATAATCCGGAATTAATTTATTTATTTTTTCACAGTTCATGGCCTGTCTCCCCTGCCAGTTTGAAATAAATATTCGTTAATTCCTTTATTGCACGATAAACACGAACTTTTACCGTCCCAACAGTACACCCTAGAACTTTTCCTATTTCCTCGTAACGCATATTATTGAAACGGCTCATAATGATAACTTCCCGTTTGTCTACGGGTAGTTCGTCAATTGCTTTCCGTAACAGATCAATCTCGCTTTCTTGCTCATATTTCTCTTCTGGATTCGGATCACTGCTCACGAAATCATCCCCTTCTTCAATCAGATCCGACTGGACACTGTGTTCCCTGAAGTAATCTATACGGGCATTTCGTGCTATTTTAAACATCCATGACATAAGTTTGCCTTCGCTGTGATATGTATGACGGTACTTTAACATTCGATAAAAGACATCTTGCACGAGGTCTTCGCTCACCTGCCGGTTTTTTGTTTCGAGAAGGAAATAATTGTAAAGCCGTTTATGATGCTTTTCAAACAACAATCCCAGTTTCTCAATATCACCGTCCCGAACAGCAAGCATTGCTTCATGGTCTGTCAACAAATTCAGTCCTCCGGATTCTCAGTAATTGTTCTCATATATAAATACAGTCATTTTCAGAAAAGGTTACAAAGAATTTTTCTATCATCATTTTTTCTATCGATTATTATTTAGCCTACACTATTATAAATTTTACCTCAGAGGCCGCTGAGATAAAGCAATAACAAGGTATTATAAAATTAATTTACTTGAAAAAATTGACAGAAAATGTATGAATCGCTGATGGGTATGATGGAATGTCTAATTCAGGATTCTCCATAACCACACGGCGAGGTCGAGTACATCCGGCTGCCTGCAAACGGCTTACTCAATAAGGAGATTCAACTCCAGATTCTCTCCCCTCTGTACAGTCAATACATCACCGACCAGATACAAGCAAAATTAATATTGAACACGCTGGTAAAATAAAAAAGCGCCCGTTCCGATAACGGACGCCCTTTTCCAGAGAGATGAAATGCCTCAGGCAACAATTTTCATGAGCGGTGAGAACTGCACGACCAGAAAATCAGTTGCCGCAATGAAATAAACCAATCCGGCGGCTATCATGATTATGCTGGATTTCATTTTTAATACCTCCTTTACAATGTTTATGAAGTTCAATTTCTTTGTTTCAATTAATTAGACGAGAGATTGAGAAGAAAAATTCCAAAAAAGTGTATTTGATTGGAAGAAAAGAGATAGAAAGGGGATAATCGTGGTTTAATAATAAAAAAACCGCCCCCTAATCTCTTAAGCGGCGGCTATATTCCTATCACCCTAATATTTCCAGCGGGTGTAAGCTTATTAAACCAATTGTAAAATACTCGATATTATTATTGAGAAAAATGTCTTGTGAGAAACCAAGGATATGAGAACATTTTTGCTAAAGTGCATCAAGATCGATCACTGTTCCACCTTCCTCAGCGCTCTTATGCACAGCAACACCAATCTTTGAGACCTCAAGACCATCGCGGGCACCGGCATACATGCCTTTCAGGTCTGCGATATTTCCGCCGCTCTTGATATAATTAACATGGTTGGCAAATTCCATGATCGATTCTATACCATATCCTCCATAGACGATTTTCCCGTCCGGTGTATGTTTCTCAGAATACACACCCAGGTTATACGATTGCTGGGTTTTACCCCTGAGGCAGGCGCCGGCACCGCGGTCCTGGCTGTCTACCTCAAATATTCCTTCTGTACCAATTACACGGATACCCTGGTTGACAATAGCCTCGAACCCGTCGGGAAGTGTCCACCCGGCATCCACTGTAAACGCAGCGCCGTTCTTGAAAACTATCTGGGCGCTGATATTGTCCCAGAAATCCAGTCCGAGGCTTTTCAGTTTTTCACGCCTTCCGGTGGCGAACACCCTGGCGCCGTCAGACTTGATGACCCAGCGGATGAGATCGACAAAATGTACACCGATGAACCAGAACGGCGAAGAGCCTGCCGGCCAGGATTTGAACCAGTCGCGGGACACCTCGATACGATCCTCCATGCAGGCATAACCGTACTGTACACTGCCCAGTTCACCCTCACGCACCGCCCGTTCCAACTCAATATGATACATATCGAGACGTTTGTGAAAATCAACCATGAATATCCTGTCCGGGTTTTTCTCCGAAATATCAACAATCCTGCGGCAGTCTTCTATCGTTGTTGCCATGGGTTTCTCACAGAGGACATGGCATCCCATTTCCAAACCGGTAACTGCAATACCGGCATGGAGATGATCCGGTGTCACAACTGTTATGGCATCGAGCTTCTCTTTTTCGATCATTTCCCGATAATCGGTGTAGGGGTTAACGCCATACTCCTTTGCGGCTTTCTCACGCTTTTCCTCTACAAGATCGGCAATAGCGAGAAGCTCGGTTTTCCCCTCGTTCTGAAGCTGTGTGAACGCTTTAAGATGCCACTGACCGAAAATACCGCCGCCGACGATTCCCACTCTTACGACATCAGACATGTTTACCCCCGTATATGTTTGTGTTCGATTTCACCTAATAACAGCTAAAAAGCATTTTTAAAAGTTTTAAAATTATAGCGGATTTAATAATCGCGAGCAAGTTTAATATGATTAACAGGAAAAAATATTATTAAAAAAACACTTGACTTTCATTAACCCTAATCCATAAAATCAGTATGACTTAACTATAAAACAATAATATCTCCGTAAGCCGAGGCACTGTGAATATCACTGTTGATGACATGTCGCTTGTACTAAGGGCGCTCACATTCGCCGCTCAAAAGCATAAAGGCAAAAAGCGCAAGGACAAAGAGGCATCTCCCTATATAAACCATTTAATAGAAGCTGCTGAAATACTCTGGAATATCGGGAAAATACATAATTCCGTTGCTATTGCCGCCGGAATCCTTCATGATACGCTTGAAGACACCGACACATCCGGGGAAGAACTTGAGGCTGAATTCGGCGGTGAGATCAGTACAATAGTACAGGAGTTGACTGACGATAAGAGTTTACCGAATGAGGAGAGAAAACGTCTCCAGGTCGAACACGCCAAAAGCTTATCTCTCGGGGCGCGCCTTGTAAAACTTGCTGATAAGATCTCCAACATACAGGATATTGTGGATTCGCCTCCGGAAGACTGGTCCATAGAAAGACGGAAAGAATATGTCGAGTGGGGAGGGGAAGTAATAAATGAACTGAGAGGAACAAATGAGTATCTTGAAAGATATTTCGATGACTTATGCAACACAGCCAGACTGAGATTAAAAGAAGATGAGGAGAGAGATAAGCTGAAAACAATGTGAATGTACAAAGCATGATTTCACAAATAAATTTCCTGACCTGGAATCTGGAATCAGGAATTTCTCAAGGAGGTTACATATGCGTATTCTTTTCAAGGTAATTAATTTAATGAATCCAAAAATTATAACAGCTGTGACTTTTGCAGTAATGTTAATATTTGCCCGCACACCGTTACACGGACAGATGTTTCCCAACACTCAGGGAACTGTGAATGCAAGGGATCACGGTGCGCTGGGAAATGGCATGACAGACGATACGGCTGCTATTCAAAAAGCCCTGGACACTGCCCTGACAGATGGCCCTGTATGTTTTTTACCACCCGGTAAATATCGTGTCGAGGGTTCGCTGGTTGTCCCTCCCGGAGTAACTTTACAGGGCGCATCTGGTGGAGTACCTCACTCGATGGCGCCTGCCGGGACAGTCTTGTTGGCATACGGCGGCAAGGGCGATGCCGATGGCGAACCTCTGGTTACCCTGAAACATAACTCGGTAATCCGTAATATGATCATACATTACCCTGAACAGACGCTGCCGGATGTTATCCCTTATCCGTGGTCGATCAGGGGCGACGGTCAGCTGTGCCAGGTGACTGATATGACTCTGACCAACCCGTATCAGGCACTTGATTTCGGGACGAAACATCATGAACTGCACACCATACGCAACGTGTTCGCCTGTCCTCTGAAAATCGGTGTGTTCATTGACCAGTGTACAGATATCGGACGTATCGAAAATGTGCATTTCAATCCGAATTTCTGGACCCGCATGGAACTCGAACCAAAGTATCCGGGCGGTAACATCAGGAAGTACCTTGAGAACAACCTTATCGGTTTCAAGATTGGTAAGACAGACTGGGAGTTCATCTCAAACAGCTTTGTTATCTTCCCGAAAATAGGCTTTCTTTTTGATGATTTCGGGCATGGTCCGGGAAACGTTGTAATCACGCAGTCAGGATCGGACATCGGCCCTGTTGCGGTGCAGGTTAACCGTGTCCAGCCACACGCCGGCATACAGTTTGCCAACTGCCAGTTCATGGCTACCATAGTGATCGGAAAGGAAAACATCGGGCCGGTCAAGCTTGCCAACTGCGGGTTCTGGGGCGTACCCGAGATAACCAGGGAACATATCATCAAACACGGTCTCAGTACGCTGTTACTGACCTCCTGCCATTTCACTGGGTGGGATTTCGAGGTCGAGGGATTCCCGTGCATTCGCGCTGACGGCGGTAGACTTGTTGTCAACGGCTGCGAATTCATGGACAGGGGCAAACAGCAGGTCGTGCTGGAAAAAGGGCTTACCGCTGCCACAATCTTCGGTAATCTCCTTCGCAGGAAAAGTGGAATTGTGGACAAATCCGGTGCCGATGTGCAGATCGGTCTCAATTCGACAGCAACAAAGGATTCCGATCAGAAAAATTACCTTCTTACCGAGTGAAAGGAATCTTATTAAATGGCTAAATTAAAGCAAATCTTTCTCGAAGGTGTTACAGTAATGAAAAAGCGCTTGTTTATTTCGTCATTGATTGCACTTATCATCTGTTTTGGCTGCAGTTCATTGCTGGGAAGCGGATCAAAACGCATAACAGGGAAGTGGGCAGGACACACTCCGGATGGCGCGGAAATAATCATGGTTTTTAAAAAAGACATGACGATGGAAGTAATCATGGAAGGTGGAGAAACCTTTTCATCGAACGCCAGGTACAGGGTTGAGTATTCGGCAGAACCGATCGCGGTGGACATATTTAACTTTGATTCAAACCAGCTGTCAGACATAACCTTTAAGGGGATAGCTGAATTCAAAGAAGACGGTACGATGATGTTACAGGGAAATTTAGGGCGTTCTGGAGAAAGTGTTTCCCGCCCGACATCGTTTACTTACGAAGCTGTCACGTACAAGAGAAGTGAGGAATAAGTAAATGAACTTGTTTGAGAATATGAAAGAATCTGAAAATATTGAAAATGGTGTAGTTTTTAAAATAACCGACTACATTGAATTTGATCTCTCCTGGGAAGAGAAGCAGTGCAGGCAACTCGGAGTCAATTTTTCGTATTACCAGCTTAAGACTGCGCCTTCTGATGAGATAATACGGAAGGTCGGGGACGCCGATTTCCTGCTTGTCAACATGGCGAAGATGACCGCTGAGGTCATAGCAGGGCTTGAGAGAACAAAAGTGATTGTCAGGCACGGCATCGGCTACGATAACCTCGATGTGGAGGCGGCAACACAACATGGCATCATATGCGCCAATCAGCCAACCGCCTCAAGCGAGGATGTAGCCGAGCAGGCAATCATGCTTATGCTTGCAGTTTACCGTAAAATCCAGATCCAGCGGTCTATCCTCAGGAACTCGATTGAACAGGGAAAATGGCTTTTCGATCCTATTAAACCGATGCACCGCATGAGCGGGAAAACCCTCGGTATAGTGGGCTGCGGCAATATCGGGAGTATCGTGCTGAGGAAGATGAAAAATTTCGGTATGAGGATACTTGCCTGCGATCCCTACCTGCCGAAAGAGAGGCTTGAGGAACTTGGAATCGTACACACGCCCCTTGAGGAAGTTGTCAGTGAGGCAGATATTGTAACAGCTCATGTACCGGTCACAGAGGAAACCCGCGGTATGTTCGATGAGCGGTTGCTCAGGTTAATGAAAAAGTCGGCTGTGCTTATAAACACATCCCGCGGTCCCATAGTTAAAGTCAACGATCTTGCCAGAGTGTTGAAAGATGGTGTCCTGGCAGGTGTTGGAATCGATGTGTATGATACGGAACCTCCCACACCCGATTACTCGCTCCTCGGGATGGAAAATGTGGTATTGACTCCTCACCTTGCCTGGTACAGCGAGGAAGGCGGCTGGGATATCAGGCATATGATCATGGATGATCTCAAGGCTTTTCTTGAGGGCAAATCTCCCAGGAGTGTCCTTAATCCAGAGGTTTTCTCAAGTCCGAAATTGAAAATGAAACTACATAAGACTTTCAGATGACCGTATTCAGCGAACATTCTTGAACCATAAACCATTCAATCTGAAATCTGTAACCTTGAATCTTGAACCTTGAATAAAATATTCAACCGAGGAAATCAACCATATGATAGCACACATTACAACACCGATACCCGGCCCTAATTCCAGGAAGTATAAATCAATTTCGGCAACCTATGAATCCCACTGTCTCAACGTTCAGGCGCCCATCGTGTGGGACCGCGCACAGGGCGTGCAGGTCTGGGATGTGGACGGCAACAGTTTTATCGACTGGACAAGCGGCGTGCTGGTCACCAATGTGGGACACAGCCATCCCAAACTTGCCGAGGCAATAGCCAAACAGGCGAAACGACTTCTAAACTGTTACGATTTCCCGACCCCGGAGAGGGTCACACTCGCTGAACGCATGGTTAAACTGGCGCCCGATAATTTCGACAACGCTTTTTTTGCCACGGTTGGTTCGGAAGCTGTTGACGCTGCTGTGCGTGTTGCAAAGCGTTTTACCGGCAAATTCGAGATCATCTCCTTCTATGGTGGTTTTCACGGCCGCACAATGGGCACCATGAGCCTTGCCGGCAAAATATCCGCGAAGAAGCTGTTTGGTCCTGTCATGCCGGGTATCATCCAGACGCCGTTCCCGGACCCGTACCGTAATCCATTCGGCTCCGAAAGCACTGATGTGGGTAATCAATGCCTGGAATTCCTCGATACGGCGGTGAATGCGCAGTCAACCGGTTCAATCGCGGGGCTTATCATAGAGCCTTACCAAGGCGCCGCCGGGTTCGTTTTTCCTCCCGACGGGTTCCTGAAATCCCTCGAACAGTGGTGCAGGGAGCGCGAAATTCTCTTTATCCTGGACGAAATCCAATCCTCGTTCGGGCGGACAGGAAAGTTCCTTGCCCTCGAATGGGAGGGTCTCAGACCTAATCTGGTTCCTATCGGCAAGGGCATCGGTTCGGGAATGCCCATTTCATGCCTTCTTGCGGAATCGAGAATAATGAAATCCCTCGAGGCGGGGGACATGAGTTCAACATGGGGTGGCAATCCAATCTGCTGTGCTGCAACCCATGCCATCCTCGACATTTTCGAGGAGGAGAAACTCGTAGAAAATTCCCGAATCATGGGCGAATACATGAAAACCCGGCTTACAAACATGAAAGAAAAATGCCGTCATCTCGGCGATGTGCGCGGCCGAGGCCTGGTCATGGGACTGGACATCGTGAAGGATAAAAAGACAAAGGAGCGCGATCCGGAAACAACCCTGAAGACCATCAACATGTGCTGCGAGAAAGGTCTCATCATCGGCGCCGTATCTGGTAATGTCATTCGTGTTGCTCCACCCCTTGTTATAACGAAAGACGAGGCGGACGAGAGCCTTGATATTATGGAGAAGGTGCTTGTAGGATTGTAAGGTGGAGCTTAGTGTAAATATATTTAGAAAGACTTTATTATCCGTTCCTGGCAAAGAATGAGCGGTGAGTTAATTGAAAGGATTCAACCATAATGCCCGATAAAAGAATGATAATACAAACATGCGTGGATCTTCTCGACGAAACCACTGAGTTCCTTGAGAAGCTTGTTCGTTTTGCGTCGGTCAGCAGTTACGAGGGTCCGGCGATGGAATGGATTTATGAGCAGTTCAGGGGCATCGCCGATGAATGTGAAAAAATACCCATACACGAGGATATCGTGAACGACCACGATTACTCGTTCCGCATGGATGACCTGCCCTACGATGGGCGTCCCAATGTCCGCGCTGTACTTAAAGGCGACGGTGCCGGGAAAAGCGTCATACTGAACGCCCACATTGATGTAGTGCCGCCCTCCGCAGGGCAGGAACGGCCGTTCGATCCCTTTATCGAGGAAGGCAGAATGTACGGCCGGGGAACATGCGACGACAAGGCACAGGTGGCGGTTGTATGGACAGTCTTCAAAGCGTTCAAAAAGCTCGGTATCAGGCCGAAAGTGGATGTGATCGCTCACCTTGTCATCGAGGAGGAGACCGGCGGGAACGGCACCCTCGCGCTCATACGCCACGGAGAGAATGCTGACTGCTGCCTCAACCTTGAGCCAACGGAAAATAAGGTTTTCGCATCGGTTCGAGGGGCTGTCTGGTTCACCGGCACAGTCTACGGCAGGGCTGGACACTCCGGTTCGGCACAGACTACTGTCAGCGCGCTGAAAATGGCAATCGAAGCAATGAACATAATAGAGAATTACAACCGCGAACTGCTTGAAATAACCCACGGCGAAGACCCGCTTTTCCTCGCTTATAAAAATCCCATGCCGGTTACTTTCGGTCAGTTCGAGGCGGGTGACTGGCCGGCGATGGCGCCGCAGAAAGCGGTCTTCAGGGGTGTTTTCGGCCTGCTGACCACACCAAAGGAAGAGGTTATGAGTGAGATGCTCGAACGTGTAAAAACCTGTGGACCTGAATGGCTCAGGGATCATTTCGAGATGACTTTTTCCTATCGTCACGACACGAGCAGGGTCGAGCCTGAGCACCCCATGATCAGGCTGCTACTCAACTCATACGAGGCTGTAGGTGTCAGCAGTGGAATAGGTGCTGCGAATTTTGGTGCCGATGCCTGGTTTTACAACAATATCCTGGGAATACCGACTGTGGCAACCGGCTGCGGAAGCATCAGCAATGCTCATACAGATCACGAGCATGTTGTCCTGAAGGATATTGCAAAAGAGACCGCCGCGCTGTGTCTTTTTATCAGTAACTGGAAATCGGGTGAGAATGACCCAAAGTACCCTCTTACTAACTCACCCGAGTAATTTTACGGCCTTTTCTACGTCACTCACTGCGGATACAATAGCTGAACTTTCACAGCATTTTTGTGCGGTACCATACACAAAGTTGATATCGATCCTCTCCCTGGCCAATTTCCCAGAAGTATCAGCAAGAGTACCGGACTCGTCAGGCAACTCAACGACCACCACACCACTTGTAATCACAGGATATCCAAGCTTATTTATCGCAGTGAAGGCTTTCACTAACGCCGGGATTTATGCTTTATTACATGTTAATAAATAAAAGTTAATCAATCATGCAAGAAAATCTAACTCAAAAAGTTTCTATATTAAATACGATAATTGTATGATCATCAATCATTCCCCCCCTGATTCACCCCAGGTCATATGAAGAATATCGTCTGATGTACTGTCAAGGATATCACTAAGCCAGGTAAGCCATTTTAATTCAAGTTGAAATGAATCGATGCGGCGCCTGTAAAGCGCGTAAACAATAAACGGATATGAATTCTTGTCTTCCGGCCACTCGTTTTTATATACCTCAATATGCTTTTTTACCGCTTCTATGCGCCTCCTGACTTTCTCGCTAAGAGAGCGTGCATCCGGAGAGGCTGCAACAGCTGTTACAAGATATGCATCGAGATCATCTTTAACCTGATAGTCGAAATCGAAACCAGACTCAAGATAATCAGTAAGAGCCTTATCGCCAGAACCGGTGATTCGGTATACATTTCTGGGGGGACGATTATTCTTCTGCTCGAGAGTTTTTTTCACCAAGCCGTTTTTTTCAAGCTTATCAAGTGTTTTGTACATTCCCGCACGTGAAAAATCAACCCACTCATCCGAACGACTGTTTTCTACATGCTGAAGAATACTGTAACCATAACCAATACCTCTTTTAACATACGAAAGAATAAGCGCCTCATTGAGAGTCATAACAACCTCCGATCTTTTGTTTCTACTATAGAACATTCTATTGTATATTATATTAAAGAATGTCTGTCATTTTATACAATTCAATCTATAACAAAACAAAGCGGATATACTCATTCAAAATACAATATGGCAGGGGAGCCTTTGACTCCAAACATATTGGTACTTAATACCGAAATTTCACCGATCCATGTATTAATATCAATAATATTTCTTTTGTATTCTTTTCCTTCATCATTTAAAACACCGGTTATTTCAAAGTGGCTAAAATTCGGGGTAAAGGTATCAATATAAATACGAATTATCCCATCTTCCGGTCTTTCCAGATTAACAATCGTATGATTAAGGGGCCAGTAGAAGTCAGATATATCATGAGTAACATATCTTACTCCCTTCAAAGGATAGTTCAAATTGCGCATATTATTAAATTTATACAACTTTTCGAACATACCCTCTGCGATCGGGGCATTTTCATCTTCCCAGACAAGATGTGCCTGATAAAGGGCCTGCCATGGAATGAACTTTCCCCCCGCGCTCTTTCCGGCAATATCATTCATGCGCCAGAGGTAAATATAGCGGTAAAGAGGCAGTATTTTTTCTCTTACTGATACGATATCGGTAAAATCACCTATTCCCGATTTTGGGGTTATGCCACGGTAAAGGTTTTCAAACATAATGTTTCGTAGCTCTAACGCCGATTGAGGAACACCATCACGGAGATAGTACGTTGCACGATTGTAAGCATCGAAAACCGCCCATTTATCAAATTTTTTCAAATATACTTCACAGACATCATGGGTTAACAGCTCACCGTCATCATTGACAGTATGCATGCTCACAAGACGCGAATTAAATCCTATCGAGAGACTTAATTGACAAAAAAGCGCCGCATAATGTTCACTCGTTCCGCCGACACCCTTTTCGCGTCTGAGACTGGTAATAATCTCGGCTGAGGGGCTTGTCTGGGTCCATATGGCTTCCGGTGAGGGTTCTGTCCCGCCGTCAAGAATTTCATAAACGTACACCATCAATGACACGAGTTTTTCCAGCTCGGTCATGTTATCTTTGATCATTGAGCTGAGATTGTGGAGTTCGTACAGATGTTTGAGAGCTGTCAGGTTATTTTCATAATCAAACGGATATGATGGAATCTTAAACGGCTTACTTTCAAACTGGGTTATATCGGCTCTCGTGAAACCGAGTTTGTTGATCGCAGCATTTGTGGAGGCCATGTCCGGAGTAAGCACCGACGGTTGTTTTGTCAGTCTGCCCATAGGCGTGAGACGTTTTTTTCTTATACTCTCTACAGTACTTTGGGGATGAAATTCATCCTTTTCTCCGAGGAACAATTCAGGTTTTTTCTTTTCAATTCCTTTTAAAGGTTTTTCCAGAACACGGGATTCTTTTTCTATGGTTTCTTTCTTATCACATCCATAAAAACATGAAACAATACAAAGGACAATAATAACATAAAATTTTCTCACATTGGTCTCCTTTTACTACATTCTCTTATGGACTATTCTTTACTAAATTTAACATAAAATAAATGAACAGGATAAGGTATTATTTGTCAAGACTAATTTTATATTACAAGTTAAATTTATCATTTATTCATAAAATTAACACAAATCCAATATTCCCATAACATGATTTCTTATTAAAAAGAAATATCGGCCTGTATTCCTATTTCGCGGGTACTTTTCATCAGGTCTGAATTTTTAACAAGATAACGGCCTGAAAACTCTCTCCACCTGATAAACAGAATAAATACACCGCCCCTGCCCCACAATGGGCTTGTATACCCGCGTCCGGGAACATTACGCTGATAATAATAGAATCTCGATCCGTAAACGGGTATGTCAAAAAAACCTGCTGACAATAAGGCATTACAACCATGAATGAGCAGTGTGAGTGATGTATCAGCAAAAGGTCCGCCCTCTCCATCACCCTGTGACCATGCAAATGACGAACGCCAGTCTGCGATCACGGAACGTTTTCGCTTTTTCTCTAAATACATACGCATGTTCCATCTGCCCGTTCTATCCCCGGAATCTCTGGTAGACCGTGTGGAAATTCTTCCTATTAATCCACCGGGTAATCGAGATTGGATCATAACGTGAATCCGTTTCCTGGAAACGGGCATACTGTTTGAATAAGTGCGAAATAGAGTTCGAGTCATATCCAATGATGTTACCAACCGGATATTATTTGTAAGATCGGCCTCGATGGCAGAATAAACACCTTCCTCATTTGATGTCTTGCCGAATGCTGAAAAGCTGCCCGAACGGAACGCCCAATATCCTTCGCTATACCGGCGCAAGAGAACTCCGAGACGCACACGATCGCGTTTCAACTGAACTCCACCGATCGCCGCGGTTTCTCCTTCATCAAGGTAAGCATACTCAAAGAACAACCGGGCATACCCCTTTTCAATCTTTCCATCAACCGTTACATACCTGAATTGTGAGCCCTCTGGATAGTGCATATAGCTTTCACCGCCTGGTCGGGTCAATGCCGGGGAATAAGTTGATTGCACCCCTGAAAAAGCAAAATCAACTTCAGGCGTGGGGAAAAACGCAAATCGTGCCGCGGTAATTCGTTCTTTTAAATTACCCGGATTATCACCGGAAAGATGGTATCCGGTATCTCTTATACCGACAACATTTTTGTCATTATCAACAGAAGCATCCAGTTTGCGTACGGAATGCCAGAGATGAGTAACCAGCCATTCTCTCTTAATGGTAATAAAGCCGCCTCTCAAAAAACGAGATTCTTCAAAGAATGTATTGGCGGGATTTATTTTTTCATGAACGATGATATCAGCGCCATATGTATAACTCCGTCCATACCGTGAGAATACCAGCCCCTGTCCGAACCCGGGTCGATAATCCCCTATTACAGCATGGATACGGTCTTTATCTCCTGTAAAAGAAACACCTGCCGAGGATAGATCGAGCGCTTTCGGTTCAAACGGATCTCGCTCCCCGAGAAAACCAATACTCAATCCTCTCTCACTGTCACAGTTGAGTTTAATATAGTATTTACTGTCCGGAAGCGACTCTTTTACAGGGCGATGTGCATACCCGCTGCGGATATGACCGGATACCTCTGGTACAATCAACCGCATATCTTTCCTGCTCAGGTGATGAAGTATAGCATACTGTAAAGATGACAAACCCGGGATATTATCTATGGTAGTATGAAGCGATACAGCTTTTTTTCGGATGTCACGGAAAGAAATGATCTTTTCTGCATCCTTTTCGTTAAAAAATGGCAATAAGAGAAAATCGGACTCTTCAGCAGTATCGATGTCAAAATTATCGGGAAGATCAGAGAAAATATCCTCAAAATCAATATTTTCGCTGAGAAACCCATCGGAAGGATCGCCCCGAGGAGATGTTGGAGAAAAAACAACTAATAATGTTATGATACCAGCCCAAATTACCTTTGATTTCATAGGCAGAATGAAAAGTGAAAAAACTAAAAACAAGAAAGATCAGGAATTTTATAATTAATAACTATTGCTATTGAGTATTTGCTCTACCATGACACGTTTGCCGTTTACAATTTTATCAAAATCTACAGAACTGTTTGCATGGCTATCAAGGTAAAAAGAATAACGGGATGAAAGACCTTTAAAATCCCGCAAAGACTCGAGAGCTTCAAGAAGTGTTCCCGGATTGTGGGCTCCACGGGCAATGCAATGAATAAGAATTGCGCACGCATCATATCCTTTTCTTGAAATGATACTCGTTAGTTCATTTTTCCGCAAAGCAAAGTCATCGGAGAAATATGAAGATCCAAGACTGTCTGATATATCGCACACTGTGGAAACCAGATATGCACCTTCAGCATACACACCCCATTCTTCGACAACTTTCTCGGTATTCCAGCCTGTATCTCCCAAAAGTACAGTATTGACATTGTATTCCATAATCTGGCTTATGATCTGTGCGGCATCATCGGCAAGAGCTGAAATAAGTATACAATCAATGGTTGTAATAGGTTCGTGTCTCCGCCCCTCGAGGTCAGGTCCGGTTTTCACAAAGAGTGTATCGGAAAATCCACCTCCGTAATCAAAAACAATCATACTGTCAAGATATGTGGTTGCCTCTGGTGCAGACTCCCTTATTCGCATAATAATATCATTGAAATTCCTGAAGTCACTTACATTCGGAACAAAATACTCCGCTGTTAAAATTTCCGCTCCACGTTGTTCCATTTCTTTCACAAATGTTGATGCAACTGCCTCACCCCATTCGTCCCTGCTTGCTATAACAACAGCATTCGATATCTCAAGGTTATTAACTGCAAACTCCGCTAATGCCTCAGCCTGAACAACGGGAGTATGGTTGAGCTGAAAAACACTCCGCCCCAGCTCCGGCAGTCCCACATCAGTTGCAGTAGGCGCAAGAAACGGTATCCCGGAGTTATCTGATTCAACCGCAGCGCTGATGGTTGATTCACCATAAACGGGACCAATAATCGCAATAACGCCCTCATCGATAAGTTTTCTTGATTTCAGTATCGTTTGAATCTGATTCGATTCGGTATCCTCAACTACCAGTTCGACTGGATATCCATTTATTTCATGGTAATTTGTCAGGACGGCACTAACTCCTCTGAGAAGGTCATTGCCTTCACCAGCATCTATTCCTGTCAATGGTGTCAAAATTCCGATCTTGATTGTGGAACCAGCTTCCCATTTTCTTGACAACCTTGAAATAGAAACGTTTTCAGCGCCTGAAGGTTGTACGGACAATGATTCAAGATCAGATTGTTTAATACCGTTTTCTTCAAGTATGGCAAAAAAAGTTTGACGGTTGGCCACAGGTAGAATCGAGTGGCGTAACGTATTGAGAGAACGTATTTTAAGAGTTTCATCATTTGTTTTTTGTGCCAGGGCGGCGAGGATGGAAGTTGCTTTATCAATGTCACCTGTGCGAAATCTACAGGCAGCGATCATGTACTCAGTCCATTCGAAAAAAATGCTTTTGGGATGCAACCTACGCAGTTCAGCAGCAGTGGATTCAGCGGCTTTAAAGTCCTCTAAATTATAAAGTGACTTTGAAAGCAGCATATAGGCGGCGGGAATTCTATTGTTGGAAGGATAATTCGTAATAAGTTCATAAAAGTTTAATCGTGCGGATATATATTTCCCCTGAAGGAAATCTGCCTTGCTTTTTCTGAACAAAGCCTCAGCATCAAAATCTTCAGAAAAACAACTTTGTTGAGTAAAAAAAAGGATTAATAACGCAAATGTAAATGCTTCAGTGATTAGGGAAAATATTTTATTTTTCAACATATTATAAACATTTACAAATTGAAATCACCGAAATCTTCCGGTTTAATGTTTCTCAGACGATTTCTCAAATCTAATGAATCAAAATCAACCTCATCATCACCCGGGACATCATCTGAGGACGTTGATAACTGAATAAGTGAACCTTCAAGATCATTCGTTATATAAATGGGAGCTTTCATTTTCAAAGCCAATGCAATAGAATCGGAGGGTCGAGCATCGATCTCAATTATTGATTTTTCAGATGCCAAGATATAAAACTTGGCATAAAACGTATTTTCTTTCAGAGAACTGACAACGATCTTTTGAAGTTTTGCAGTAAATCCATTCAGTATGGATCTTATCAGATCGTGGGTAAGGGGCCTTCTATAGGTCATTCCAGATATCTCAAGTGCTATGACACTGGCCTCATTGGTTCCGATCCATATGGGAAGAACACGCTCTCCGTCACGTTCCTTTAAAAGCACGACCGGTGCATTTGAAACTGTGTCATAAGCAAGACCGGAAACATAAACTTCAATCATAGCCAGATATCCATACAATCAAAATAAAGAAAACTGATTCAATCAGTGTTCATAAAATAACAAAGATTTTTCAAATTTCAAATACTAAAATATTGTACCTCTAATTATATCATTCTTTAACAACCCAGACCTTAACGCGGGCTTCAATACCATAACCGATACCTATTCCAACCTCATAAACGCCAAGCTCTTTTATCTGCTCATCAATCACAACTTTACGATGGTCGATTTCATATCCTTTTTCCTTAATAAGATCTGTAATTGTATGGGTTGTAACCGAACCAAAAAGCTTATCGTCTTCCCCGACCTTGACAACAGTCGTAAGTGACATCTTTTCCAATTCAATCTTAAGTTTCTCGGCATCAACGCGTAGCTTTTCCTGTTCCTTAGCCCTACGATACTGATCCTGTTCGTATACCTTAAGATTTTTTTCATTAGAAGGATAGGCAAATCCCTGAGGTATGAGATAATTACGGGCATACCCGGGTTTAACCTCAATAATCTCACCTGTTTTACCCTTACTCTTTACATCTTCTCTAAGAATTACCTTCATCTTGTTTTACCTCTTCATACGCTTTTTATATTATTATACGGAATTGATCGCAAACTAAACCAAGTATCTATTAAACCGGCAAAAATTAAAAACACTCCAGAAAAACCAATGGTGATGAAAAAAACCAGCCAAAAAATAATCCTCGGAAAACGACCGAGGGAAAACCTGTTCATATGATACATTACTATAGCTATCCCCTGAATCAAATAGAGGAAAGCCATTACGACAAATATATTTAAAGCCAGTAGGAAGAACGGCTTTATTTCAGCAAGCAAAAAGCCGAAACTCATAAGAAATATCCAAATAAAATGGAACGGCAATTTAAACGAATACATTGGGGGAACCACTTCCGGTTCCTCGTTAAATTTCCTCATAATAAATTGCGCACCGACAAAGGATAACCATACAAGAGTAAATGAGCTTATAAGAAAAACAGCAAGACCGGCTTTGAAAAATCCACTTAACATTTGCATGAGGTTATTTGCGGTATTAACTGCATCATCATGCGGCATAAATGCCTCATACATTTTCAGAGCATCCAGTTTAATATTGTCCATGACTTCCGGCGAAACACCCCTGATGATAAGAGGAACACCAAATATGACAGCAAGCAAAAATCCCGGGAAAGCAACCGCTATCAATCTCAGTGAAAACGAACCTTTGAACCAGGAGATTTCACCGAGTATAACACCCATAAGCGCAACCTTAAGAAAAACAACCGGTGTAATGGAAAGATACTGATAATCCATTGCCAGTGCTGAAGCGCTGCCAATAAAAACAGCGAGAAGAGCTCTTTCCCACCCGTATTTTCTTTCATATACTGCATAAAGAATAATAAACGGGATTTCAATAAATCCGATGCTTATTTGCTCAAACAGATAATCAGGTGTGTCGAGACTCCCTACAATAAAGCTAAACAATATACCCGATAACAGCCCAAGTACGACACTGAGCAAAGGTCGGTATTGTGGGACTGAGAGTGTCATGTATGCCTTTCCGTTACAGACATTTTTACGTTCTGATTCTGGAACGTACTACCTCATCATTTCAGAAGTAAACGGCAATATTGCCATATATCGTGCGCGTTTGATTGCTGTTGTTAACTTACGCTGGTGTTTTGCGCATGTACCGGACATACGGCGGGGTATAATTTTCCCCCGTTCATTAATAAAATAACGTAATTTTTTATTGTTTTTGTAATTAAAATCAAAATCCTTGTTTTCACAAAATTTGCATATTTTTATTTTTTTCCGGTTTAGCACTATTTGTCCTCCTTGTCCAGGTTTTCAGCCTCATCAGTTTCTTTAGAATCATTCTCGTCTTGTGTCTCTTCAGTATCCTCATACTTCTCCGAAGAATCCCCGCTTTCCTCCTTTTCACTACCGGTCACATCATCAGGCACTTCTGTATCTTCATCAATCTCTGATAAAAGTGTATCCTCAGAATCCTCATGATTTTTCGCGGTTACCGGCACTTTAGAGGGAACATCCACACCTGAGACAGACTCTCCTTCATCTTTAATATACTCAGGATGTTTACCATCCCAGAGAAGTGTCATATACCGCAAGATATTTTCATTTATGTCGAGCTGACGGTGAAATGAGGAAATGATAGAAGGATCTGCTTTGAAATAGAAAATGACATAGTAACCCTGGGTGCGCTTTTTTATTTCATAAGCAAGATTACGTTGACCCCAGCGAACAATTCTTTCAAACTTCCCGCCGAGTTTTGTAAGAGACTTTTCATATCGCCCAATAAGCGCTTCACGTTCCGCAACATCAAGTAATCCACCAATAATAAAGGTGGTTTCGTAACTTCTCAATTACTTCCTCCCTTCGGACTCCGGCATACCGCACAATATACGATAGGCAGGGATGATATTTGTTAAATAGTTTTACCGCGAATTAATTTTTTTACAATAACAAAATACCTGTCAGACGAAAAACATAACTATCTCCCAAAATGAACCAGTACTGGTGCCAGAACCAGCGATACAACACTCATAAGCTTAATCAGGATGTTCATTGATGGTCCGCTTGTATCTTTAAACGGATCACCAATGGTATCACCAACAACAGCCGCCTTATGGGCATCGGAACCTTTCCCGCCATGAAGACCACCCTCAATGGATTTTTTGGCATTATCCCATGCACCGCCGGCATTAGCCATGAAAAGCGCCATGAGAATACCGGTTACCATTGCACCACCGAGCATGCCTCCAAGCGCTTCCCTGCCGAGAGCAAAACCGACAATGATCGGAATGAAGACTGCGACAAGACCGGGAGTGATCATTTCACGAAGTGCTGCGGTTGTAGAAATCTGCACACAGCGCGCAGCATCCGGTTTGGCTTTGCCCTCCATGAGACCGCTAATCTCACGAAACTGACGTCTTACTTCCTCAACCATCTTGAAAGCCGCCTTACCGACAGACCTCATTGTACTTGACGCAACGAAGAAAGGTACTGTCCCGCCTATCAGCAAGCCGATTACCACCCTTGGTTCCATGAGATTTATATATGAAATTTTTGCAGCCGAGGCATATGCCGAGAACAATGCAAGGGCAGTCAGCGCCGCAGACCCGATAGCAAATCCTTTTCCAATGGCAGCAGTGGTATTTCCCAGCGCATCGAGTTTATCCGTTATAGCACGTGTTTCAGGACCAAGACCGCTCATTTCGGAGATTCCACCGGCGTTATCAGCAATCGGACCATAGGCATCCACAGTCATGGTAACACCGACAGTAGCAAGCATCCCGACCGCAGCCATTCCGATACCATAAAGACCCGAGGACTGGTAGGCGATGTAAATCGCTGCGCAGATGACGAAGACCGGAGCGACAGCCGATTCCATCCCTATAGCTAGACCGGTAATGATGTTAGTAGCAGGTCCTGTTTTCGAGGCCTCGGCAATTAGGCGAATAGGTCTGGCGCCGGTGTAATATTCGGTAATCAGGCCGATGATTATTCCCGAAATTGTTCCCGATAGAATCGCCCAGAACGGTCCGCTGACTCCGGTAAGCCGGATTACCATGAAATACGACGCTATGAGAAATATTCCCGCACCGATGAATGTTGAATACCTGAGAGCACTTGCGGGATCGATGTTTTTGAGTACTTTAATTGAAAATACACCGATAAAAGAACCCATTAATCCAAGCATAACGACAAAAATCGGCAACTGCATAAATATTATACGGTTACCGGAAATCATATCGCCGAATTTCATGGAAGCAGTTGCTGTGGCAGCGATTGCAAGTGTCGCCACAATCGAACCGACATAGGATTCAAAAATATCGGCTCCAAGACCGGCGATATCACCAACATTATCACCGACATTATCAGCGATAGTTGCAGGATTTCTTGGGTCGTCTTCAGGAATACCGACTTCAACTTTACCCACGAGGTCGGCTCCTACATCCGCTGCTTTGGTATAGATTCCGCCGCCGATCCTTGCAAAAAGGGCAATAGAAGACGCACCCATTGCAAAACCGTTGATAATCGCCGCTTCACCGGGGGAGTTGAATATGTTGAAGAAAATTGAAATGCCCAAAAGTCCCAGGCTGGCAACAGCCAAACCCATGACAGCACCTCCGAAATATGCAATGGACAGCGCTTTCCCCTGACCGTACTGGTTGGCTGCCCATGCAGTCCTGACATTAGCACGGGTTGCGGATTTCATACCGATAAATCCGGCAATGACCGAGCACAATGCACCGGAAATAAAGGCAATAGCGGTAAGAAATCCATTCTCGGGAAGGCCGAAGGTTAGGGCAAGAAACACAAAAATCACAAAAAACAGCAGCACCGTATATTCCTGCCTGAGGAAAGCCATAGCACCTGCGTGGATCTGTTCGGATATATCTATCATGACATCCGTGCCGCTCGGCTGTTTTTTTATCCAAAAATAAATTACGAACACCACAAAAAGACCAATTAAACCAAGTACAGGAGCATATACAATATTCATAGCCTTCCTCCGAAAAAGCAGCGTTTATAAGTGAATGTGGTTATAATCGCGCTATCACACTCTGGGCGCTATCGAATCCTTCTAAAATAAAGGCTTCAACAACAGTTGAAGCGGCTTTTAGTGATTTATTTAAAAGTTCAAATTCTTCCGGAACGAACGAACCCAGGACATATTCAACCAAATCAGCACCATCCGGCCTCGGACCTACGCCAATCTTCAGGCGTGAGAATTCTTCCGTCCCCAGATAGCTGATTATGCTTTTCAGACCATTGTGCCCTCCGGCAGACCCGTCGGCACGCAGCCTGATTCTGCCTAATTCAAGATCAACATCATCAACAACAACCAAAACCTCAGAAAGATCCTTTATTTTCCCGCGACGTTTAAGAAATGCCAGTGTTTTTCCGGATTCATTCATATAAGTGGCCGGTTTGACAAGTAAAAACCGTTTCCCGCCTGTTTTTCCTTCAATACCTGCATACGGTCCGGATGATGTACCTAATTTCCCCTTCAAACCCAACATACGCAAGATATTAAACCGCCGTTTCTGCTGAAAAGTCACGTTTTCAAGAAAATGTCCATCAGCAATACCATCTATCAGCATATAACCGGCATTATGCCGGGATTTTTTATAGGTGGCACCTGGGTTACCGAGCCCCACAACCGTGAGCAATAACTCATTCCTCCTCACCGATAACTTCAGGTTCGGCAGGCTCTTCTTCCTCTTCTTCTATGGCTTCTTCTTCAACCTCAACAACCTTGACGACCTTAGGAGTTATGACATGCACTACTACCGATTCAGAATCTGACAGCACATTAAAATTATCATGAGTCAAATCTCTGACATGAATCGAATCTCCCAGGTGCAGATCGGTGATATCGACGCTGATTACTTTCGGTATTTCACTGGGGAGACAAAAAATTTCAAGCGTATGTAATGCATGTTCGACTATACCGCCTTCGTTTTTCACGCCATAAGGTGTACCGATAAGATTGATAGGAATGGACACATGAATCTTTTCATCCATGGAAATCTGTTTCAGATCCAAATGGATAATATCGCCGGAAATGGGATTGTGCTGAATTTCATAGATAAACGACTTTATTTTTTTCTTCTTTTTTGCTAGAGTAAGATTAACCACGGTGTTTCTTCCGAATGTATGGAGAAGCAATAATAATTCCTTTAATTCTATGGATAACGCTGTGGTTTCAACGCCAACACCATACAATACGCTTGGTATTAAACCATTCCGCCTTAACCGTTTAGCGACCTGCTTGCCCTTTTCCTCTCGTATCTGTGCTTTCAAAACAGCTTCCGCCATCTTACCTCCCGAATTAAAACATATATCTCGAATAATATTAAATTTTAATGATACATTCTTAAAAGAATGGCTGGGGCGGGAGGATTCGAACCTCCGAATGCGAGCTCCAAAAACTCGTGACTTACCGCTTGTCGACGCCCCAATAATTTATTTGATAATTTAGTCTTATATAATAATTAATATATTGGTTGAAGTCAAATGAAAATTTGGATTTAGTAATTTAAAAAGATAATGTAATTATTTTTAGAAAACATGTTTTCTGACAATAATTTTAGATACATAACAAGTCAAAGTTTTAATAAAATAAGAAAAACAAATATATATACTTGATTTTGCTTAAATAAACATTTTAATTGTTTGAAAAACCTTAATAATCAATTCTACCATTTCATAAGGAGTAGACTTTTATCATAGGAGGAGTATTTCAAATGAAATCAACTGCTCTAATCTTTATTTTGCTACATTCAAAAAGGATAAATAAACTTCAGGTATAAATTGTCCGATAGTCTTTAATCCCGGAAAGCAGCGAATAAATAGATCTAAGGTATGAAACTCACATTCACATTTCGAGGCAACAAACCATGAACAGCTTATTCCTGGGGCTTGGAACCGTTATTATCGCATCAGTATTCCAGGGCAGTTTTGCGGTGCCGATGGCTTATGCACGGACATGGAAGTGGGAAAATCAGTGGATGATATTTTCCATTTTCGGAATGATTGTGTTTAACCTGCTCTTTGCCGTGGTTTCCATACCGAACCTTTTCGAGGTTTACCGGATAGCTCCGTCGGCAGAACTGTTCCTTCCCTTGGTATTCGGGATTATATGGGGAATAGGAGCGATCAGTTTCGGATTAGGCATTACCACAGTCGGTTTCGCCCTTGGATACCCGATCATGCTCGGCACTGTAACCGGTATGGGAACATTTATACCGATGGTTATCCTCTATCCGGCGGAAATTCTGACAGCACGTGGTTTACTCGTGGTGATCGGACTTCTCATAAACCTAACCGGTATCGGGCTCAGCGGTTATGCGGGAATAAGGAAAGGACGTGAGCAGGGTAAAATCGCCGGCGAAATAACAAGGAACGCTCGTTTCTCCGTAAAAACAGGAATACTGATATGCTTAGCCTCCGGTATGTGTTCATCCACCATAAACATTGGCTTTTCCATGAGTGGTAAATTAGTGGAAGTTGCCCAGGATCTCGGCGCAAGTGAAAACTTGGCGGGAAATGTAATCTGGGTTATACTTTTCACATCCGGGGGAATATTGAATATCCTCTATTGCGCATATTTGATGGGAGTTAATAAGACAACGAAGTATTACAAAACTCAGGGATCACTGAAAAACTTCCTTTTTCTCCTTTTGATGTCGGTCATGTGGATCGGGAGCTTCATTCTCTATGGCGCAGGAGCAACGATGATGGGAAGCTGGGGTACGGTTATCGGCTGGCCGGTGTATATGGTACTTTCAATTGCCTTTGCTAATATATGGGGGATATTTCATGGGGAATGGAGAGGCGTTTCCTCAGGAACAAAAATAATTATGGTACAAGCACTCTGTATACTCCTTTGCGCAATCGTGATTTTTGCATACAGCGGTACAGTGTAAATTAAATAAAAATTTGAGCTGAACAGGAATACTGTTTATTTATAATCATAATCCGTACCCTGTTCGTTAAATACTTCTCTCTCTCAAATCTGTTATTATAGTATTCAGTTCGTTGGTAAACTCCATAAACTGCTTGTATGCGGTTTCAAATTCTTCGCTTTTTTCTTTTCCGGATTAATAAAGGATTTACGCATATTTTCTTAATTGTTCAACAACATCAGAACCGTTCAAACTATTAACTTTATCCATGACATATTCTCCATAAAATTATATGATACTAAAATTTCTACAAACCCTAACATCATGGGTGAACGGGGAAGTGCAAACTCCTATCT
>JBHPFF010000010.1:0-40915 GCA_042572165.1 Candidatus Latescibacterota bacterium | reverse complement strand
GGGTTCGGTGTAGACGGTGCTCCTGTCGACCGTGAGGGACATCTTTTATATCCGCGCATGGAGAACGGTTCGTTGTCGCGGAGCATCCTCAGAACAGGCAGTGATTCCTCAACAGGAAGCGCCGGTGAGAGGATTATCCTGTGCAAAGTGTGTACCTGATTTACCGGCTGCGGTTCGAGTGGAAACTCTTTTGTTGCCATAATCCTGATGCTCCCCGTATCAAAATTCTTTATACACCTTTTCCAGCGAAGGTGCGAAACCTACCAGGGCGGGAACTGTGGATTTATACCGGTTGACTATGCGGTGAGTCTCCGCCGGTGGTGCGACAGGTACAATGCTATTTTGATTTTTGACGAGGTTCAGGCGGGATTCGGCAGGACCGGAAAACTGTGGGGATTTGAGCATTACCGTATCATACCGGATATCATGTGCCTGGGAAAGGGCATTACATCCAGCCTGCCCATATCAGCAGTGGTGGGACGAGAAGAAATCATGAACATGTATGGTCCTGGATCGATGACTTCAACACATTCCGGTTATCCCCTCGGAGCCGCCAGTGCACTGGCGTCAATAGAAATCATCGAACGTGAAAACCTTGTTGAAAATGCCCGCACCATGGGTGAACGGCTTTTTGAGGGATTGAAAGACATTCAGGAACGTCACAGCGATTTTTTCGATTTACAGGGGCGCGGACTTGTGTATGCTTTTATGGCGCTAAAAGACCGTTCGACAATGGAGCCGGACGATGACTGCGCTTTCGATATAGTCAAGCGGTGTTTTGAAAACGGTCTTCTCATGTTCGCTCCGGTCGGAAGGGGGGGCGGCACGGTTAAGATCTCACCGCCTCTCTGCATTACAGCCGATGCTGTGGACGAGGGTGTCGGGGTGTTTGGAAGTGAGGTAGATGCTGTGTTGAAAAAATACAAAAAAAACGTTCATACAAAATCATAGAAAATCATCCACACCACCGGAGTGGATTTTTCCTCTGATATGCTTCCCTTGGGGGGATAACAGCAGTTGGAAATAAATTTCCCCGGGCTGTAGATTTACTGCTATAAACTAATAAAATAAAAGAAAACTTGAGTAAAAACCGGGTAAAAAATAGACTGAACAGTCAGTCATACTAATCTATCAAATATATTATTACTCCGTCAATTAAACAGGATTATTTATGAATTTTATTAATAGATTGTCAGTAGGGGCAATCCTTGCGGTTGCCCAAAAATGAAAAATGTATTAATAACATGGGTAGGGACAAGCCCTACACCTACTGGTTCAGGTTATGATAAATAAACCAGTTAAGTTTGTGAATAATACAGGTTAGTCACTGGAATAATATTTATTTGTTTGTATCGCTTTGAAGCCTCTCAACCCTTTTCTCAAGATCAGCCGTATACTCAGCTATATCGACCGGATTCCGTGCGACACCATCCTCGATGGCAGCCTGTGCCACTGCTGTAGAAGCGCGGACAAATATACTCCTGTCGAATGGTTTGGGAATCAGGTAGTCACGCCCGAATTCAATTTTTGATCCGCCGTATGCCTCACAGATATAGTCCTGGACATCCTCGCGGGCTATCTCTGCGAGTGCTTCTGAACAGGCGATCTTCATGTTCATAGTGATGTCAGACGCCCTAATATCGAGCGCTCCTCGGAAAATAAAGGGGAATCCAAGCACGTTGTTGATCTGATTCGGATAGTCTGAGCGTCCAGTGGCTATGTAAGCATCGGAACGCACTTCCTTTACAAGTTCCGGCATAATCTCAGGTTCAGGATTAGACATGGCGAACACTGCCGGCTCGTGAGCCATGCTTTTTACCATGTCCTGTGTAACGAGGCGGGGTTGGGAGACACCGATAAAGACATCCGCACCTTTCATGACATCTTTTAGTGTACGACAGTTTGTGGAGACAGCGAACTGCTGTTTTTGTATGTTCAGGTTATCACGTTTGTCATGTATGACACCCACGGAATCACACATGAAAATGTTGTTCGCCCCGGCATAACTGAACAATTCACCGATTCTGATACCCGCAGCGCCGCCGCCGTTGATGACTATGGTTGATTCTTCTATATTTTTTCCGGTCAACAGGAGATAGTTTGTCAAACCGGCAAGGCTGATAATGGCTGTGCCGTGCTGGTCATCATGAAAAACGGGAATGTCGAGCTTTTCCCTGAGCCGATCCTCAATTTCGAAACATTCGGGAGCTGCAACATCCTCGATGTTGATACCACCGTACATGACCGAAAGCCGTGACACCGTCTCGACAAATGCATCCGGGTCGCTTCTGCCCCTGTTGCCGTCAATCCGAACGCCAGCAAGCGGAACAGGCCAGGCATCGACATTGGCAAACGCTTTGAAAAGCACCGCCTTGCCCTCCATAACCGGGATAGAGGCGAGCGGTCCGATATCGCCCAGTCCCAGAACAGCGGTACCGTCGGTGACAACCGCCACGGAATTTTTCTTGGCAGTGTGGTTGAATGCCTCTTCCGGATTGCTTTCTATTAGCCGGCATACCTCCGCTACACCCGGAGTATAAGCAAGGGAAAGGTCAATTTCATCAGAAAGTGATTTGGTAAGATTGAGACCGATCTTGCCGCCGAGGTGATACTCGATAGCCATTTCTCTCGTTATTTTTTGCCGTTTTTGTTTCATCTATATCCCGTACCCTGAACTGATATCTTGGTATAATTAAATGGTATGAATTCGACTGTTTTATGAGTTGTTATTACTTGAATTTTTGGTTTTTTTTTCATGCCAGTGCAGGATATCTTCTTCGACCGTTTTTATTTCCTTTTCGAGACTTTCGAGTTTTGACAGAATAGGATCAGGGAGAAGATCATGACGAAGCATCGCAGTTGCGACACGTTTTCCTTCAACACTGATACACCGTCCGGGTACACCCACAACAGTACAGTTATCCGGCACCGGTTTAAGCACGACAGCATTTGCACCGATATATACATCGTTGCCGATGGTGATCCCACCGAGTATTTTTGCTCCGGCACCCACCACGACATTGTCTCCAAGCGTGGGGTGGCGTTTTCCGGTTTCTTTGCCTGTCCCACCGATGCTAACACCCTGAAAAAGTGTGACATTTCTACCGATTTCCGAGGTTTCCCCGATAACGACCCCGAAACCGTGATCGATGAAAAAACCACTCCCGATTCTTGCCGCCGGATGGATCTCAACCCCCGTAAAAATCCTTCCTAGCCACATGATAAGATGTGGAATGACAGGAATATGTGTCCGATACAACAGATGTGCAAAACGGTGAAAGCAGATAGCGTGAAATCCGGGATAGGTTAATAATACATCAAATATCCCCCAGAAACCTCTTGCTGCCGGGTCGCGGTCAAAAACAGCCTTGAAATCTTCAATAGTTTTCACTTCAGCCTCATGGAAAAAGCATATTGTCCGTTAACTCATTCATGAATTCAGGCAGGGAAGCGAGTTCAATATGTCTTGTCATGCTCCTGATACGCTCGGCATCCTGTCTGACTTTGCGTGACAGAAGTGCCATCTTTGCTCCGGTCGATGCAGCATTGCCCACCACACGTATTCGGTCTAATGGTATGGGGGGCAGCAACCCGATCCTCTGGGCGCTTTTCTTATTTATATAACTTCCGAAAGCTCCCGCAAGCAGAATTTCATCGAGATCATCATGGCTCAGGGACATTTCTTTAAGTATCAGCTTGATACCTGCGCTGATAGCTCCCTTGGCAAGCTGAATCTGTCTTATATCTTTCTGCGTAAGCACCATATCTCTGGTCCTTCTGTCACAGTCTTTCCCTTTGCTCACTAAAAAGGCAGGCTCGTTATCAATACTTATTATACAATCAAGCAAATACCCGGGAACCTTGTCCTTTAGGTCATCGCTGAGTAGAATATTGCCGTACGTATTGACAATACCCGTTTCCAGAAGCTCAGCGATTATGTCGATGATACCCGAGCCGCATATCCCGACCGGAGCGGTGTTGCCGATTACATCACACACAACCATTTCGGCAGTGATCCTTACATGTTCGATCGCTCCCTCAGCAGCTCTCATACCGCACGACAGGGTAGCACCCTCAAGAGCCGGCCCGGCAGCAGTTGAGCACACCAGTATCTCACAGTCGCGCCTGAGGGCAAGTTCACCGTTGGTGCCAACATCCACTGCGAGCTGTATCGGCCCCGGTTCAAGGTAATCGCAGGCAAGCATAACTCCCACAGTATCCGCTCCCACGAAACCGGCAATATTCGGCAGGACATGGATATTGCCCAGTAGATTAATGTTAATGCCTATATCACAGGCCCTCAGGTTCACCGATGCATTTGACACAGGCACAAAGGGTATCTGGGAAAGCCCCCGGGGATCCAGCCCGAGAAACAGGTGAGTCATTGTCGTGTTCCCGACAAAAACAGCTTCATATATATCATCGGTTTTAAGGCCGGCATTTTCTGCTGCTTCTGAGATAATTTCGTTGATAACATTTTGTATCTTCTCAAACATGTCTCTTCCACCGCCTGGATTTTCGATGACATACTGTATACGCGATATAATATCCTCACCAAACACAACCTGGGCATTGAGTCGTGAGGCATGTGAAAGTTCACGACCTGGTGCCATATCCACAATGGTGCCAACCACAGTTGTGGTTCCGATGTCGAATGCTATTCCATAGAGCCTGTCGGTCGTATCACCCGGTTCAACGCCTATCACCCGGTTGTCTGAGGTGACAACGGTAACCTTGAATTGAGCTTTTCTCATTTTTGACGGAAACGCTCGCAAAAGGTCAATATCGAATGCGGGACACGCATCTCCCTCGAGCTCAAGGGCACGTTTGATACGATACAGGTCCGGCACCTGGTCCTCAAGCGTAGGTTCCGGGAGTTCCACATACGATTTGCATATCACCGGATCCAGGTCAAACGAACGCTCGGTTCCCTCCACAAGAATTTTACCGTCAAGAACACGGATACCACGGCTGATATAAACAACCATGTCGCGGTCAACTTCTGTCTGGCAGGCAAGCCTTATACCGTGGTTGAGTTCTTCTTCCGAGAGGTGCTCTTTGTCGAATCTGCCGGGTTCGGGAGCATCCGGTTGAATTTCTACTCCGCATTTGCCGCATTTGCCGGTGCCCCCGCATGTTAATTGGATAGAGATACCGAGATCTTTCATCGCATCAATGACCAGAGTCCCCCGTGCGACATTAATCTTTAAGCCCTCCGGCTGGAAGAGAACCTCATATTTCTCCATGTATTTCCTCGATATGCTTTATTATATCATAAAACGTTTCAAAAGGTATATGGCTTATTCCCTCTTTCCCGCAGAATTCCGCCAGGTCACTCCGTGCAAAAATGATGCCTGCACTCCTGATAGCAAAGCGGTCCGAAAACCCGTCACCGGTATATATGACAAGGTCGCCTTCCTTACTGAAATTATCCATGTGCCACCGTTTGCAGTTCCCGCATCGCCCGCACCCTTTGTCCATGTGGGGAAAATCAACACCCAGAGATCCATTGTTAAAGAACATGTGGTTAGCCCTAACCATTACATCATTGATACCATATTTTGCAAGAATGAATTCTATGTAATAATCCAGACCGTCCGAAAGGATCATTATTGGGATTCTATTCTTCCTGCAATAGTGAACCGTTTCAACAAAACCCGATGTAAGGGCAAACCTGTCAAGTTCAGCATTCAACTCATCCTGAGTTACCACTGAATTTTCGCATTCGAGGGTAAGGCATTCTTGTGAAGATATTCTCCCGGCTTTCCATTCATCAAGGATATTTCGATACCAACTACCTTCGATAAGTTCGGAGGGAAGAAATTTATTGAAAATGGTGAATCCTATGTCCTTATCGGTTATAGTACCATCAAAATCAACAAAAAGTCTTATTCTCCGATCAGCTTCGTTTTTCATTCCATCTCACTTCATTTACCGCTGTATTAAAAAAAGAGAATCTTACATGCTATAATTAGGAGTACACCACCGAATACTCTCTGTAAAAGTTTATCGTGGGTTTTTGCATTCAGCAATGCACCCACGCGTGCCATGGGGACACCGCCGAGCATAAGCGGAATGGCAGCAGACCACCAGACATACCCGGTTGACCATCCCGGTAAATCCGTTTCACCCAGACCGTATTTCATATAAGAAAGCATTCCCGCAAGTCCTATAAAAATAATCACTGAACTTGATGTAGCCGCCACCCTGTCCACTGGGAAAGCGAAAACCAGGATTAGTGCCGGGATCATAACCACACCCCCGCCGATACCGAGAAAACTCCCCACAAAACCACTGATGAAACCGAGTAAAGGGAGCAGTTCCATTGGAAGAAGCGCCCGACGGTTCTGATGGGTGCTGTTTGGTTTTACCGAACCTTGTATGATGATCATAATTGAGGAAAAAATCAGAAGTATAGCGAATATTTTTTTTTGGCTCATCGAGTCGGTGATTGATGCAGCCCATGCACCGGCAAGTGAACCGATAACCGCAAGCGGGCCTATAATAATTATTGTTCGCCAGTCAATCTTCCGGTTCCCGTGATGTTTCAGTACCGCCGAAATTGAGAAAGCAGTCACAAGAAACATATTTGTACCGAAGATGATTTTTACCAGGTCATCTCCGGTAATTCCCAGCGATGGATATATCAAAAGACACAGGGGAGTGAGCACAGCACCGCCACCAATACCGAGAAAGCCGGCTGCAGTACCGGCGCAGGCACCCGCAAAAAAGAGTTTAAGTAATACAACCAACGACATTGCATATCCGTTTCGTCTACTGTGCAACCACCCCTGTTTCAGCACCCTGGGCAAGGATTGCGTCGTATTTTGTCTGATCTTCTAAAATTTCGAGTGCCTTCTTTAGCTGAATGTCCCATTCTTTCGAGGCTGTGGTACGTGCAGCGGCACCGAATTTCACCGAAGCTATATCACGTTTCAGATAACGTTTTATATCCTCGCGGTTGGCTTCAAAATCCTCATCTTGTTTAGCCTTAAGGGTTTCCTCAAGGTTATCGATCATCCCGACAATATCTCCGTTTATTTTTTCACGCTCGACTGTTTTTCTGAAATTATCCAGACTGGATTTCCCGGGAATGGTGTAAGAAAAGACTTTTTCATTATTTATAAATGATTTGTACTCGTTTACCATTTCATCTGTGATGGTGAAATCTTCTGATAGTTCAGAAATCTTTTGAGAGTATTCTACCGCAAAGTCAAAAAACACGTTCTGAGAAAGAAGCTGTACTACGATATTGCCCAGTTTCTTTTCCCTGACAATGATGTCCGGTGTAACGCCGCCGCCGCCATATACCACTCGATCCTTATTTTTGGTATAGAATTTGTCGCGAGTTTTTAGGCTGTCTTTTTCTGCGTAATTATTATCACTGTCTTCATACCCCATTTGCATTTCAACATAATCCATATCGAGGTTATGTTCGTTATGAATACAACGTCCTGAGGGAGTATAATAATGTGCGGTGGTCAGTTTAAATCCGGCAGCATTTGGCAGATCCTCAAAAACCGTCTGAACCGATCCCTTGCCGAACGTTGTTTCACCAATAAGCACCCCGCGGTCCCAGTCCTGAATAGCACCGGCTACGATCTCCGAGGCAGAGGCGCTGAACCTGTTGATAAGCACCACCAGCGGCGTATTTATCAGGAGAGGTTTGTTCCTGGCATTGAGATTGATCCTGGATTTGGGTTCGCGTCCGAGCGTAAAAACAATAAGAGATTCCCTGGGTAGAAACTTACTGGCGATTGCCTGTGCCGCGACAAGCAGTCCTCCGGGATTAGAGCGAAGATCGAGTATTACTCCTTTGAGGTTCTCATTTTTCGTGAGATTATTGAGAGTATAGCTCATTTCGTCAGATGCTTCCTGGTTGAAATGGTTTAATTTGATATAGCCGATATCTTTTTCGATTTCCCCGGAGAAGGGAATGTTTTTCAAAATGATTTTTGCACGTGTGATAGTAAACGGTATAAGGTCTTCCCTGTTGCCGCGTTTTACTTGTATGGTTACCTTGGTGCCGACTTTACCCCTTAGCCGGGAAACAACTTCGTTTATATTCATGCCTCGGGTGCTCTCATTGTTTATTTTGACAATAATATCTCCGGCACGCAGACCAACGCTTTCTGCCGGTGAGCCGGAGATGGGAGTAGACATCACGCGTGGATATTCATCCGGCGATGCTATCTCTATACCGAGTCCGCCAAATTCACCTTTTGTGTCTTCAAAGAGGTTGGTAATATCTTTTGGGGGAAGAAAGGTTGAATAGGGGTCAAGGTTTTTCAGTATCCCCTCAGCCGCATTTTTTGCCAGTTCATTGGGATCGACAGGCTTAACATAATCCCGCAAAACATGAGTATACACCCTTCCGATCGTATCAATCCCGTCCCCGGTACTTTTATAAGTTAAACCTGCGGCGCCGGTAGCCTCGATAACGAACATTATAGCGCTGATAATCAGTACCGCAATTGCCAGGTTCAGGATAAGAATTTTTCTCTGTTTTCTGCTATCCATCTAAGCCTCCATGTATGCTGATTCTATTAAGCTTCTGCGGCTGCAACGGGATTTGAAAGTATCCCGATGCCGGAACAGGTTATCTCGACCACATCGCCGGGTTCGAGAGCCCCCACTCCTGACGGTGTTCCCGTTGTTACCACATCGCCGGGTTCGAGAGTCATAATGTTTGTAATATACTCAATAGTAGCAGGTATATCAAAGATGAAGTCACTCGTATTTCCGGATTGTCTATCTTTACCGTTTACAGTGCTTTTTACATCTATTGCCACTGGTTCTTTCACCACTCCGGCAAGGAGCACACAAGGGCCCAGTGGCGTGAATGTGTCAAAATTCTTCGACTGAAGCCAGGGAAGTTTTCTTTCGATATCTTTCATTTGTATATCCCTTGCCGAGATATCGTTAAGACAGGTGTAACCCGCAACACAGTTCATGGCATCGGAAGCCCTGACATTTTTCGCCCTTTTACCAACAATAAAGGCCAGCTCCGCCTCATAATCCATCCGCCCTATCCATGAGGGCTTCAGTATGGGTTCATTGTGCCCTATAACGGTTGAGGGCAGCTTGGTAAAAAGAACGGGTTTCTCGGGAATCTGCTGGTTCATTTCCTTTATGTGTTCGTGGTAATTATTGCCCAGGGCAATGATCTTTCCCGGATACAGAGGCGCATTGACAGTATATCTTTCAACCACAGAAAGGTCTTTTCGAAATCCGTACTTTTCAGTGTACTCGATTACTCTGCCGATATAGTCACCTGTCAACCGTTCATCCCAGATCAACTCTTCAATATCAACCGGAGGATCTTCGATGTAATTGCCACGCACAGTTTCATAAAAAGCAATTGCCTTTGTAAGGTCTATCATAATACCGTCATCTTCAAACCCCAAAAAATCATGAAATTCATGAGTAAGGGAATAAATCCGCATCAATTTCTCCTTTTAAAATATGTTATTTACCGGAAAAAATACATCAAAACCTGCTGTTATTAATTGTGAATATTTAAATGGTGTTTCCTTAGTGGTTCATTTCATAAATAATGTTACGTACTCAACTCAAATCAAGCACATTCATTGCAAGTGTGAGATTTCTCCGCTCGCTCTGTTCGCTCACAATGACATGTAATAGTTGAGTTGCAGTATTTATGAAACTATGCACTTAGTTGCCTTAATTCACTTTTCCTTACAATATGCCCTTACAATTCTGTCTTTAGAGGCAAGATCCTTAAGTATATCAACTTTTGAATAAGCGCCTTTTGCATCAATTGTCTTTTTTACACTTTGCGCCTGATCCCCCTCGCATTCCAAAAGAAGCATACCGCCGGATTTCAGGTGACAATGGGCATCCTCTGCAATTGAATTCAAGTACCGAAGACCGTCCGAACCCCCGTCAAGCGCCCCTTTCGGTTCATAATCGCTTATTTCCGACTGAAGTGTTTCGATGTGATGACTTTTCACATACGGCGGATTGGACAGGATTGAATCAAAGGGACCGTAATTCCTTATCCCATTCAGCATATCGCCAGTCACAAGGGTCACAGACTTCTCAAGCCCCAGTTTCCGCGCGTTCTGTTCAGTCAGCATAAGAGCATCGTTGGAGATGTCCACTGCAACCACATGGGCGCCGGGTATTTCATACGCAATGCTGAGAGCAATTACGCCGGTTCCGGTTCCAAGATCAGCCACCAGAGGATTACGGCGCTCTTTCAAAAAATCAACAGCGGTCTGAACCAGGAGTTCAGTTTCCTGACGCGGTATTAACGCCCGGCGGTCGGTTTTTATTTCCAATTCCCTGAATTCTGTTGAACCGAGAATATACTGAAGCGGTTCGCGGGCAAGCCTGCGCCTGTAAAGAGTTCGAAATTGATCCAGTTCCTGTTCGGTCACCGGTCTGTCAAACTCCATGTAAAGATTGATCCTCGAGAGTCCGAGTACACTCCCAAGCAGGTGTTCCACCTCAAGTCTTGAATTTTCGAAGTCTTTTTCTTTCAGGTGTTCCGATGCGGTGGTTATCAAATCAATTACACGCATTTTTATTAAATGTTTTCCCGTACTATATTCTGTGACTGAGCTTCCAGAGCCTTTTTCCGATCTTCGAAACGTATGGCTTCGATAAGCTCGTCAAGGTCGCCGGCAAGTATCTCCTCCAGCTTGTAAAGCGTCAGTGTAATACGATGGTCGGTCACCCTGTTTTGTGGGAAATTGTAGGTTCTAATCTTTGCCGACCTGTCTCCGGTGCTTACCATAGAGCGCCGTGTGGCTGACCGGGCATCCCGCTGCTCTGCGAGTGCTGAATCTTGAAGCCTGGCGCGGAGAACTTTCATGGCTTTGGCTTTATTCTTGTGCTGGCTCTTCTCATCCTGGCAGGTAACCACAATGCCGGATGGAATATGTGTTATCCGCACTGCCGAGTCGGTAGTGTTCACACTCTGTCCGCCTGGGCCGCTAGATCGGTACACATCTATTTTAAGATCGTTCGGGTTGATATCGATGTTCACATCTTCCGCTTCCGGCAAAACCACCACCGACGCGGCTGAGGTGTGGATACGTCCGGATGATTCGGTAACAGGGACTCGCTGAACCCTGTGCACACCGCTCTCGTATTTAAGACGTGAATAGACATCAGAACCTGATACTGAAAAAATAATCTCCTTGAAACCGCCAATTCCCGAGGGATTTGAAGTCAGCGTTTCAACTTTCCACCCGTTTCTTTCGGTATAGTGACTGTACATGTCGTACAGATCGCTGGCGAAAATAGCGGCTTCTTCTCCGCCTGTCCCGGCACGTATCTCCATAATGATGTTCTTACCGTCCAGAGGATCAGGGGGCAGGATCATAATCTTTAACTGCTCCTCAAGCGATTCAACTTCCTGTTCAAGTATATCCACTTCCGAGCGGGCGAGGTCAAGCATTTCAGGATCGGTTTCTTCTTTAACCAATTCACGTGTCTCATCCAGTTGACTGATTGATTTCTGGTAGTCAATAAAAGCGTTAACCTTCGGTTCAAGAGAGGAGTGTTCCCTGGCTATTTTTGAAAGGAGCGCAGGATTGGACAGAACTTCCGAAGAGGAAAGCTTTCTTACCAACTCTTCAAAACGCTCGTTGATTTTTTTCATGTTTTCAATGATCGCTTTGCTCATGCTTCAACTTCCTCCCTGTCCAGAGCAGCCTTGAGCGCGCACAGGGCAACCTCAAGCATGTCATCGTCCGGCTCGGCTGTTGTTATGGTTTGCAGCCACAGACCTGGTGCGATCAGTAATTTCACCAGCCGGTTGGAGCGGAATTTCCCGGTAAGTTTCAAGAGTTCATACGATAAACCGGCTACTAACGGCAAAAGCATTAGATGGGTCGCAAGCCTCTCAGGAAAGCTCTGGATATGACCGAAAGCAAGTGGAAACAATGAATCGGCTATGCCAAACAATACAATGCTGAAAAGTGCGACAATAAGTATAAATGATGTTCCGCATCTTGGATGAAACCTGCTTTTGCCCCTTGTGGATTCAATGTTCAGTAACACTGAAGATTCAAGAGCATAAATACTCATATGTTCGGCGCCGTGGTAACGGAATATGCGCTTAATATCAGGTAGCTTTGAGATAATGTAAATATACAGAAGGAATAACATCAGCCGTATAATACCTGCTACCAGATTAAAAAGAAGAGCTCCTTTTTGCAAACCAAGAAGCGTAGTGACATAAATGGGGAATGCGAAAAAAATCCCCAGCGCAAGGGCAAAAGCAAAAAGCACAGAACCGGCTATCATCAGAGAATTCCAGAAAGACTTTCTCTTTGAATCCTCTTTCCCGTTCTTTCTGTCTTCGTACTGCATCTGGATATCGGCAGACCAGTTGAGAGTATCGATACCGATAATAAGCATTTCAAAAAAATTGATTGCTCCCCTTACTATGGGAATGTCAAGGTATCGATGGCGTTTTACAAACGAAACAAACGGGCGTTTCTTCAGCTCGATGGTGCCGTCAGGCAGCCTAACCGCTGTTGCGATTGTTCGCTGTGAGCGCATCATGACACCTTCTATGACCGCCTGACCGCCGACATTCATATCAACAGAATCACCGTTCCCGTCACGGGAGCTGGAATTTTTATATTCTACAGTCAATAAAAAACCTCAGGATTTTTCCAATGTTAAAAAAGAAGGCCAATCCGCCGACACGGATAGGCCTTAAAATAACGTGAAAAAAACAGTTCTAATTGGATGATTCTAATTCTTCGTCTTTAAAACCGTATCTCTTACGGAAGCGTTCCACACGACCGGCGGTGTCCACTATCTTCTGTTTGCCGGAATAAAATGGGTGACAGGTGGAACATATTTCAACCTTCATGTTTCCGACTGTTGATTTTGTTTTTATAATATTTCCGCATCCGCAGGTTATAGTGCTTTCTACGTATTTTGGATGTATACCCTCTTTCATTACGCTTGTTCCCCTCTATAAAACGACGATACTGATTATTTTAAAAAAATAAAATAATTCATTAAGATTGAATAATATAATTATTATAACTATCCAAGTCAAGTTTTAAAAACATCTGAACACCCCCGTTTCCCCACTTCCGCCATAATTCAAAAGTCAGAATCCGGGAGCCAGAAAAATAGATTATGTGCAACATTCTAATTATACTTTCCGGATAGTTTCTCTTAACATTTTTTCTGTATTCGCAATAAGAAAGAAAAAGGGAGTAAAAAATAAGAAACACGGAGATTGGCGGTTTGAAAAATAATAAAACTCATTGATACCAGTATTGCCGTTCAGACTTTATGTATCGACTGAGTTTTTTTGAACGTTTAACAGCAAAGCGTCCCAGCTTATCCTCAATACCAAGCTTACCAAGCAGATTATAAATATCCTTTGAGGCTCCACAACCGGGAAACTGAAGAACAAATGGCATCATGAGCTCTGAAGAATCTACTACATGGGAATCATCCCGCACCATTCCCAGATATTCAAGGGATATTCCCAGGTATTTTGTGGTTAACTCAGCAAGTTGAAATCCCTCACGTTCCTGGGAAAATCTCCTGAGTCTGTTCATAATGAGTTTTGGTTGAAACTGGGAAAGCATTCGGGAAATTTTTATTGATGAATCTGAATCAGTATCATTAACACGTTCAAGAAGTTCAGGTATAGGGATACTTCCGCCCTTGTTGTTTCTTCCCTGCTTGATAATAACCTCTTTTATATGAGTTCCCCGTTTGAATTCGCGTTCGATAAGGCGGTAGACAACACTTTTCAGAAAGGTATATGCGTTGATTTTCGCAGTAGGTTCAGGATTGCATATAACAAATCCCTCATTTGAGAGAACAAAAAAATCAAGAGTGTTATAATTTGTTCCCGCACCGAGATCGAGTAAAATATAGTCGGCTTCGAGTTGCTCGAGGTGGCGCTGAAATCTGACCTTACTCTGGAATGGAATGTTGGCAAGACCGACCATATCACTCCCGCCGCTGATAAGCCTGAGGTTTTCACTCGGCGTATTGAGCATGATATCACTCAGATTATTAATACGCCGGTTAATAAAATCCGAAAGCGTCGCTTTCGGTCTTTTGATATTTAATATTGTGTGAAGATTAGCACCGCCAAGATCGGCATCTACAAGAATAACATGATATCCCATTGTTGCGAGTGCAATCCCGATATTGGCGGTCATGGCTGTTTTACCGGTTCCGCCTTTTCCTCCGGCAAACGTCCAAACCTTTTTATCTGTCGCTTCCTGAAAGATATATATTATATCTTTTTCAGTATCAGTTATTTGGATTTCTTCAGGCATAATACACCCATTCTTCATCGGCACTGGAAAGTCAATAATTCTGATGTTCTATTAAATTTAATAATTTCCCCGTAAACAAAGAAACACTTTATCAGAATTACCGAATATTTAGCATTGCTTATCTAATAGCCTTAACAACCAGTTGAATATTTTTCTTCCCCATCCATTCGTTTTCTTCAGCACTATAAAGAATATCTATCGGAGGAGTACCGGCTCTTACTTTATAAATTAGGCCTCCCATATTATACGCTATGGTGTTAAAAATCTTCCTTCCGTCCGTAACCTTGAATTTGAGATGATTCTTTCCGACAACTCTGGCATTATTTACCACTTTCAGTTTCCTTGTTAACAAAAGAGGTACCGGGTTGCTTTCACCGAATGGAGAAAGTTTATTAAGGAAATTTATCAAATTTTCGTTAACGCAACTCAAATCCACCTCGGAATCTATCATGAAACTCGGAGCCTGAATACCTCCAGGGAGTTCGCGGTCAATTATTTCTATGAACCGTGATTTGAAATCATCAATATCATCGGCTTTTATGGACAATCCTACAGCATATTTGTGGCCACCGTAATTTTCAAGAACATCTTCACATTCACTCATAGCCTTGCAAATATCAAATTCTTTGATACTTCGTGCAGATCCCTTGCCTCGTCCGCTGTCAAGTGAAATGAGTACTGTCGGCAGATAGTATTTCTCCACAAGACGTGAAGCTGCGATACCGATAACGCCCTGATGCCAGTTTTTTGAGGCAAGTACTATACCGCTCTGGGATTCGAAATGACCATCGGTATGAAGCATAGATTCGGCCTCCCTGTAAACAAGATCGTTCATCTCACGTCTCGCGGCATTTTCTTTTTCAATCTCCTCTGCAATTTCAATTGCTTTCAGCCAGTTTTCACAAATAAGCAGTTCGACTGTTTTTGATGCGCTGGACAGGCGTCCCGGGGCATTCAGGCGTGGTGCAAGAGAATAGATGATATTACTTGAATTTGGATAGCCTCTTTTCGATCCCGAAATCTCCATAAGCGCCGCAAGCCCTGTATTTGCAGTATTTCTCATACGTTCTATGCCGTACTTCGTCAGAATCCGGTTTTCATCAATAAGAGGAACCACGTCAGCCGCAGTTCCAAGAGCAACCAGGTCAAGTTCATCAAACAGTTCCCCGGGATCCATATCCATGTCTATATATAATGCCTGTAAAAGCTTAAACATAACCCCAACACCGGCCAGATCCCGAAACGGATATGTGCCGCCTTCTCTTTTGGGATCAAGCACTGCAATGGCTCTGGGCAGATTTGCCTGAGGCTCATGATGATCGGTTATTATGGTATCTATTCCCCTACTGGTAGCATATTCCACCTCATCGAATGCGGTGATTCCGCTATCGACACTTACAACAAGACGGGCACCGAAATTTTCAGACTTATCGATGCCTTCCCGTGATACACCGTAACCTTCCTTAAACCTGTTGGGCACATGATAGCCGACTTTGATTCCAAGATTCGACATTACCCTTACAAAGAGTGCAGTGCCACATACTCCATCCACATCATAATCTCCCAGCACCATAATGTGCTCACCTGCTTTCATTGCACTCTTGAGCCTATTCACAGCCTTTTTCATATCCTTCATTTGAAACGGATCCCTCAAGTCATCGAGGGAAGGATTTATAAATACATCCGATTCCTTATATGTCATAATTCCACGGATTGCAAGTATACACCCAAAATGCGGTGGCATAGGATGTTCCGCTATTAATTTTTCGTTGATTCTTTCTATTTCCGGACCCGGAAGGATCCATACAGGTTCTTTCTCTCTCATATTAAAAACCATAATTGAGTGACATAGTGATGTAATCTCGAATCCTCTTTGGGTATCTTTTTGTTACCCTCACTATTCGTTTTGCTCCAATTTCAAAACTGCCGTTTTCATTCTTAAATAAATCACAATTCAATCCGTATGTCTGATCTACCTCTCTCCTGAGCGTATCCCTCATGTTATCTCCAAGCGACCAATCATGTCTGACAGAATACACATAGTGTGGACTCAGGGTAAACCATTTAGTAAATATATATTCAATAGAAATATCTCCTAATCTTTTTAATCCTTCCTCTGTCGGTATCTTATTCCCGTTATCGAGCAGTTTCCCATAATCGTTCTTTTCAAACATAAATTCCATGGTTACACTCGTCCGGGGTGATATTCTCATGTCAATTGATGATTCCGAAGAAAATCTTCTCGAAATATTGCTCCGGGGTCTGTAATCCCAGTCATAATCAAAATCAATGTAATTAGCGTATATATTCACCTTATGACTCACTGTTAACGCTTCCATAGGTGAATAATAAAGAGAAGGAGATAAAAAGTAAGTTTTCATCCACTTGTTTTGTGACGCCTGCGACACATCTATATTTACATAATGCGTTTCAAGGACACGAAAGTCAAGTAATGTCTTGAAATTATCGCTAAAATAACGACTGTATTGAATTCCACCCTCGAACTTTAATTCGTCACGATCATTTGTGAATCCGGCAGGAGTATCGATCCTGGTGCGTTTTATCCGCCCGACAACCTCCACACTGTCAGTAAGTCCGAAACCAAATGAACATAATCCCTGCGTGGCAATATCGGTTTGTGTTCTTCTGCGGCTCAGCCTTTCCACACCGTTGTTGTTTTTACTGTAATCCATTCCCCATTCAGTCGTTATACGTTTCAACAGCCGTCTGCCAGTTCTGAAATTAAACTCTTTCATGTTCCCCCTGGCATTGTTCCTGTATTTTGTTGACAGGGGGTTGCTATTTGCCGAATCAGTAATGTGCTTTCTTTCCCAATTGACATTGAACTCAAAAGATGCCGTATCGTCTGAGTAGTTGAAATCCCCGCGTTTTACCTGAAACCTTGTTATCTGGTTACGGCTTTTGCGTTCTTCTATTTTTCTACGATCAACATCCGAAAAATATCCCCTCAGATTATCACTGTCACCCAATCCCACCGATACGGTAGTCGAAGCATGATCATAAGAAAGATTGCCGTCAAGCCGATAACTTTCCTGTGAACGTTTCAGGTTTGAAGTCTCTGCGTTTCCTTTCAGGTCCAGTGAAATATTTTTGAAGGGTTTTCCGGAATAATCTAAAAGTCCGGTTACCCTGGCTCCTCTGTCAATATTGTCAAACCGCCTGTCAAAAATATGTCCGGCACCTGCTTTAATAGAAAGGTTAGCGAAAGGTATATAACGGATGCTACCGAGATAATCAGTGGTCAACAGCGATGTGCCGAGCCTGCTCATCGAATCCTTATTCCAGTCCTCGAGCGCCGTGAAACTAAAATCAAGTTTATCTGAAAACCTGTAGTCGATTTCGGCCCTGTTATAAACCTGATCATACCACCTGTCTTTCACACTCTTCCTTGATGCTATATTAAGTCTTGTTGAAAGTGTGCTGTCCAGTTTCAGCCCCAAATCATCCGACAGATTAAAATCTCCGCTGTGTCTAGTTTGCCAGGAAAGAATCCGGTCGTTCCGATCAAAACCAACCATACCTATCCTATTTTGAGCACCGGTAATTTCAATCCCCTGAAGAAAAAAGGCGGTAAATACCAGTACGGCATATATGGCTCTCATGGCTACCGCTCCGAACCGGAATTTGTTGACAGCACCTGTTCAAAAGCATTGCTGATTTTTACAAAATCCTCTACTTCGAGACTTTCCGGCCGGGCACGAGGATTTATGCCGGTGGAAATTAGAAGTTCCCTGGCTTTAGGTTCCGGAATCCCGGTGGAAATAAAATACGGAATAAGCGTGTTGTGCACCATCTTTCGCCTCTGCCTGAATGCAGCGCCCGTAACTGTGCGGAAAATGTCCTCACTACCCAGAGGATAAAGATACTCTTCGCTGAAAGAAAATGTTACTACACTTGACATTACCTCCGGCGGCGGATTGAACGAACCCGGTTTTACATCCATTATCTTTTTACCCCGTGCACAGAGAGCAAGGTTAAGCGTGGTCAACCCGTAATCCTTTGAGCCGGGTTGCGCCAGATATCTACAGGCAACCTCTTTTTGAACCATCAGAACAGCACGTTCAACAAGCTTTCTGTTTTTTATCAAATATTCAATAACAGGAGTCGAAATGTTGTAGGGCAGGTTTGAAACAACCGTGATCTTCCGTGAAACATTCCTTAAAAGACCTGGAAGATCAACTCCAAGAATATCCGCTTCAACCAGGCGAAAACCTTTACAATTCCCAAAATACTTGCGGAGCACCGCCGACAGTTCAGGGTCGATTTCGACAGCAAATACCATCCGTGACTTGTTGAGGAGTCTCCCGGTCAGTATCCCTTTCCCGGGGCCGATTTCGAGCACGATATCCTCTGATCCTATAGACGCACTATCAACGATACGGTCTGCGATGCGCCCGTTAACCAGAAAATGCTGTCCGAGCCGTTTTTTTGGTCTGTGATTTTCAAGCATGACTCTCATCTAAACGCCGATACCAAACAGTTCACGCACATTATTACCTGTGATTTCAATAACATCTTCAACAGCAACTTGTTTAAGTTCCGCAAGCTTTTTGGCAATTTCCCGCACATAGGCAGGCTCGTTGCGTCTGCCACGGAATTTTTGCGGGGTGAGAAACGGCGCATCGGTTTCGATGAGACATTTCTCGAGTGGTATGGCTTTCGCAATGTCTGTCCTGTCAGAGCCATTAAAGGTCAGGGGACCGTCAAAACCTATGTAAAAACCCATATTGACAATCTGCCATGCAAACTGGAGAGAGCCGCCAAAACAATGGAAGACTCCTCGAAGTCCCTGAAACTTTTCATAGCCGACCATGTTTATCCCATCCATTTCTGTTTCCCGGAAATGAATGATAACGGGAAGATCGAGTTCCCGCGCCAGTTCCAATTGTCCGGTAAAAGCCCGCACCTGAGTATCGCGGGGAGAGCGGTCACGGTAAAAATCGAGCCCGATTTCACCAATTGCCACGACACGCGGATGATCCGCCATCCGGGCGATTTCAAGGTTGGCTATGGGAGAAACATCAGAAGTGCTGTTGGGATGAATACCCACAGCGGCGTAGATTATATCGTATGTTTCGGATAGTGCAATCGCTTTACGGGAAGTAGCCGTATCGCAACCGGGATTGATGATAAATGAGATTCCCGTCTGACAGGCTCTCTCTATAACCTCGTCTCTGTCGTTGTCGAAATCCTCGAAATCGAGATGTGCGTGGGTATCACAAAGCACGTCAGCTCACTTTCGAACCGGGAGCAACCTCAACATTCGTCGTGAGAAGCGACAGCTTTCCCTCATCACCCGCCGACAGTACCATTCCCTGTGAAAGTTCACCCATCATTTTACGCGGCTTGAGATTAGCAAGGAATGCCACCTGTTTCCCTGTTATGTCCTCGGGAGTGAAATCCCTGGCAAGCCCGGCAAGAATCGTCCTGCCGCCCATACCGTCATCTATTTTGAGTCGCAGAAGCTTGTTCGAGTTTTCGACTTTTTCAGCTTTTGTGACCGTTCCGATCCTGATGTCGAGTTTGACAAAATCATCAATGGTGGCTGTGTCCGTACCAGTTTCGGTTTCAGGTGATAACGGCGATGGCTGCGGAGTATCTGGCATGGTTGTCTCCTCTTCGGATACTTTTTCAATTCTGGGGAAAAGCGCCTCAATTTTTTCAATATTTACACCGGTAGGTGCATTTATTCTACTGCTTGTATCTTTCAGTTTTCCATTACTAATTTTTTCAGACCATCCGAACACTTTCCATATTTTTTCCGAACTTGCCGGTATATAGGGATATAGCAGAAGGGCAATACCGGAGATCACAGATGCAAGATCATAAAGAATACTGACAAGTTCATCCCTTTTGCCCGGGTCTTTTGCAAGTTTCCAGGGAGCGCTTTCCTCGATAAGCCTGTTAGCTTTACGTATATATTCCCATACAGCTTCGCAGGCAATAGAGAGTTTGTAACGTTCGATAGCCTCTTTCCATTTCTGTGCTACAGCGGGAAACTCGTTTGCAAGATTATCGTTCCCGGGAACTGCCAGTTCAGGAATCATACCGTCGAGATACTTATAAATCATGGAAATCGTACGACTGACAAGATTGCCGAGGTCGTTTGCAAGATCGCTGTTATACCGATCGATGAAACGATCATAGGTGAAATCGCCGTCCTGCCCGTATACAACTTCCCTCAAAAGGAAATATCTGAGCGGATCAGCACCGTACATGTCAACAATATCAAGGGGAGATACCACATTACCGAGGCTCTTGGACATCTTTTCACCGCGGTGGTAAATGAACCCGTGCCCGAAAACCGATTTCGGCGGCTCCACCCCGGCGCTCATGAGCATGGCGGGCCAGATCACGCAGTGAAAGCGGGTAATATCCTTACCGATGATCTGAAGGTCGGCAGGCCAGTAGTGCTCAAAGTCTGCATTTTCCTCTCCACCGAAGCCCAGCGAGGAAATGTAATTTATAAGCGCATCAAACCATACATACACCACATGGTCCGGATCAACCGGCAGAGGGATACCCCAGTCGAATCCCGACCGTGAGACACTGATATCTTCAAGACCACCCTCGATCAGTTTGACAATCTCGTTCCGCCGGGTTTCAGGCTGTATAAAATCGGGATTTTCTTTAATATGATCAAGGAGGCGGTCTCTATAATTTGACAGTCTGAAAAAGTAGTTCTGTTCCTCGATCCACGAAGGTTCTTTCTTGTGATTGGGACACCTGCCGTCCACAAGGTCTTTTTCCTGAATAAACAATTCACATCCCTCGCAATACCACCCCTTATAATCAGAGGTATAAATATCACCGGCATCATTGATCCTTTCAAACAATACACGGACACTGACTTTGTGCCGTTCCTGGGTTGTTCGAATGAAATCGTCATAGGAGATGGAGAGTTTTCCCCATATCTCCTCGAACCTTGGCACCATCTTATCACAAAATGCCAGGGGGTGCAAACCTTCTTCAATAGCTTTTTTCTTAACATTGACAGAATGCTCGTCAGTCCCCATGCAAAAACGCACATCATAACCTAAAAGCCTTTTTGCCCTGGCGATGCAATCTGCGGTAATTTTTTCATACGCCGTACCGATATGGGGCAGGCTGTTAACGTAATCTATTGCTGTCGTGATATAAAACTTCTTCATTAAAATTCCATATCTGTTTGTTCGCGATTATTATTATATTCCTCGGTGTCATCGGCATATGCGTCATAATCCGCTGTGGATTCAGAAACCTCAACGGTTTTCACTACCTTGTAATTGGGGAACTCATCAATGTTAACCGTTATACTGCTGCCTTCCTCATCCTTGATAATAAAATTTTCGTTAAAAATATCAACTTTCAAAACTTCAAACTGTTTGCCGTCTTTTTCCAGCACTTCTCCCACTGCGGGAAGGACATCCGACTGAACTTTATAGAAATCCTCTTCGAATGCCAGACAGCACATCAGGCGTCCGCAAAGACCGCTTATCTTTGCCGGACTCAGGCTTAGGTTCTGATCGCGCGCCATCTGGCTTGTGATGGGTTCGAACTGATTTATAAACGTTTTACAGCACAATGATCTTCCGCAAACCCCAATACCCCCGAGTCGGCGCGCTTCATCCCTGACACCGATCTGTCTGAGTTCGATACGTGTCCGGTACTCGGTGGCGAGATCTTTCACCAGCGCCCGAAAATCTATCCGCTTATCAGCGGTAAAATAAAAACATATTTTATTCCCGTCAAACTGGTATTCAACATCGACCATCTTCATCAACAATCCATGTTCCTCAATCTTATTCTGACATACCTTGAACGCCTCCTCCTCTTTGAGGTTGTTATCCATCATGATCTGCTTATCGGTGTAAGAAGCGTGCCTGATAATACTTTTCAGTTCTTTTGCATGGGGGAATATATGTATGGGGCCGAAACGATTGATACGTCCGATGTGTTCACCACGATCCGCCTGGACAATAACATATTCCGAAGGTTTTACTGAAAGATTGTCCGGATTCAAATAATAATCTTTCCTGCTGCCTTTGAATTCTATTTCATAGACGATTGTTTTGTGGTTTTCCGGATTGTTTTTTTCTATAAGTGTCATTTATTTCATATAAAAGTGTTGTGAGTACCAGTGAAATGTTAACATTTCGTCCGAGCATTCCAAGACCTTCCTCGATCGTGGTCGATAACCGGTGAAGTGCCTGAATATCCGTTAATCGTGATAGTGACTCAACGATATCGGCGTTGGTATTTTCCCGGATATTCATCCCTATCATTTTCTCAAGCACCGACCGTGTGGTCAGAGCAAATCCATTAACAAGTTCTTCCGCTTCACTATAATCCCTTGACCACATATATGGAAAACTGTGTGTAATAACCTCATCAGGATCACCCAAAGCCACCGATGTATAAATATCGGAAGAACGCGACATGATTTCGGCTTTATCGGAAAAAGCAAGTGCTTTTGCAGTTTTTAAACTGCCATCCGCTGCTGCGGCACACAACCGCTTCCCCTGTTCGTCCACTCCCTTTTCCCCGAGATAATCCGCTATCTCCTGAACCTGTAAACGCCGAAACCTGACAATGGAGGCGCGGGATACGATTGTGGGAAGAACCGAATTAAGGCGTTCAGTAGTTAATATAAAATATACACCTCCGGGCGGCTCTTCAAGGATTTTCAATAGCGAATTGGCGGTTTTATCATTGAGTTTATCCGCTGAAAGTATCACGCAAACCCTTCTGCCCCCCTCAAGGGAGGTTTCAAAAAGTCTTTGATGAACTTCACTGACCAGGCTTACAACAATCTGGCGTCTTTTTTCATAAATAACCGGAGCATAAGGTTCATTGGCAAGAAGTTTTTTATGTTCAACAAGCCCATCTACCCATTTCCCGTAATCATCAGCTTTTTTGGGCTGTGCTTTATATGGAAAAAGTACATGAAGGTCAGGGTGTTCAAGCTTGGAGGCTCTCCTGCATGAACTGCATGTCATACACCCGGAATCAAGGCCGTTTTCACACAAAAGGATACGTGCTAATTCAAAAGCCGTCTCACTCTTTCCCACACCATAAGGTCCGGTGAAAAGCAGGGCATGAGGTATGGCAGATGATGCGGTCATCGAACCAAGTACCTTCTTGGCATTTTCCTGTCCAATTATACCTTCAAACACTTATCCTCCGGGTGGTTGCTTTTATAATATGCACAAGATAATTTCTGAAAATAACCAGGTTTATAATAATCAATTACCATAGTTTATGTCAAGAATTTCCGGTATTCACGACCGACCTGATACTATCGACCGTAAGAAAAAACTCACTCAGGCATTCTCAGGTACGTGAAGGAACATGCGAGGGTCTTTATGAAGTATCTTTCTGCGAGTAAAACGATAAAGAGAAATCTATTAGTTATTCTTATCACCCGGTAAGTTCTAATATTTATTTTTACCCCGTTCAGCTATTAAAAGAAGCATACTTCCATAATCACCTGGGTTAGCGCCGCTATTTTTTTCAATCCATTATGCTTCCCCGCTGGTTCTGGCAGCCAATTCAGCGAGGCGTTTGGTGACCCAGGGTGTTGTGCCTTTATGTTCTGAGATATAGGTGAAAATCTCCAATGCCTCATTTTGTTTGCTCTGCGCGAGAAGAATTTCGGCAAGAGTGACCTGGGAAACCTGCTCATCAAAATCCATTTCCACACCTTCCAACAGAATCTCAGTCGGTGCTCCCCCCTGGTCGCTGGCAGAACCTGTAGTAACTCCGGAAAGTCCGAGAAAATCATCCTCTTTCTCCTGCTCCTCATTCCCACTTTCACCGGACACACCGACTGTTGCAAAGTCATCTTCCATTTCTTCCTCAACAACGAGCAGATCTCCACCTTCAGGTTCCTCAGATTCAGATAGTGCATGTTCCTCAGAGGTATCAGGTTCTGATTCTAAGTCTTCAAGAGAAAAATCTTCCTCATTAAATTTTACTAAATCTTCATCCGGAAGTTCCTGAACTTCGCCAGTCGGGCTTTCGTCTATGGATTCAAAACTGCCGGTCACATCTGTATCAGAAACAGCTTGAATATCCTCTGGCATACTTTCCTCTGATATATCTGACATATCCACGATCTCCGTTTCGCCAACAATCTCCTCACTGGATTCTGAATCTGGCTCCTCTTGTGATGTATCGGATTCCCTGCTTCCCTCAATTTGACCGAGGACAGAAGCATAATCGCCACCTTCATCACCAACACTTGCATCCAAATCAATCACAATACCCTCAATAATTTCTTCTGAATCACCAGTAGTTACAACATCTTCATCTTTTGATTCTTCCGATGAGGTCTCGTTGAAACTCTCAACTACAGCGGAATCAGCCTCATCTTCAATTTGAGTGATAAGTTTTTCATATTCACTGTCATCTTTTGTTTCCCCGCTGCTTTCGTCCTCTTCAATTTCCGATTTGTCATCTTTATTTGCGAGGAGTTGGGAAATGTCATCTGTTTCTTCATTTTCGCCTGATTCGGATTTTTCCTCCTGGCCCTCTTCAATTTCACTGGAAAAGTCACCAATCAGTTTTTCCAAATCAAAAGCATCATCTTCATTTTTATCGTTTTTCTCATTCATGGGTATACTCCCCATTATACAAATTTAACATGCGCTCTTATCCTGTATAATATAATAAATTTAACATGTTTGTCAATGTATTTGTTGAACTCAAAAGCGACAAACAACAGCAATCGTTTCTGCATCCATGACACCAACACATGAAAATGATACAATTTTTGTATATATAATAATGATACAATCGTGAATAATAATTCCACTAACATTCTTTAAATATTTAAATAATCTTAACTCACCCCCTCTGTCCCCCTCTCTAAAATTACAGAGGGGGATGACCACTCCCACAATTCCCCTTTTCTAATATTAGAGAAGGGGTTAGGGGATGAGTTAGAAAAAAAACATTTTATTTTGCTGAGTTAAAGGGATAACTTATATAATGCTGTATTACTTTTCATTACGGGCGAATATGTCTTTTTAATTTCTTGATTATCATTTTCATCTTTCTGCTGTTATATTACATATAAAGAGACTGCATAACAAAAGTTATTTTGTATATTATCACTTCACGTTCTTAATGAATCTTATTGAAGGAAGAATAATGAAAGTCCAAAGGTTTTCTCTATATGAAGGTTCATTACAAGCCCGGGGTATCAGTGTCATGATCGATGTGTTTCGAGCGTTCACCTGCGAACCACTCATGTACTATTATGGGGCTCGCAGGATTATCCTGGAACCGGATATTGAGAAATGCCTGGCGTTTGGCGGAAACACGATTCTTGTCGGAGAATGTAACGAACTCCCTATTGAGGGTTTTAACCTGACCAATTCTCCCTCGCTTATCATGAAGAAGGGCAGCAAATATTTTAACGGACGTGATATTATCCACAGAACAACATCAGGGGTAACAGGAGCGGCTGCTGCACTTGACAATTCTCACGAGGTTCTCCTGGCATCTTTTGTAAATGCCCGTGCTACAGCCCGGTATATCCTGAACCGCAAACCCGAAGTGGTAAGTATCGTTGCAATGGGTATTCGCTTACGTGAAAAAGCTCCGGAGGACGAGTTTTGCGGCGATTACATTGAAAGTATGCTCAACGGGAAAAACTACAACCACATCGAAGCGGTCAACAAAATACTTTCCCATGAATCCGCTCAAAAATTTCTCCGGGGTGACAAATCCTACCTGCCCGGGGAAGATCCCGTTATTTGCCTTCAACGCGACCTTTTCAATTTTACACTCAGCGCACAACGTGAAGGTGAACTAATAACCACACGAATAATAAATCTTTAACTGTCGGGCGTGAAACAGAATCAGCCTTCGTGCCTCTCTGCACACTACCGATCAACGCCAGTTATGATAGCGGATATTCAGGAAGGTTGTTCTTGAGATAGGCTCGCCGTACTTATTAACGTCAACATTACGTTCCACCCGTGAAATAGTCAGTTTGACAGGAAGTAATGTTCTCATGTTAATCCAGTATTCAAACATATGTCCGAGAGAATCACCACTACCGGGAATATGCAATAATCCTGAAAAATGCCTTGTCCCGTGACCATACATATCCTCCTTGTTATGCTCAAAGATATTTTGAGCATAATGCAGGGATTCGATTGCACTAAGAGCATCAAATGGGGCGCTGGAAATAGGATACCGGTTTTGGGATTTGAGGTTTTTTTCAGGGGATTTTGAAAGACCCCTATCCGGAGTGTATTGCTGACGGTTCCTGTAATTGCCGAGAATGGCATTTCTGAGCCTGGTAGTGCCCTCAAGGCTTGCATGGAACGAGTGATTCACCGACTTCTTTAACGACCTACCGACAATCTTGATCGGTTGATTAGCATTCTTGAAGTACATTCTCCCGAAAATCGCTGCTAAAAGCATAACTAAAAGAAGAATCAACCTCGGCAGATCATGATAAAAGGTTCCGGAACCACTTCCCTGATCAGTTTCCGATCGTCTGCGTCTGGAAACAATATCTTTATCACCGTTCAGATCAAACTGTCCGATATTCATACTTAAATATGCCTGTTTGACTATATGTTTTGTATCTCAAATCAAATTTATTTCACCTGTAATGGTACATGATAAAAGGTTTAAAAGCAACTAAAAAAGAGTTTATTCATTACACTCCAGTTCACCAAATTTCCGGTTTTTTTAATTAATTTTAATCCAGTGAATAAAATTTCTGTACAACCAATTGTATTCTTGCTATTTTATCAGTGTTTTAAATAAACATTGACAGCAGACTATACTTTTTCTTTTTTCAGACATAACCATATCAGTGAAAATATTTTTATTAAAACAACACTGAACGGGGAAAAAATGCGGCAAAAACGGGTACTCGTAACAGGCGGCGCCGGATTTCTCGGATCCCATCTCTGTGACAGACTTGTTTCATACGGCTATGATGTCATCTGCCTCGATAACTTTTTCACTGGAAGCAAACAAAATATTTATCATTTGATCAGGGAACCCAATTTCGAGCTGATCCGTCACGACGTAACATTCCCCATCTATATCGAGGTGGATGAGATATACAACCTTGCCTGTCCCGCTTCCCCCGTATACTATCAGAAAGATCCCATACAGACTACCAAGGTGAATGTGCTCGGAGCCATAAATATGCTGGGTATGGCCAAGCGGATCAAGGCGAAGATCCTCCAGGCATCCACCAGCGAAGTTTACGGCGATCCTGAGGAACATCCCCAGAAAGAGACATACTGGGGTAGAGTAAACCCTATCGGCCCCCGGTCGTGTTACGACGAAGGCAAACGCTGTGCAGAAACACTGTTTTTTGATTACTATATCCAGAACAGGGTAAACATCCGTGTTATTCGAATTTTCAATACCTACGGTCCGCGGATGCGTGATGATGACGGTCGTGTTGTATCCAATTTCATAGTTCAGGCGCTCAAGGGCGAGAATCTCACGGTATACGGCGATGGCAGCCAGACACGGTCTTTCTGTTATGTTGACGATCTCATCGAAGGGATGTTGAAAATGATGACCGGATCTGATGATTTCATAGGTCCTGTCAATCTGGGGAACCAGTATGAGAATTCCATACTGGAACTCGCTGAAAAGATTATCGCCATGACCGGCTCTAAATCAAAGATCACCTATATGCCTCTTCCCAAAAACGACCCATCACAAAGACAGCCGGATATAACCCTCGCAAAAAAGAAACTCGACTGGAAGCCGACAACACCCCTCGATGAGGGGCTGGAGAAAACGATAGAGTATTTCAGAGTATTAATTAATTCAAGGTCGCATTCAAAAAGTACCGATATCAGCCGTGAAGAATAAATTCCAAGTTCCAAGTTTCAGGTTCCAAGTTCAAGATTCCAGGTTCTATGTATGGGAATCCCCTGCGGTTCTCCTGATTTCTGCTTTTATCCCGAACAATCAGTTACCCAATACTGTCATCCTGAACAAAGTGAAGGATCACGAAGTAAAGGATCTCATCCCCAGCCCCGGAGAGACTCTTCGTTCAGCTCAGAGTGACAATCCTTCGTTAAAAATCTCTGATTTATGACTCAAACAAATATTGAATTCTTATAAAAAATTTAAAATCTTTTTTTATTGACATAGGGATTGTGTATGTTTATAAAATAAATTGTTTTTATAAAAAAGGACTGACCGATGACACCACGAGAAAGAGTTCTGACAGCCCTCAATCACCGCGAACCCGACCGTGTCCCCGTGGATTTTTCCGGGCACCGGTCGTCGGGGATCAGTGCCATCGCCTATGCGAAACTGCGCCGTTACCTAGGATTGGAAGAAAAACCCATCAGGGTGTATGATCCTGTCCAGCAGCTGGCAATAGTGGATGAGGACGTGCTTGATCGATTCGGCGTAGATACCATTGAGCTCGGGCGCGGGTTTGCGCTCGAGGATAAATACTGGATTGACTGGACACTGCCGGACGGCACCCCCTGCCAGATGCCGGTATGGGTATCGCCCGAACGCGACAGCGGCAGGTGGATTATACGGTCTGCGAAAACTGGGAGAATCATCGCCCAGATGCCTGATGGTGCATTGTATTTCGAACAGACCTGCTGGCCTTTCGCTGAAGGGAAGCCAGACATGGATTCGATGCCGGAGGTATGGTCGGAATGCATGTGGGCTGCCATAGCTTCTCCTCCCGGTCCTCAGGTAGAAGGCTCGGAGGGGCGTAAAATATTCGTTGAAGGTGCTAAACGGTTGCGTGATACGACAAACAGGGCTATACTCGGGCTTTTTGGCGGTAATCTTCTGGAATTCGGACAGTTCATGTACCGGAACGATAATTTCTTCTTACTTCTTGCCGGCGAGCCGGAAAAAGCCCATGCGTTTCTGGATAAAATTGTCGAGATTCATCTTGCCAGCCTTGAAAATTTTCTCGGGGCTGTCGGGGAATATATCGATATCATAGTTTTCGGAGATGACCTGGGAATGCAGACAGGGCCTCAGATATCCCCGAAGATGTACCGTGAATTTTTCAAACCCCGCCATTCGATTCTCTGGAACAGGGCGAAAGAACTTGCTGATGTAAAAGTAAACCTCCATTGCTGCGGAGGTGTTCGGGAATTGATCCCCGACCTTATCGAGGCAGGTCTCGATGCAATCAATCCTGTTCAGATTAACTGCGCGGGGATGGATCTGGGTGAACTGAAAAGAGAATTCGGCACTGACCTCACTTTCTGGGGCGGCGGGTGCGATACCGGTCACATACTTCCGTATGAAACCACTGAAGCAATCACAAACCATGTAAAAAGACAGGTTGAGACCGGAAAAAAAGGCGGTGGATTTGTTTTCCAGCAGGTTCACAACATCCTGGCAGATGTGCCACCCGAACATATCGTCGCCATGTTTGATGCTGTCAACGGGTGATCATGTAATCTCAGTTGTATAAACTTATAGAATGTGATAATTGGAAAGTTAAAGACTTTTCAAGGCTTACAGTATTTCTACAGATTTTCTTTTGTATTTTTATTCTTTTTTTAATTTTTCCTTTAATTTTCATGTTATTTTTCTTAGTTTCGTATTTTCTATTTCACGAAATATTTGTTTACTCGTCATTACCCCATTCGATCAGTTTCAAATCGTTCAATAAAACGTATACTCTTCTTTCCGTTTCCCCGGTTTTTGGTGAGAGGGGGATAAACGAAACAGCCAGGTGATGGATACGCGGTGTATTTTTACTGCCTGACTTGTATCTGAGCCTCCAGATGGCGAACTTTCCCTGAACTTTCTCCAGCGACTTTAAACTTGAAATTCTTGCCTGTCTCACACCATCGTGAAAAAAATCTACAAAATCATCGGGTTTGTCCAGCCTCCCCAGAAAAAACCGGATACTGCCCCTTTTTGCCTGAGTGTAATCCGACAGTTCTCTACCCGTTATCAGATCCACCCTCCCGGAATTCTCATCGAATTCGATACGGACTGGGGTTTTATCTTGGGCAAACGCATTCATCCATGTTACAACAATAATAACGGCAGTCATTCCCGCAATTTTCATAAAACAGCTTCGCATGTCATTTCTCCAATAAAGTTAATCCGTTAAGTGCGGTGCCATGGTATTCATAAAATACAGTTAAAAGAACCGCTTTATCCCTCGTAGGGCGGAATATCCCACCGCATCGCCCAGTGAGCGGAACGCCACAGTATGTCACAGTATTCCCTGACCTGATATGGCCAAGCGGTGTGTCCCGGCAGAAGTCCGACGATACGTCCCTTTCCGCTTTCCAGACACCAGCCGCCGATTGCCCTTCGCTTATCATGAATAGCCGTGGTTTCAAACAGTGTCTCGGTATATTTCGATTTAATTACAACCGCAAACTGCTCGTCAAGATTGATAAAAAACTTGCCTATTCCTTTAGTGATCGGATGGTTCTGATTCAGGTCGCGAACCCAGATTGGCTGAACCTCATTGTGCATTATCTCTTTAACGCCCAGCAAATCAACTATCTCTCTGCTTCTGGAATAGATGGTATTATGGAGAGCCAGAAAACCCATACCGCGGTTCTTGACATTGTCTATGATCGCTTTCACATTCTCATCGGTCCACAGGCGCGCCCCCGGTTCGGCTGTATCCGACACAGCATCCGGATAAAGGTCAATGGGATCGGCAATTCCGGTGCGGGCAGTGATGAGCAGGTCGGCATCGCTGATGAGATCGGGTGTAAAAAATTTACTACCACGTACAAATATGATCCGCCAGTCGTTTTTTGACTTAAACACATTCCGAATGCTCACCTCCTGCGAAACACCGTTGTGCAAGTTGTCATGAGCCATCATGGCAACAATCCTGGTTTCCCCCGGAGCTTTTGGTCTGGGTGCGGATTCCGCTTCAGGTGTCCCTGCAACAGCTGCCGCAAGGGAAGCAATACCGGTATTTATGAATCTTCTCCTTCGCTGTCGGGTAAATAAAGCCATGTTATCCTCCTATTTATTCGACATATATCACCGTATTCTGTAATAGAGTGTACATTAAAATGGACATTTATTGTTTAATATTTTAATAACCCATAACATATTCTGAACACTATCCCGGAAATGGCGGAATATCCCGTTTCATCGCCCAGTGAGCGCCGCGCCAGTATAACTCCCGGTAAGACTGGTTTCTCCAGGCATCGGGAGTATGACCGGCAACAAGACCGACCACGCGTCCTTTTCCGTTTTCCAAACACCATCCGGCGATGTCCTGACGTTTGTCGTTCATGCCAAAGCTGTTAAAAAGTTTCACTGCTCCGGGATTTGTCAGTTTGACACCAAAATTCTCATCGAGGTTGATATGGAATTCTTTAATTCCCTTTGTAACAGGATGATTCTGATTGAAATTATATAAAAAGACGGTCTGAACAGGGCCGTGCATGATCCCTTCAATCCCCATCATATCGTTAAATTTCTGCCTGTCAGGTGTCCAGCAGGTGCAGTGAAGCGCCATGAATCCCATGCCGCGGTTTATGACATTGTCCACAATAGCATCCTCGAGTTCATCGCTCATATACCCATCCGGGGACGCAGCTTCCTCTTGGATTGGCTCGGGACTCCATCCCTCAATAGCTCCACCCCAGCGAGTGATAATCAAAAGGTCGGCATCACTGATGAATTCCGGGGTCACATACCGCGCATCCGACGTAAACAAAACCCTCCAGCCGGCCGGACTTAAAACGCTGCGAATCCCCTGTCTCTGTCCCATACCGTTATGGAGCTGGTCGCCGCCGAGATAGACTACCTTGGTCTCACCCCGTGATTTAGGCCTGACTGCTGCGTCCGATTTTTTTGGGGTGATAACCGCGGCAGTTACCACAGATGCAAGCCCGGTCTTTACCGCTCCCCGTCTTGTGAACTTATTCATAAACGACATTTAATACTCCCTTTGTTTTAACATAAAAATGCTTATCAGAAATTGTAAAATAAAAAATCACTTTGCATTCTCTGCCGGTCTTCCATCGGTAAACTCATGCGGAGCAATATCTTTTTTCATCGCCCAGTATGCGGAGCGCCACATAATCTCCTTGAAGGATTTGCTGTGAAACGGGGATGGCGTATGTCCCGGAAGAAGCGCGACAACACGTCCCTTTCCCGGTTCACGGCACCAGCCTCCGGTGGTATCTATCGGCTGTTCTTCCCCCTTGAGATTGAACAGGTGTCCGGTTTCTCCGGGTATCAGGTCGGCGCTGAAAATCTCGTCCTCGCCGAGATTATCCGGTTCGATTCCTTTCGTTATAGGGTGGTTCGGGTTAAGTTGGTGCAGCAATGCCGGCTGGATTTTAGTGTGCATATGAGGTTCCTGAACACCGAGTAATCTCATGAAATCTTTCCGTTCACCGTTCCAAACAGTGCAGTGCATGGCAAGCAAACCCATCCCGCGGTGAACATTTTCGATTATTGTCCGCTCACGTTCATCGGTCAGAAACGGAACCTCGTCAAGAAGTTCGTCTGTTAGTTTGTCGGGCGACCAGCCGATGGAGTTGGCTTTGGCATACCGTGCGACAACAAAAAGATCGGTTTCCGAAAGAACCTCAGGTGTCACAAACTGTGTTGCCCGGGCAAAAAGAAGCTTCCACCCGGTGGGCCGTAAAACGCTGCGCCAGTTCTTTTCCTGGGTGATGGGATTATGAAAGTAATCACCGACAAGGAATATGACTCTCGTTTCACCGGGAGCTTTCTTTTGAGCAAGCAGGGGATTGGTTTTCAGCGTGGAAATGGCAAACGCTGCCAGACCAGATTTGAGAGCCTTGCGGCGATTCGGATTTTTATTATGCGCCATTGAATTCTCCCTGAAAAAGTATATTAATCAAAACAATACCAATAATTATCCACAAAGATTATAATACATAAACACAGACTTCTTCGCAAATATGTATTTTATACTTTTTTTGAAAGTATTATTGACTATTTTTGTTTAAATGTATAGTATTGATATAATCTAGTTATTATAAATCTTAAATTTAATGATAATTTAATGATTTTTAAGTTAATTAATAGTTAGTTAGGCGACTAGAGGAACGGCCATAAATGTTTTTATGCAAGTCCTCTACCGTAAATCAATGTAAGTATATAAGAAGAAACAAATAATCAGGTAACTATAAAAGGAGTTGAAATGAGGAAATTGTTCATCGTTATGTTTCTATTAGCTATAGCTGTCCCCGCACACTCACAAGAAACTAAAACACTATTCGGGCCGGAAACCGATATTGGTTTTGTGTGGGGAATAGAAACAAAATCGACTGATATCAAAGGTGACATCGGAACATCTATCGGTTTTGTTGGAGGAGCACTTATTAATCATGCTTATCTTGTTGGACTCGCGGTTGGTGCAAATATAACTCATCCAGAGGTTAATCACGGCTACTTGGGCGTTATTACTCAATATACTTATAAGCCGGGAGAATTGATTCATTGCAGCGGTCAGCTTTTTCTTGGAACAGGCACAACTAAAGATTACGAGAACAAGAAATCAAGTACGATGGATAATTTTGGAAACATAACCGGGCCTGGATTTTATATTATTGAGCCGGGTGTCAATGCGGAAGTGAATATGAATGAGACTGTACGTCTTCTGGTAGGTTTGAGTTACCGTATTGTTACGGGGCTTGATAAGGATGACGATCTTATTTCAAAAACAAATGTTAAAAGCAGCGATTTCAGCGGATTTCATATAAATATCGGAGTAAAAGTAGGAAAATATTGAAATACCATTAAATGTAAATAGACCTATCCTTACCCATATTGTACTTCTGCAATACAATTTGGACACTTTATCTATGTAGTATATTGAATAACTAATAAGAACTACGCTACCTAACCAGCGGTTCCACCTGACTGCATTAGCTCTGGCGATTATTTAATAGATAGTAGTGATAGGTGAACCGCAAACCGTTAGGCGGCACATATTCTTTGACAACTCAGACGAGAAAATGCACAAAATGAACCGACACGCAAGAATCCTTATTTACATCGCATCTATCCTTCAATCTGCACCGAATTTTCAATTTATTAAAAAAATCTCTTGACATGTGACAAAACACGCATTATGTTATACATAAATAACATTATGTTTGTTATTTCTAACGCCTACACTGTATCATCTCATGAAAGGAGCAGATACAATGCGAAAAAGAATGATTATTTTCCTTGTAATCGGAATTATCTGTCTGTTATCAGGTATTGTAATGATCAAATTCTATAATGCCCCTCAAGTCATTCCTACAACAATGATTAGTATCGGGGTTGTGTCGGTTATTCTTTTCATTTACACCAAAGGTGGCACTATCATCCTTGATGAAATGGTGAAACGGCTTGACACTTTGAGTGGATATTATTCATTCATTGCCTCCTGTTACTTTATATGCACCCTTGGTATTATCAATTATTTCTTCCCCTTGCTTTTGAGCACACACAGATTATTGATGGCTATGATGTTTTTCAATGGCATCTTTTTCATTATTATTCGACAATATCTCCTGAGACGGGGGAAGACAGAATGAGAACGCGCATCAAGGAATTCCGCGCCCGTCACGATCTCACCCAAGCACAGCTCGCCGAATTGATAGGCGTCCGAAGGGAGACCATCTCGTTCATCGAGCAGGGGAAATACAATCCTTCACTCCGGCTGGCGTATCGGATTGCAAGAGCCTTGAAATCATCCCTCGACGAGCTGTACATTTTCGATGACGGTGATGATGAACCGATTGGCAAATAATCACCGCACAGAAAAGACCTATTGTCAATGAGGTAATAAGTTCATTTACTTTTACAACGTTCGCCATCCAGATGTGATGGCCTAAAAAGAGATCAACGCTTTCCTTATTCAATTATTATTAGTAATTTCGATTGGAGCTTATACGGCACTTTTGCCAGACGAATGTTCTTACACGGAAACCATATAAACCATACGTTAGGCAGCTGGACAAACAAGCATAGAATTGAAGAATGAATCAATCTCTTGTCATCCGTAAGATTATAGTTGTTTTTATCGCCGTGGTTGTTGGCCTTCTTCACTTTCTCACAGGCCCAGGGTATCGCGGTCCTTTTCCGCCTTTTATCAATGGTTATATGATCGATATCCTACTCCCATTTGCCATGTACTTGGTTCTGGGTGTCGCCAATCAATCGATCCTACGTAGTGGTGTTGCCAGAGGCGTCTTTGTATTCGCTATCGGCGCCATTACGGAAACGATGCCGTATTTCGGTATTCCGATCTTTGGTCGAACATTCGACTTGCTTGATTACCTGATGTTCGGAATTGGGATCGTGCTCGCGGCAGTCTTCGAGTGGATTGTTTTATCCAGAATTCCGGCAGGGATACTTACTCGTCCGGGCAATAGGAGAAAATAGCCGGGTTATCGCTCATTAAAACAATGCAAATTATTTTAAACTACAACCTAAATTGATCAATTCTATTGCAGGGGCAATCCTTGCCCCTACGAGAACGATACAACCCGTTTGGCGAAATGTCCTGATTTAAAAATTCATACAATCACTGTCATGTCAGTTTCCGGGTAAAATTTCACCCTCCGGTTCGTTCCCCGTCTCATGTAACACCTCCGCCCTGACCTTTGGCAGGCTTCCAGGATAATTTTTCCGGATAAATTCAATGAGCTTTTCACGCACCTCACACCGTAAATCCCAGGCTTTCGAGGCATCCGATGCGCTCATAAGAGCGCGCAGTTCCATCGTGCGATCCGTTGCATTGGTTACCTGGAGCCCGGAGACTTTTCTGTCCCAGAGCGGCGAACTGTCCAGGATACGGTTGAGTTCAACCCTTACTACCTCTACCGGAACGGTATAGTCTGCATACAGATACACGGTGCCCAGAATATCGGATGTTGTCCGTGTCCAGTTTTGAAACGGTTTTTCGAGAAAATAGGTTATCGGCAGGATTAATCGCCTCAAATCCCAGATTCGAACCACGACATAAGTCAGGGTGACATCCTCTATTTTCCCCCATTCATTCTCAACGATCACAACATCATCAATACGTATGGGCTGTGTAAAAGCAATTTGAATCCCGGCTAATAATGTACCTATCGACCTCTGTGCTGCAAGACCAACGACAATTCCCACAATACCAGCCGATGCTAAAATACCGGTGCCGAGCTGGCGAACCGCTTCAAATGTCATCAGCACTATCCCCAGTGTAACAATCCCGATAATCGTGATTATCACTTTTTTAAGAAAGCGTGTCTGCGTGTAAATCCTTCTGGCCTCAAGATTGTCCTGCACATCAATTTTATACTGGCTGAGTATGTGTTCTTCGACAACAAAGGTCAGTTTAACAAGCAGCCATGAAACTGAGAATATCAGTAACACACTCAAAATCCGCTCAATAAATCCACGGAACGCAGGAGATATTGCGAGTAACGGCAGGACAAGATTCACAATGATGAGAATAATGATCCATCGGGATGGTCTCTTGCAATGCTTTATAAAAAAATTATCGAGCGGTGTCTTTGTCCTTACCGCTATCTTTTCAATCGGCTTGAAAAGAAGATAATGTAGTATAAAACCTGCTGTAATGGATCCGATGAAAATGACCTCTGATATGATCCACGGCTCCAGAACCTGTAATATCTCTTTCATGAACTCCTCCAGGAGTATAAGAGGTTTCTCTCGTTATTTCATCAAAAGCATCCTTACGGTTGCACCATTCTCCTTACTCTTTAACCTTGATATATAAACACCTGAAGAAATATCATACCCGTTATCATCTTTCCCGTCCCAAATGACAGAATGTGCTCCTGCTTGCATGTTTTCAGCCACAAGCTCACGAACTTTCTGTCCCATCATGTTATAGATAACGAGAGTTACATATCCTGATTCGGGTAGTGAAAACTCAATAGTTGTAACCGGATTAAACGGATTAGGATAGTTCTGTCTTAGAGAAAAAACAGCGGGAAAGTTTGATTGTACCGTTTCATCAACACCTGTTAGTATATAATTGATCTCTCCCGGAGTACCATGCATAACGGAGGTAACCCAGTTATCCGGGTGGGAGTTGTCAAGACCTGGATGACGTAATGAAAGAGTATAACCTTCTCCATCAGGCTCTTCAGGCCAGGGCAGGTTAACGTCATAAGTAAGCGAATCTACAATCTCCTCCTGAGCGTTGAAAAGCCTTATAAATTCACCTGTACCACTAAAACCGAAACCGAGGTCACCGATATAATTATCTGTTTCCGGAAACAATTCATAAAACGCGGATTTAATTCTGCAAAGTACTAAATAGTCATCAGGACCTATGACTATATTTGCGGGAAACACAAATTCATTAGCATCATTTTCATCTTTGAAAACCCATCCTGACAAATCGACTGAATTTTCTTGTGGATTATAAAGTTCCACCCAGTCTTCCGGATCGAAATCAGTCGAAGAATTATAGTTTATCTCGTTAATCACAACAGATGAGTTTTGAACTTCTAAATTGTAATAACCCGGAGTGCCATGTTTGACAGTGGTAACCCAGTTAACTCCAAGAGCGTTATTAAGGCTTGGGCCCAATAACGATAGTGTATAACCATTCCCGTCAGCTCCTTGAGGCCACGGGGGATTATCATCATAGGTTAGTGAATCAACCAGCGCACCCTGAGCATTGAAAATCTTTATCAACTCGCTTCCACCGCTTAAACCAAAATCAAGGTCACCGATATAATTATATACTTCCGGAAATAGTTCGTGAAACGCCAGTGAATCCCTGCAAAGCACTAAGTAGTCATCAGGAGTAATAACCGTATTCGATGGAAATACAAATTCATTAGCATCATCTTTGAAAACCCAGCCGGACAAATCAACCGGATTTTCTTGTGGATTATAAAGTTCCACCCAGTCTTCCGGGTTAAAGTTAGCCGAAGAATTGTAATTGATCTCATTGATTACTATGGTGCTTGATGCTCCGGTAAACTTCTCGAAATTAGCGGTCACCGACAGATCACTAGTTAAATAAACAGTACTTGTTATGGAATCCCCGGTAGTTGCGCCTGTCCAACCTGTAAATTCATACCCCGGATTGGGCAGTGCCGTCACTTGGACAGGGACATCCATGAAATAAGTGCCGTTCCAGGGATATTCGTTCACTGTCAGTGTATTAATTTTAATTTTGCCCCTATCAGCTTGGGATACATTAAGATCAACCCTTGCTGTGCCACTTAAATTAAATTTTTGTATAATGTGGGTACGAACTCTATCAGCCCTAATTTTTGTAAAATCTTCCATTACTTTTACATTATTGTACCATTGTGCCATTGATGTTAGCCGGGGGTTTGCCCATGAAGGCAGATTTTCATCCTTCCATCTTGCAATATGATAGGGCATTTCTTGTTCATATTCTTTTTCAAATTTTGAGATTTTTTGCAACACTACATCAGCACTAAAATTTGAATTCATGCAATCAGCAAATCTATTGATAAAATCATTTTTAAAACTTTCATTATCCAGCATCTTGCGAATAATAAAATTTGTCCAATCCTGGTAAGGAGAAGCTCGCGGAAAGTCAGTTACAAATTTAAGTATATTATCGCCATACCCTCTATCAAAACCAAGTGCATGCTCTCCCCCCAATGCAAAATCGAGGTCATATGGCATGTATCGCCATTTCCCATCCGGAGTACGTGGTCGCCACTGTTTCATATTATTCGCCAGCCAATCCTTGTTGTCACAATACATTTCTGCTATTAAATAATCAATATAGCTTTTTACATCTATTTGCGTCTTTATATATTCATAGTGAGCATCAATCTTTAAATCATGATTTTCCAGATAATCCCACATGGCATAGTAATGTACCTTGTCACCTTCAACAAGAATTGTACCTCTTTCATCAGTCTGGTGATCTTCACTTGCCACTCTCCAATAGGGCTGAATCATATCAATATTATTGGGATCGACACCATGATGAGATGCTACATAGTCTTCGTTCAACTTTTCACGAATATTATAGATACCCCAATATTTTCCGTTAATATACGTTGCACAGGGACGATAAGCCTGAATGTCAACATCCATATCTGTAAACAGGCTCTGTACCACGCTATCTCGAAAATGGGTTTTACTAAACTCATGACCCCCATTTCTAAGAATAATAGATTTAAATTTTGAAATCGGCAAATCCGGAAAAATCTGATAATTTATTTCACTGAAACCATATTTCTCACGTGCGAAAATAGTTAATGATTTTTGTGGCATGACTATTGCTGATTTACCAAAAAGTTTGATTGCTCCATCAATGCTAAAACCTAAACTACCATCCTGTTCATAAAACTCCACATGTATAGGTTGTTCCCATCTTAAGTGAACACGTAACAAGTTTTCGTATATTCCAATATCATCATCAAATAAATTATCGGGGTCGGTAGATAATGAAATAACCGGTAAAGTAAACTCACGATTAATAAAATATGTATTTGTGTTTATTTTACCCGGCAAACAACCACTTTTAAAAGATCGTGCTCTAACAACCCTTGTGATATATAAGGTAATTGCATCGGTATATTTATTCGATTCTTCCGTTGGCTCGCTGCCGTCAAGGGTGTAACGAATTACTGCATCTTCGGAAGCTGCTGATAGTTCGACGGTTAAAATATTATCATAAAATCCGCCCGGCAGAGACATCTGTACGGGACTGGCAAAATCCATTAATGACTGTGAAGAATTTGATTCCCCAGGCGTCGGCTGGCTGAAAAATCCCCATTCGGCACCACCATCAGTGGTTCTGCCTCTCGACAGGTCAATCGGTATGTACTCCGTATCAATAAGATCACACAAATTGCCGGATTTATCGGTCAAAAGAAGTGTTTCACCGGACGAACTGATCTTAAAATTCGAATGTAAAATAGTTGCTAAATAATTGATAAAATCTGGTGTTCCTCGTGGATTTGAAATTGGAGTGGTCGCACCGAACGTCAAAAACGGTATTGCAGCCAGGTCTGATGATAATATAGTAAGATTATGCACCTGAACAGCGAGCACATTTTCGCCTTGAATTAGAATAGATTGGATATCGACTATCTCGAATTCTTCGGGATCTCCGCCTTGGTGCATTTCACCTTCCCTGCTTCCATCGGCATACTGGTCAAATGGCGGGGGTGTGCCCACTTCACCTATGTTAGATCGCGCCACCTCTGTCCCGTTGATGTAAGCGACAAACGCATCGTCATAATCCATGTGGAGGTAACACCTGACAATATCAGTGAGGTTATCTACCGTAAAAGTTTTACGGATATATAGTGATGCAGTACTGGGAATAGTGGTGGCTTCATTTCCATCTCCGTATCCGAAACCGCTGGTACCAGTCTGCCAACCGCCGTTGAAACCGATATCCTTCCAGTTTGAGGGAGGTTCCTCGGTTCCGACAAAATACTGCCAGTCATCGCCCTCCCACATAATCGTCTCCCAGGAGTTAATTATTTTCGTTCTGTCTTTTCCGGAGGTGAACAATATTATATACTCACCAGAGCCAAGTGAGAAGCTCGGAAAAACCCACTTGAATGGATTGTCGGATCTATCCGACAGCCCATATCCTGTCAGATCAACAGGTGAATCCCCGGGATTGTAAATCTCAATCCAGTCGGAGTAGT
>JBHPFF010000009.1:0-42104 GCA_042572165.1 Candidatus Latescibacterota bacterium | reverse complement strand
GAGCATGAGTCTCAGGATACACCGCTTTCCGGTTCAGATTCTCTTCCGGAATCCCCGTCGGGGGATGATACATCTCAGGCAGATGATGATCTGCCGTTCTGAATAGGGTCTTTTTTACTGCTCACTGTAACGGTTGGTAATAAACCGGAGATACTTTATGAACTATCCTGCGGCGCTCCTTGGCGTAGCCCTCTTTATTCTTCTGATGCGTGCTCTCAGTAGAATCAGGATATTTTCCACTATTTTAAGTGATTTTTCTTTTTTTAAACTTCAATTTTTCTTTTTCGGTATTATCCTGGCCTTAGTATTTCCCGTTAATTTCATGAGCATGTTTGAAGATATCCTAGGAACAATCTTTTTATTTTGCCTTTCCTGGATCGGACTCTACTACGGATGTAGTCTAGAAATACGGGAGCTTCAAAAATATTCACGCAAATCATATATTTTTCACATAATAGAACCGCTGATACTATTATTCCTAATAACTGTACTCGGGATCGTTTATGTCTCAATCAAGTTTCCTGATATAAACCATATCAACATTGTTCTCATAGCGGCATTTTGTTCCATCGCACTTTATAAAAAAAGCGGTATTTCATCTCGTGAAGGATATGATGCTTTTCGTTTTCTTCTTAATGATCTTGTCCCCTTAAGAAATATAATAGGAATAACTGCATTAGGTATAGTGTTCAGCCTCCTTTTCAGAACAAAGGAACTGGCTCTGTTCAATCATATATTTTCAGGAAGCATTACTTATTTTGCACTCAATCTAATGTTTGGCCTTGCTTTCGGGATAATAATCACAATGATGATATCGGGAGCCAGTTCGACAGAATCACTTCCAATTATTGTAATCGGCGGAACAGCTCTCATCGGCGGAACAGTATATATGTTTTCTCTTTCTCCGTTGTTTGTGGGCACACTGACCGGGGCTTTCATCATTAATGCCAGGGTAAAAAGGCTGCGTACACTTGAAACCCTCACCATTTCAAATGCGCATATCGAAAAAGTGTTCATGTTTTGCCTGGGAGCATATCTGGTGCCGATGATCCGAAATGATGGACTAAATATCACTTTACTATTCGCCGGGGCATTCGGACTTTTTGCGGTTCGTTCCTTATTGAATTATTTCATGGCTTACTTGTGGGTATCTCGTTTTCAGGGTTATAACAAAGATACAACTCTGCTCTGGATAGGACTGAGCGGACAGGGTATACTTGCAGCAGGCATAGCTCTTGAGATTCATATGTATGTGCCCGAATTGTTTTTTGTGTTTCCTTTATTAATTATAGTACTGATCTTAAATCAAATTGCAACCGTTCTCTATCTTACAAAAATCAGTTGAAGCTCTATTCAGGGAAGGACCGATTGATGCTTAATATCATCAGTTTTCTCATCTTCACTGTAGCAGCAGTTGTCGGGATAAAGAATGGTTATGTTCCCAATCAATTGTTTAACCTGGGTTCACTGATTGTTTTGGCATACATCCTTTCGCTCGTAATGCGTTTTTTAAATTTCCCCGAAATTCTCGCATATATTCTTGCTGGAATTGCTGCCGGTCCTTACGGTCTTGGATTTATTTCAGAAGAGTTCCCTACCGGCATGTCTCTTGTCGAGAGTATAGTAATGATGCTGCTTGTTTCTGAAACGGTGAGGTATATGTTCAAGAATCAACCTCTTGGTAATTTCAAAAAATTTGCAGCGATAGGATTTTTATCATCTGCGGGAATATTGCTCATATCCATCGTCCTTCTATCACCATTTTCAATGCCTTTTGAGGGAAAAATCACGCTTGGGCTTTTTGCTGCAACTTTTTCCCCGCTGGTGGTATATGGTCTCAGCAATAAAAATGAATTACCGCAGCCTTATATTCAAATTGCATTCAGTGGGTATATATGCGCGCTCTTACTCTGGGGAATACTGATTATTATTCCCGGATCATCCAGTTCGCATAGAGTCAGGCTTGCTATAATGCCTGCTGTAATAGGTTTAACATCAACAACAGCAGGTTTTGTCTGGGCATATTTAACCGATAAACTTGCCGGTCAATCTTCCAAGAAACATAATATTTTTCTACAGTTTGCGATTTTATTTCTGATTTTTCCACTCTGTGGTGAACTGGGTTTTGATTATCTTTTCGTTGCAATGGGAGTTGGTGTTTACAACGGAATAATATCCGAAAAAGAAGAAGGCAATTTAGAAAATATAAAATTATTTTCTCTATTAATATTCAGTTTTTTCGGTTTAAAACTATCGATTCAGGATACCATACTAATGAGTAGCACAGGCTGGAAACTGGCTTTAATTTTAACATCGGTTATCGTGTTTAGCAGATTAATAATACTCAAGCTATTCATAAACTTTATCTCTCCCTCAGATAAGTCCGTTTTACCACTGTTTTATTTTATTCCTTATGGTCCTATGGCATTTATACTATCATTTAGATTTATTCCAAAGTTCCGGGAAGAACTTCAAGGTGATTTCTCCATATTTCATTTGTTTTCTGTATGTACAACAACCATAATAATTATTTTTATTCTTACTCCGGTTTTCAACCTTTTATTTAGATTGAAAACAAGAAATAACAATATTTAAACTTTTTATATGCTTTCGTTTAAAGATAAAATTTACGATTTTTCTTGACATAAACTAAATATAAATTATATATTTAACAGTTATGACCTGAAGTTATTGAATAATTTATAAAATTGTTGGAGAAGTTACTAACGTTTAATTGTTAAAGAAAAATTCTAAATTATTATGACTAATCAATTATTTTCGCTTTTAATTATTCCTGACAGCGGTAATGAAGTAAAAACAGGAAGCTTTAATTTCAAGTTTGTCCTTTATATATTCAGCTGTCTTGTAGTACTATTTTTCATCTGCTTGTTTTTTATCACCGGTTATCATATTAAACTCAGCCAGGAAAATAGTTACAAAAACGTAGTTTCTACCCATAAGTCTCTCCTCAAACGCATCAGGCAATCCAACAATCTACTCATTACCTTTTCTACCAGTCTGTCACATATTAAAGAAAATGACAAAGTATTCAGATGGCATGAATCCATGAGCGTAATAGACAACAATATGTACATGGCGGGTATCGGTGGTCACGTTATTTTTGACGATTCAGAATATGTAATTTTTCAGGATGATTTGCAGAACGAATTAAAACAACTTGCTTACGGTTTAACCTCACTTGACCACCGTATCGATGTCCAGGGAAAAAGCCTCATAGAAATTCGTGAAACAGTCCTTGAAAACCGTGAAAAGATAGACAATACTCCAACAGAATTTCCATGTCATTCTATCAGAATAACATCCAGCTACGGCATGAGAAGACACCCTGTTACGAACAGACGGGATTTTCACGGCGCTATTGATTTCGGGGGTACTCTGGGTCAGAATATATACGCCACTGCGGACGGCATTGTGACGCTTATCAGAAATGATGGAGTCTTGGGTAATTGTATTAAAATCAAGCATAAATACGGTTACGAGACTCTGTACGGCCATCTTTATAAAATAGAGGTTAAAGTCGGACAGAAAATAAATAAGGGTGATGTTATCGGTACGATGGGCAGATCAGGACGATCCACAGGTATTCATATTCACTATGCAATATCGTTGAACGGGAAAGCGCAAAATCCAATTAAATATTTCAAATAATGTTTGATAAAAGTCCCTCCTTTTTTTGTAATTCCACTAAATTTGCCGCAATCAATTTAACTATAATCTTCGAGTTATTATAAATTATTTGTACAATAAAGGAAGGTTTCAGTCAACAGGAGAATCTAATTTAATTGAGAAATGGTCTTAAACACGCTCAGTTATCCAGATCGCATGTTTGATTTTCACGTTCCGGGGCTTCTGCTATTTGTGTAATTTTCGGATAAAACGCCGTTCCGCCAGAAACTATACGATCAATGAGTTTAATCAGAATGAATGAACCTGCAAAGAAAAGAAAAGCAGCACCAACAGGCCAGAATCCGCCGGTAAAAAGTTGTGCAACCACATAACCGACAATCATTGATACAAGGGGTATTATCCAGATCAGGGCTGCGGAAAGTATTACCTTTCCGGTATCTGACTCAAAAATAACGTAATCTGTAACTTTTGCACTGGATTCATTGATAACAACGATTTCACGTTTTGTCGGGATTCCATCAGTACAATGACTTTTTGATGGACAACCAAAACATTCAGCTCCGGTTGTTACCATGACTTTTGCCTTGTTTCTGTCAATCGATGTAACAATACCTGTACCCTTCATCCTGAATCGGGCCTTTCTATTTCTATTTTCCGGCAGGTCGGTCCAAAGTGTTCTAACCTCACACGGAAGGCATTGTTAGGAAACAGTTCACCGAGTTTTTCCGCCCATTCGACAAGACAGATTCCATCACCGAAAAAATAATCCTCTATTCCGATATCTCTCATCTCAGTCTCTGTGTTAATACGGAATAAATCCATATGATACATGGGAATGTAACCATCGTATTCGTGAATGATGGTAAAGGTTGGACTTGTAACCTTCTCCTTTACACCGAGTGCCCGGGCCACACCTTTGGCAAAAACTGTTTTTCCTGAACCCAGTTCGCCGATAAGAGCCACCACACTACCTTTTTTGAGAGATGTAGCAAAATTATCAGCAACTTTTATTGTTTCAGCTTCATCCTTTGTAATATATTCAATATTCATCGCGGTTTGAGTATTCCAATAGGCAGAATCATTTCCTCCATTGATATTCCACCGTGCTGTAAGGTGTTCTGAAACATTTTTTCAAACTTACGAAATTTGTTATGATACACAAGGTAATAGTCTTCCTTCGCAAATAAATAGTTCGTACCGACACCCAGGGATGGAAGACCGTACGCCAGAGGATCGTCAATATAAAAAACCTCTGCCGGATTGCATTTCAGATTTTTTCCATATTTATAACGTATATTTGTTGATGTTGTTCTGTCACCTCTGACAATACTTGCTCGCTCTCCGAGGATACTTCCGTGGTCGGTTGTCAAAATGACAGTAGCACCTTCACGGGCGACTTCCTGGAGGATATTAAGCAGGACAGAATGACTGAACCAGGATTGTGTCAAACTTCTGAAACCGGCCTCATCCGGGGCAATTTCCTGAAGGATATCATTTTCCGACATCTGATGTGACAAAAGGTCGATAAAATTATAAACCACACTAATTAATTTATTATCCAGAAGATTGCTTAGTTTTTTATATAATTCCTGAGCATGACCGGTGGTGAGAATTTTTGTATAGTGCTGTTTCCGGTCGATCCGGATGCCTTTTCGGGCCAGATACATTTTCAGAAGCTCCGGTTCGTAAAGATTCATGCTGTTTTCATCATGCCCGGCTGATTTCCATATATCCGGATGGATAGCGGCTATTTCGCGTGGCAACATACCCGCAAAAAGGGCGTTTCGGCTGAAAGGAGTTGCTGTAGGAAGAAGCGAATAATAATAATCCCGTTTAACTTGAAACAGTTCCTCCAGTTTCGGTTCAATTGCAAGCCAGTGATCAAACCGAAAGCAGTCAATTACTATGAAGTATACCTTTTCATTGTTTTTCAAGAGTGGTGTGACATAAGTATCCAAAATATTATGTGACAAAACAGGACCATTACCCTCTATCCAGGACAGATAGTTTTTTTCAACATACTTGGAGAATTCTCTCCGGAATTCCATTTTCTGATCGGCATGGATCTGATTCAATCCGGGATCGTTATGCTCCTCAATCTCAAGGTCCCATGTTAAGAGACGCAAATAAACCTGAGCCCAACTCTCATAATCCAGACCCATTGCGAGTTCCATTCTGTTCTGGTTAGCCTGACGTGCATACTCACGGCTGACTCGCTCGCCTCTTAATTGTTTTGAATCGAGAATGCGTTTCAACGTGGTGTATATCTGGTTTGGGTTAACCGGTTTAATCAGATAATCACTTATCCTTGAACCGATTGCATCATCCATGATGTGTTCTTCCTGGCTTTTGGTTATCATGATAACCGGAAGAGTTGCATCATACTGCTTTATTTCCAAAAGCACACTGAGACCATCAAGTCCCGGCATCATTTCGTCAAGCAATACCGCATCAAACATTTCCTGTTTCACCAGTGAGATCGCATCTTCACCGTTATTCACCTGTGTCAGGTCATATCCTTTTTTTTCAAGGAAAATGATGTGGGATTTGAGAAGTTCTATTTCATCATCTACCCATAATATTTTTCTCTGCATAGCTCACCCTAATTCTTTTCTTTCACAGCCGGTAATATAACGCGGAATGTCGTCGCAACTCCCGGCTTGCTTTCCAAAAGAAACACCTTTCCACCGTGATAATCCTCAACAATTCTTTTTATGAGACTGAGGCCAAGCCCCCAACCCCGTTTTTTGGTTGTAAAACCGGGCTTCATAATTTTCTTCTGGTTCGCAGGCACAATCCCCCTGCCGTTATCCGTAAAATCAACGATAACATTCTGAAAATCTTTGGACATATTTCCATCGACATTAATGAATCCTTCCCTTGACTCAATTGCAGACAAAGAATTTTTAATCATATTCTCGAAAGCCCAGTTCAGGAGTTCGTGGTTTCCCGGAACAGGTCTCAGCCCCTCATAGTGACCTTCAATATGAACACTTTTCCCCATACGGGGGGCACGGGCGCGAAAATATTCCAACACTTCATCAATAACGTCTGAAAGTATAATTGGTTTCACCTCAGGTTTTGAACCCACACTTGAAAATCGTGCAGCAACCTTGGTAAGGCGCATGACATCATATTCCATTTCAGGCATAGCTTTATTCAGCATATCAATGTTCTGTTCGGATTTAAGAAGTTCATGCCATCCACTGAGAGAACTGATTGGGGTACCAAGCTGGTGAGCAGTTTCTTTTGCCATACCGATCCATATGGAGCGCTGTTCTGCATTTTGAATGTTTTTGAATCCAATAAATCCAATAGATATCAGTATGAAAATCACCAGAAACTCAATCACCGGTAGCCACACTATCCAGGTAAGAAATATTGGATCGCCATAATGGAAAATCCTTTTGTTGTATCCCGAAATATAGCTGGTCACTACATTATACACTATTCCCCGCTGACGCATTTCCCTCATACGGGATTTCAAAAGAGCCATTCCCTGTGACGTGGTATCAGTACTGGCAATATTAACATCCTGCCAGTAGAGAGGTGTTCTATCATTTTTAGTAATAATCAAAGGCCATCTTCTGTTACTGTCCTCACGGTAATAAATAAGTGGTGGTTCATTTTCTTTGAAGAAATGTTTCGGAATGTTATCGAGTTGACTTATGATAATTTTTACTGAATCACCTGTGCTTACATTTATATTTCTATGATACAAAAGATTTCCTAACTGGTCAGTCAACGCAGCGGGGAAAAACCTTGAAGGCGGTATTTCGTAGACAGTTAGAGTATCAGTATGTGGTATTAGCGCAGGTGTTGATATTGTATCGGGAAGATTTATCCTGTCCATTTTTTCTATCAATTTTTTGAGTTTTTTCATTGATTCTTCGCTGGTATCATTCGCCTCAATACCGACTTTTCTCCAGAGTCCCGGTAGTGGATTGTTGTCTTCGTCCGAAAAAATGCTGGGAAATGGAGAGTCTATCACTCCTTTTTGAAAAAGTTCGCTGTTCACACTGGAAGTATCGGAGTAGGATGGAGTAATTATATTGACATAAATATCTTTTTGAGTATTTACAACAGATTGCTGAAAATTCCTGACATGATCAATAATAAGCTGCGTATAGAGCCAGAAGGCGATTGTAATGCCGACAAGCAAGATAAAAACTAAAGCCTTGATAGTTCCGGAAGAAAAATTCGGAAATCCACTCTGCTTTGAGATATCAGGCATCAGTGTGCACCTTTTTGACCGAGCACAACGAAGATAGTAGCAATAATGATTTTAAAATCCATACGCAGGGATACATTTTCAATATAATACAAATCATATTTCAGCTTTTCTCTTACATCGTCAAGAGACCGGTCATAATTGTGTTTGATTTGAGCCCAGCCGGTAAGTCCGGGTTTTACCTTGAGCCGTAATGGATAGTATGGTATCTTTTTCTTGAGTTGCTCGACAAAAAATTCCCTCTCCGGCCGCGGACCTACCAGGCTCATATCCCCTTTAAAAATATTATAAATTTGCGGTAATTCATCCAGCCTTGTTTTGCGCAATAACTTGCCAATACGAGTTATACGCATGTCATTTTTGCCAGCCCATACAGGACCGGAATGTTTTTCTGCATCAGCAACCATGGAACGAAATTTCCACAGTTTGAATTTTCTGCCTCGATACCCCACACGCTCCTGGATATAGAGCGCCTGGCCTTTTGAATCAATTTTGATTGCAAAAAAAATCAGCAAAAGCAGTGGTGAAAATAAGACAAGTATAGTGAAACTTACCATGATATCTATCATCCTTTTTACATTCTTCTCCCATGGCGGCATTGGTTCTGCAAGAATCCGTATCAGGGGAAAACCATAGAGTTGATTAAACATCATACGCCCGGACAGAACATCTCCAGGACCGGGAAGGATAGAAAAGTCCACATCAAAAGAATCGACCGCAGAAATTATCTTGAATATCTCATCTTCTTCCTTGAATTCAAGCGCAATAAGTACATCAGTAATATTTTTGGATTTAATAATGTGATTAATGTCTTTCAAAGAACCGAGAACATTTTTCTCCCCGATTTTTTTCGGTTTACGACCGATTTCAGTCGAAACAACACCCTTTATATCATACCCGAGAGCAGGAAATTCCTTAATTTTTCTCAGCATCTCAGCTATAAATTCTTGCGTACCCACAATTACCGATGGCCTGAGTCCTATTCCCCTTAGCAGGAGCGAACGTTGAACAGAACGGATAATCAACCTTCCGGTTCCAACCAGAATTATCAGAGAAGCCCAGTATCCCAAGGCTATGAGCTTTGCGGATGAAATAACAAATGCATCTGAAAAAGATATTATTATGAAAAGTATGGCCCCCACCGTGACAGTTTTATATACTGCTATTACTTCATCAAAACGTGAGGTATGTTTCCACTTACCATACAATCCAAAAACCGCAAATATAATAATCCAGTAGATATTCAGGATCACACACGGAAGAATATAATCGCTTATAGGCATATAGGCTTTATTCGGCGATAAAACAGAAACGAACGAGAGCCAGTAAGTAACCACAAACGAAAGAACCAGCATAGTCTGGTCGACGATAAGAATTAATATTCTGGAAAGAAACAATTTCACTTACTTCAACTCCAGATAAAGACAAGGTAACATGTAATAAAACAAATTATCATTCATTTATGACATCTGAATATACTGAAAGAATTTTATCACTCACTATCTCATAAGAAAAGCGCGACCGAGCCGATTCGGCAAGTGACTCGGCATCACTAATTCCATCCCCCTCAAATACTTTTAACAAAGCCCGAGAAAGAGCTCCCGTATCCCTCGGCGGAACAAGAATCCCCATACCCTCTTTTACAATATCTTCCGGTCCTCCGCACTGTGTTGCTACAACAGGACGCCCGCATGCAAGAGCCTCAGCAGCTATAAGACCGAAACCTTCTTTCACGCTTGGAAGAACGAGGATGTCAGATGCTTTGATCCATAATGGCATATTCTTATGAGGAACTTTTTCGACTATTGTAACAAATCGTTCAATCCCTGCGTTCCTGATAACTTTATTATATTTAGTCAGATCACTGCTTCCTGGTTGAGCACCGACCAACACAAGGTGACACTTCGGATGTTTTGTTAAAACTTCCGGCAAAGCTTTGATTAGATACTCCACACCTTTGACAGCAACAAAATTCCCAGCAAACAATATTCTAGGGCGCTGGGGATTCAAACCAAGCGTTCTGCTGGCATCTTGCTTATCTCCGGGCGTAAATATTCGAAAATCTATTCCATTTGGTATTATTTCTTTTTCTGTATACACCCCAATTTTATTGAGTGTTTCCGATAGATCTCTGCTTACACAGATAATTCTTTTTGCCCTGTTCATAGCACTCACAATGTCACGCTGCAATTTTTGTTTCATGGCAAAAAGGTTCACATCACTCCCATGAACGGTGACAATTACAGGCAAATCTCTGCCGAATGCTTTCACAGCGGCGATTCCATCAGGAAATGCATTATGAGCATGTATAAGTTCACACCCATTAAAATATTTCCTTCCAATCCTTGTTAACGTAACCGCCATGCTTGACGGATGGTACTTTTGGATAAACCATCGTGGAAAGGCAAAAACAAAAGGTCTAATAACAGGATATCCAGTTTCGGCAGTTGAAAAATGGCTCTCGCCAAACCAGTATTGGTTAGGGAGAGGAGAAATCAACTTTATATCACAAAATTTCGCAAGATTATCCAGTTCATCCTTTACAAAATTGCCAAAAGTCGGGAACCGTTTGGTGGGATACAATGTTGAAATTACACCTATTTTCACCTTACACCCCCGGAAAGCACCTGGCGAATACGCGAAATCATATATAACATATCAGTATAACGGGGTACAAGAACATCTTGGGCACTCAATCCTGAATCCTTTTTAAAAAGGGCTATCTGATATATCAGCCATATTAGGCTCATCATTGAAAAAGAAAGTGTCGCGCCACTCACTCCATAACGGGGAATCAGTACAATATTCAGAATCAGCCCGACCATTGCTGCCGCATACGGTGCAAAAATAATTCTCAAGGGATAATCACGTCCCCAATAATAACTGTTAATAATACTTCCCGTATTAATAATGAGTATGCCTGGAAGCATAATAAGCAAAGGATAATATGCAGTAATGTAGGTTGAATTGGCAATAATAACTATAAGGCTTTTTCCGACAAGGGCACAAATCATGGAGAATACCAGCGATACAGAAATGATACCACGTGTCATCATGACAGTCATCTTTGCACTTGTTATTTTATCCTGCTGAATTACATGAGAATAAAGCACCGTACCAGCGACATCAGATCCTCTCTGGAACAACAGGAACACCCTGAAACAAATTGAGAAAAGCGCCACCATGACAAGTCCTTCTTCCGTATTGCCTGCTAAGGGCTGGAGCGCAAAGGCGTGGATATTGATCATGATAAACATACCCACCACAGCCACCCATGCCCTCAGTCCGATTTTTGCAGATTCCCCAAATAAATTCCATGAAAAACGAAACAAGTGCCCATTTAGTTTCATGCTGGACCCAAAAGCCCAAATTGCACTCGCTATGGAAGCAACGACAAGGGCAGTAATAACAAAATTAATTCCATATTTCAGAATGACAAGAAAAAAAACGTCAAGAACAAGAAAGATCCCTACCCAAATAGCTATCGTTAAACCATAACTAACCATGTTACGGTTTACAAGCAAAAGAGATTGCCATAAATTTCTTCCAACTAAAGCAACACCTGCTATAATAACCACAAACCAGTATGTAAGGGGTATAAAGAAAAAAGCATTCTTGTAAAATAAAGAAACAAGTAAAAAAATGGATGTTAATATCAGACCCAGAGCACCACAATACCAAAAGCCATTCGCCGATAAAACCGGAATAGTGCTTTTGTCACGTCCGGCAAGATTCATAGTTGAAAGACGAATCCAATCACCACAAAATAATGCCACCAATAACGTAAGACGCATGAGGAGAAAATAAAGACCGATATCGCTTTTATTGATGAGATATATGTAAATGATTTTATTGTTGATGAACGAGAGGACAAACGCGATAACGTTCGCACTCATGGCGAAGGAAAAAACTCTAAGAAAGCCCATAATGGTCTTTCATCACTTCATGAATTAATTCGCAGGAACTGAGCCAGTTGTTCGACTTTCCGCCTGTTTTCCTCACTCACCTCTGAAAGCCGAGTGAAAAATTCGATTACTAATATCGTAATGATTGAGAAGAAAAGAGATCCGGCACCAGCAACAAGGACGATAAGTTTACGTTTGGGGCGGTATTTTTCCTGAGGGGGTCGTGCACGATCAAGAACATTGACAGTGGTGGTTGTATTTACCTGCTCAATCCTCGATTCCTCATAATGCTGTCTCAAAAGCTGCTCGAGCATACCGAGAATTTCAACTCGACGAGCGAGTTTTGTATACTGCAAAGTCAATTTAGGAACTTCCTGAAGAGGTACGAATAACGATTCTCTTCCCTCTTTAAGGGATCCAAAACGCATACTATGCAGCATTTCTTCACTAAATGTAATAGTGTTAAGCAATTCCCTGACAAAGGGATGAGAATCCGAAAAAGATTTGGAACGGTATTCCTTGAGCATATTTTCCTTTTTCATGAGATCCAATTCAATTTCAGCTGAAACTGCAATACCAACGCGCTGCTGCTGGTATGGAGAAATTGCTTTTGTCTTAAGTTGAAATTCCTGAAGTTCAATTTCAGACTGTCTAAGAGCATCTTCATTTTCATGAATCTGCATTTCAATAAAATCCGCACGCTCTTTTGCTTTACGCTGACTTATTGCCTGCTTTAATGAATCAAGCACTGTCCAATAAGTATTCGCCAATTGAGCCGCCCTTAAAGGGTCACTGTCCTGAACCTCTATTTCAATCAATCCCTCTTTTGAAAGGGAAACATTCGTATACCTTTTAAGAACCTCGCGTGCCTGGTAACGATTATTAACTTTATAAACATCAATAAGATTGAACTTGTTTATGAGGTTAATTGCAACTGTCTCGCTTTTTAGGATACCCATTGCAAGATCAACCGGAGACCCTCTGGTACCAAGCTGTAATCTTGTAATTGGAATGGATGCGAGCACATCTGAAAAACCAAACGCCTTGCTCTCTTCCTGGGGCGGAAATAACAATGCTGAGCACTTATAATACTTCGGAAGGATTAAACTCGTTACAGCAGCGAGAACTATAACAATAATAAAATTCCAGAAAATAAATTTCCGTGCCTTATAAAGAAGATAAATGTAATCCAGGATATTTATATCTTTGCGTTCCATTGAAAACCACCTTCATTCTATATTTGGTACAATTTCTTCATTATAATGAATTTACCGATTGTTTTTATACTATTCATTTATCTATTAATTACACTTTCAACAACAATAATTACTGTGGCAACATCTGCAACAACCGCCACTGAATTCATGAATAACTCCCAGTAGTCAATAGGTTTTTTTTCAGGAATAAGGATTGTATCTCCTCCTTCAATACTGACATTACCTGGTTTAAAGTGCTGGCCGGTTTTCGCTTTGATAACTCGAACTGCTCTTGTTTTTGCATTCCAGTTAAAACCGCCTGCACTGTTAATATAATAATTAATATTTTCCCCTTCCTGAATTCTTACATAACCAGGCTCCTGAACCGCTCCTAAAACATTGATCAGTTCACGTTTCATCGGAATAATAATACGATCATTGGATTCAAGAAAAATATCCTGACTCTCATCGTTTTGTTCGAACAATTTAATAAAATCAATAGTAATAATGTTCTCATAAGTACGGGAACGCATTTTGTAATATTCGTACTCTTCATCAGACATTTCCTCACGGGTCATACGTCTCAGGCGCTCGTATTCCAGATCTCTCATGGCAGATGTGTATGGTTTTCGGATACTTGACTCTTCGAGATTAGCCCGATCGGTAAATCCTCCCGCCATAGCAATAAATTCAGATAACCTTGTCACATCGGGAGTTATTGCATATTCTCCCGGAAACTTAACCTCACCTTCAATAGAAACATTAGCAATTACTTTATAATCATATTTCGTATTGATAAACAGCCGGTCAGATTCCTTCAGTAAGTAATCGGGATCGTCAGGGTTGCTCAACAGCGCATCGTAAAGATCAATCAATTTATTTTCGATATCCAGCCCATCGGATTTAAAACGAACAAGAGTAGCATTTGCTGTATCCGCCAGCGATGTCAGCCCACCACCGAAGGCAACCATATCATAAATCCTATCCCCGGGTTTAAACTCATAAGTCCCTTCACTGTTTACTTCACCGCTTATGTAAATATCTCCTATATATGGCTGAATAATAATATTATCTCCACCGGAAACATAAGGATTGGCATCCAAATCACCCATTTTTTCAAACCGTAAAAGATCTACCGGTATCTCTTCATTATTTCTGGATATAATAATTGCTCGTTTGCTTGAACCCTTCTTTACTCTCCTGTATTCCGGGGCCTGAGAGCGCACAATCAATCCGGCTTTCTTCCCTTCAAAAAAATCCGTCGGTTGAAACATTTCTGTTGTTTGTTGCGATCCGCTCTGCCTGTACGAAAGCATTTGCTCCTGAACTTCTATCGGAACCAATTCTACCAGCAGATCCGACACCCTCGTAAGAGAATGCGCCTCGTACATACCTGGATTTTCAACCACACCTGAGATAGAACAGCGAAGACGCCGTGGTAAAAGCAAATTAATTGTAATATCCAAATCCTTATATTTTTCATTAACTGCTTTTTTTATTAATTGTTCAGCCTCTTTCAGAGTATAATCACTAACCAATGTCCTTCCAACAGTAGGAATAACAACATACCCTTCCGGAGTCACTCTAGGAGTATATTGCTGGTCCAGTTCGCCCCAGAAATAAATACTAAGTAAATCTCCGGGACCGATAATATATGTTTCGGGATCAATCTTTTTATCAATAAGAATCTGTGAATATTCCGGAATTTCAAAGGGCAGCATTTCCGGAAGTTTCCCCACACCCCTCTGAGGAAGTTCTTCCTCAGTAGTAACACTGGGTATCCGCAAATCCTGAGTATATCGTCCACTTTCGACTGCAGGTCTTTGAAGATACGACCTAATCCTGGGTAGTTGTTCATATTCACCCATTTGAGCCCATATGGCACGAGGTAAAAGTAAGAAAAGAAGTAAGAACAACAAAAACAATTGAAGTTTTATTTCAGATAAATTCACTTTCTTGGCCTCCTCAAATTACAGGCAAAAAATAAATTTTAAATCAATTTGAAAATATATAATTTTATAAAGTACAAGTCAAATGATAATTAGCAAATTTATCCCAAAATCTTTGTATTCCCTTGCTCTATTTGAAAACAAAATTAATAATTAAATCGAAATTTATTATGAATATTAAGTTAACTCTTTAATTTTACTACTATTATCTATTATCCTTAATTACCAATGTTCGGCTAAATTATAGAAGAAATTATGGTAATTTATTATAGTATAAAGATTTTAATAAAAAAATCGATATACAGTGAAATAAAAAGTTTCAAGCTGAACTATCGAATCCTTTTAAAACCTACTAATCCCTCTGTCACTAACTTTAACATACCAGAAAAATATTTATTATTTCAATAGTTAAGTCCTTCAATCTTTATAAGATAGATGGACTCAAAGGGTGAGTTTATCTTTTAAAAGCTTATGATGAATACTGGGTGTTACCAAAAATAACTTTAACCGGACAGTATTATTCCGATTTTATGTGTAAAGAAAACACTGGTAAATTATTTTTTCACAAAAATCTTTATACTAAAATGTCATTGTCACCCAATCGGATTTCAGCATTTCACTCAGTGGTTCACCCATATACTTAACTTCAACACCCAGTTCCTCAAGTTTTACAGAAACTCCATACATGTCCGCACAGGCTTTACAGGCAAGTAATTCAACTCCTTCATCCTTCATTCTCTTGAGATAGTCCTGTAATTCAGTATCCTCAGAAATCAGTTTTGATGAAGGACCCCAGATGAGGAATCTAACATTATCGAACCACCCTCTTTTTTTCGCATTATATGTATACATATAAACCATTTTCAACGCGACTTCTCTGTCAGCGCTCGCCCATACAACAAGAAGTTTCGAGGGCTCAGAGTTTTTACTCTCCTGAGCATTTAAATTGGTAAAATAAGAATTTAGATTTGCGAAAATCAAGAGCAGTATAAATGCTCCGCTAAAATAAAGGGCATGATGTCTTAGATTTTTCATTTCATTCTCCCTTGTTCTAATGAGGTTCTGTCAAAAGTCTTCAGTGATTATGTGCATATCTTATTGTATTTTAAGAGATTGAAAAAATATCTATGTTCTCCCTTGTTTCATTAGCCCCCTATAAGAAGGTGGCCTCTTTTTGTGCCTTTTTCAATCCTTTTTTATACCATAGTATCTAAATCCCCCGGAGGGGGACTTTAAATTTTGAAAATGCAAATTGTTATGCATATAGTTGTTGAAGCTGTCGAAATGTGGGAAAACGTAAAACATTTTTCCAAGTGAGTGTTGGAAAGTCAAAGACTTTTCAACGGTTACGACATTTCCACGGCTTTTTCATTTTTTCATGTTATTTTTGACAGTACCTAAATGATTTATGATCGTATTTAAGTTGTCAGACTTTTTATCATTTCTTCATATTCAGGGTATTGTTCAATGAGTTCGCTACGTTTCCCAAGCTCAAAATCCTGAAAATCAAACCCGGGAGACATAGTCGTTCCCATTAATGCAAATCTACCACCCACAATAAGTTTCATACCCTGCCATACGCCTCCCGGTACAAGGCACTGCGGGCAATGTCCCGCGTCGATGTTATTACCCAATAGTCTTTTTTCAGATTTTCCTTCAGAGTACAGTTGGAACATTATGACCGGATCTCCAAGATAAAAATGATACAATTCATCAGTGGGTACCCTATGTAATGCTGAAAATGTCTCAGGAGTAAGCAGATAATATATAGCCGTACAAACATGTTTATCTTTCTTAAAGTGCGAAGGAAGCTCATGAACAGGGATCTTTTGGTTAGAGCGGTAGGTCTCCCTGTAATAGCCGCCTTCCCGGGGATGAGGCTCCAAATTAAGAAGCTCAATAATTTCTTTGGCATCCATACTTAATCCTCATGGATTAATATACAGTTCTCATATTTATCATATTTAATAGTATAAGGGTAATATAATCAGGAAATCAAGATAGTGTTGATAATTAAAGAAATAGTAACTATATTTAACGAGGTTTTCTAATGAAATATTATTTTTTGTATAATTCATTTACAATTTTTTTCAAACGAAGGAGGTTTTCTATGAAAAAAGTTCCTTTTCTAACCATTATCCTTATTGGTTTTTTTACAGCACAGCTATGGGCCCAAAAGCCCGTTTTCGGCGGTGATAAACGACCATCATACTTTGAGATGGACGATTATAATCGCCGCCATCCGGAAACTGACACCGATGTTGAGATGTATATGCACAACTACAAGAATTCACCAGTTCACAGCAGATCAGTTCAGCACGGCGGATGGGTCGAACGTGAGTACCTGTTCCCCGGTGATCCGACAAACCCCCACCGTCCAGGCACTGTTCTTAAATACATCAAGGCTTACAACCACGGCAGCCTGGATCCTGATACATGGACCCAGAAAACCAGGCACGAAAAAGAACAGGTGTTTTTCTATATAAAAAAAGGTGTGGGAAGGGTTGAAGCCGGTGGTAAAACAACGGAATTGTCTGAAGGAACAGGGATTTTTATCCCTGCCGGACTTGAATATCAGTTCTTCAATACGTGCAAAAAACATGCTCTCGAAGCTATCATAATTGTTGAAGAAATACCTGACGATTTTGAACCAATAAAAGAGATGAGGACAGGCTCATACAAGGATCATATACCAGGTGCGGGGATGCACTGGGCACATATTGGCAGGGGTATAGTTGACGGCGTTAAGTTCGCAAACCCCATGGGATTAGCAATTGTTTCTGTGGACGCTTTTGATACTGCTCAGCCTCATATGCACGGTCCGGGTGTCGAGGAAATCTGGTGCCAGCTTAAAGGGAAAAGTCTCCTGATTTTCGGAAACCGCCTCTTCTGGCAGGAGGAGGGCACTGCATTTCTCATTCCTCCCAATTTCAGGGTGCCTCATCAGTCCATTAACCACACCAACGAGCCTATGCAGTGGTTATACCTTGGAAACAGGCATGATCCGAGGGAAAGCAGATCTCACGATTATCATTACGAGCTTAAGTAATATATTAGATTATATAAAAGAGCCGACCCCCATTACTTCCCAGATAATGGGGGTTTTTTTATTCTCTCTATTAAATATGCTGATTTTGTTTAAAGGTTTGTTTCGGCAATAAAATATGTCATCCTTTACAGGTTACCTCTGACGCCTGTAGGCTCCCATGAGCTGGCCCTCTGCAAGAATATGTCCTTTCATCACCTCAACTACATCTTTCTTGGAAGCTCCGGGGCCAAGTTCCAGCTTACAGTCCAAAGCGTAAAGCTTGAAATAGTACCGATGGGTGCCTGAGGGCGGGCAGGGACCGCCATAACCGATGGAACCGAAATCGGTTATTCCCTGAATTGCGCCATTTGCAAGAGTACCGGTTGATGGCACATTTTCTGGAAGTTCATGCACATCCGGAGGTATATTATATACCACCCAGTGAACCCATACGCCTACCGGAGCATCGGGATCATCGCTGATCAGAGTAAAACTTTTTGTCCCTCCCGGGGAATCGCTCCATTTCAGTGCAGGAGATAAATTTGTACCATCGCAGGTATACCTGGCAGGAATTAATTCCCCCTCTTTAAAGGCAGGGCTCTCAATAATAATTTTTTCCATCATGCCGTCCCCCGTTTAAAGTTAGGTTAACAGTTGCGTTTCAGGCCTATCGGTATTGATGATTGGCAGGTTTTCCCTGTTGAGTTCCGCAAGCCATGCTTTCATCTTCCAACTATCCCGGAAAAACGTGATCACCGCTCACTCTTAAAATTGTAAATTTAATTAGGTCATAAACACATATTGTATTTATAATACAATAATATAACTTATGCAAGAGTATAAGATCCTTGTGGTAATCCCCTTTTTAATAATCTACCAGGATTAAGAAGTTAGAATCCAGAAGCCAGAAGAGAAAATGATTGTGCACAAAATTGTGATTATACAGATGATTACAAATATTATTTTAAAAACATTCAAAAATCATATATTACAACTTTTTTTGATTTCCTTTAATTTGTAAATTTATTTATTCTTATTGATGCCGGTTTGGGTGAACCTATTACTGAATCAAGAATCTGAATCTGCACTTTAGCCGTTAAAGAAATTGTTCCATATCTTGTAGACTTGTATCATGCGGGAGTCACTACTGAGGTCCGCCTGATTACCAACAAGATCGGCTATAACTATCGCCCAAGAGAGCTCTATGATGTGTATGACGGTTTTTTGGCTGAACACTGACAAACGAAAATATACAAACTATAGGAGGTTGAATGAGCATGAACATTACGAGAAGAAAAGCTGTGCAACGAATGGCTGCAGCCGGAACGGGAGTGTTACTTTCACAGTGCGTGACTCAAATCCCGGGACGCAGGCCCAATATTATATTTATCATGACTGACGACCAGACATCTGACCAGATGAGTTGTTATGGAAACCCGATTCTTAAAACCCCGAACATGGATCGTCTGGCATACGAAGGCACACGATTCAACAATTGTTTCTGTACAAATTCTCTCTGTGCTCCAAGTCGTGCCAGTGTTTTGACCGGCTGTTATTCAAATATTAATGGAATCCAGGGAAATGCTGAAAGAAAAGGAGATATCGAACGGCTGAATCCTGACCTATCGACATTCCCGCAGTTGCTTCAGAAAGAAGGTTATTACACTGCAATCATCGGTAAATACCATATACAGGGAGAACCTGTCGGATTTGACGAGTGGCGGATACTGCCCGGGCAGGGCTTGTACTTTGATCCCGAGTTTATTGAAAACGGGGAACGGACAAAAACAAAGGGCTATGTGACTGATGTCATTACGGATAAGGCTCTTGATTTCCTCCGGAAGAGGGAGCCGGCAAGACCGTTCTGCCTGGTATATCAACATAAGGCGCCACATCGCCCTTTCAAACCCGCACCCCGTCATGCCAACCTGTTCAACGATATTGAATTCCCTTATCCCGAAACCTTTAACGACGATTATGCCACACGCCGTATCGCCAGGCTTGCACAGGATATGAAATTTGAAATCAGCCTCGCCCGCGATTACGATGATCTGCCTAAAAATCTTTCAGATGAGGAAAAGAAAAAATGGATTTTTCAGAGATTCGTTAAGGACCATTACCGGGCAGTGGTAGGTGTTGACGAAAACCTCGGACGAGTGCTGGACTATCTTGACGAACAAGGGCTGGCTGAAGATACCTTAATCATATACACAACCGATAATGGTTTTTACCTTGGAGAACATGGATGGTACGACAAACGATTCATGTACGAACCCTCACTGCGTATCCCGCTGGTCATCCGTTATCCAAGGCTCGGTTCAGCCGGGCAGGTCTGTGACAAGATGGTACTGAACGTGGATTTCGCACCGACCATTCTTGATATAGCCGGGATTCCTGTGCCGGATGTCATGCACGGTAGAAGCCTCAAGCCTTTCCTTGATGGCCGGTCGCCGGAAGATTGGCGCAAATCAATTTATTACTCCTATTACGAAAATTCCTGGCGTCTGGCAGGATTCAAACAGCAAGACCTGAGTGACCCGGCTTTTCAGTATTTTACCGCACATCGCGTGGGACCACATCACGGAGTCCGCACAGATCGTTATAAACTGATAGAGTATTACAGCGAAGGAGACTACTGGGAGCTGTTTGACCTGAAAAGCGATCCGAATGAATTAAGGAGCCTGTACGGTCAGCCGGGCTATGAAGATATCACGCGAGAGCTGACACAGGAACTCAGGCGGCTGCAGAAATTATACGGGGATGTGGCTGATATTTGATATAATATTACATTCGAAGAAGTACTGAATGACAAATAAAAAATATCGAGAAAAATTGTAAATCTAAAATCATAAATCAGAGGCTCTGTAATATATCGTAATAATTTTCGATACTGTCAAAAAAAAGAAAAAAGCCATTTTACTTGAAAATACACTTGTATGAAACGTAGAAATAAAGTTATTATTCAATAATTCAGTCATTGAGTTCAAACATAACTTTAAATGATTTTGATATGGAGAATATCGGATATATAAGGCTATAAATAGTTTATAAATCATAGAAACTTATTTAACAAAAAAGAAAGGCTGAAAAATGCTAAGTAAACATGAAGTACTGACGATTCTGAGAGATACCGGTGTTGTGGGTGTAATTAGAACTGAAAAACCCAAAGATTTGGTAGCTGTTTCCAGAGCCATTCGAAAAGGGGGAGTTAAGTTTATTGAAATCACTATGACTGTCCCGGGGGCAATCGGAATTATTGAGGAAGCAGTAAAAGAATTGAAAGACGAAGATGTTTTTATAGGTGCAGGGACTGTTCTTGATCCTGAAACTGCCAGGGCTGCTATAATTGCAGGTTCTTCATTTATTGTTGCCCCCGTGTTAAATATAGATGTGGTTAAACTCTGCAAACGATATGGGATAGTTGTGATGCCGGCAGGTTTTACACCTTTGGAAATATTTACAGCATGGCAGGCAGGCGCTGATGTTGTTAAAGTTTTCCCCGCCAATCAAGGTGGTCCACAATTTTTCAAAGATGTTAAAGGACCTCTTCCGCAGATTGAACTACTTCCAACCGGAGGGGTAAACCTTGAAACTGCTCCAGAATTTATAAAAGCAGGCGCATGTGCTGTTGGAGTAGGGGGAGCGATGGTAGGGAAACAGCTCATTGTTGACGGAGATTTTGAAACGATCACCAACAACACACGAAAATTTCTTGAAATTGTAAAAAAAGCTAAAGAAACACTGAAGTCTTAAGGAGAAAATAATATGAATCAGGACAAAAAGGCGGTTTTTTTTGGTGAACTTTTAATGAGGTTGGGAACCAAACAGTATGAACGCTTTGTTCAGGCCAGAGAATTCAAGGTAGGGTATACTGGCGCGGAAGCTAATGTTGCAGTTTCTTTGTCCAATTATGGTCTTGATACCTATATAGTATCCGGTGTGCCGGATACAGAAATCGGGCAGGCATGTATTAACTATATCCGCCAATTTGGTGTTAATACCGACTATGTGAAGCTCCTTGGTAAAAGTCTTGGGACTTTTTACCTTGAAACAGGGGCTTCTCAGAGGCCTTCAAAGGTTATTTATGACCGTGCAGGAAGTTCTATAACCGAATTAAAGGTGGGAGATATTGACTGGGATGGGATATTTCAGGGAAAGGACTGGTTTCACTTTTCCGGCACCGCTCCTGCTCTGGCTGATAATGTAGCCGAAGTTACAAAAGAAGCCTGTGCGTCGGCTAAAAATCAAGGCTTGACAGTCAGTTGCGACCTGAACTTCAGGAGAAAGCTGTGGACACCGGAGAAGGCTCAAGTGGTTATGACTGAGTTGATGAAATTTGTAGATGTTTTAATCGGAAATGAAGAGGATGCTGATAAGGTCTTCGGAGTGAGAGCCAAGGGAGTTGATGTTACAACAGGCAAATTAGATGTTGAAGCATATAAGGATGTTGCTCGTCAACTTTACGAGAAATTCGATTTGCAGTATGTGGCAACAACCCTGAGGGAAAGCATCTCTGCATCTGATAACAACTGGTCAGGACTGCTGTACGACGGTAAGGAAGTCTATCATAGCAGACGATATCACATACATATTGTCGACCGCGTAGGCGGTGGTGATTCATTTTCGGGAGGACTGATTTATGGATTGCTCACAGGTATGACCATGCAAGAGACAGTAGAATTCGCCGCTGCTGCATCATGCCTTAAACATTCAATTCACGGTGATTTTAACCTTATGTCTCTCAATGAGGTAGAGATCCTCACCAGTGGAGATGCTTCCGGACGAGTCCAGAGATAAGGTTAAGAAGTGGTGTTCATATCTGAGTACTATGTAAAAATGATTCGTATTAACAGCCTTATGGATTTGATAATAACAAAAAATCTGTTTTGCATTATTTAACTCATTGTAAAAGAGAAGGTAGAAATCAGTTTCCATGATTGATTTTTTAACAAAATATTTTCTTATTTCAAACAAAAACGCAGAGGATATAAAATGATACTGGACAGAATTGACAATGTCGAACGTTACTATCCGCTTCATCCAGGTTTTAAACCTGCTTTTGAATATTTAAAAACCGTAGACTTAGAAAACATGACACCCGGCAGCTATATTGTTGATGGCAAGCGTCTGTATGTCAAAATAGTACGTCGCCCGGGCAAGGGAATAGAAAAAACAAAGCTTGAAGCACATACCCACTATATCGATATTCAATGTACCATTACTGGAGCCGACTTGATAGGCTGGCAAAATATTAAAGACTGCACGACTGAAGGTCAGGGTTATAATGAGGAAAAAGATGTTGAGTTTTTTCCTGAAAAGCCTGAAGTGTGGGTAAAAACACCTCCCGGAACATTCGCCATTTTCTTTCCCGAGGATATGCACGCCCCGGAGGGATCGGAGGAAGAATTTTTCAAAGTTATCATAAAGGTTGCAGTTAACTGGTAGGCTACAGGCAGGTAAAGGATAACAACGAAGTCGACCTTTACAATTTCAAAGATATCATCGATAAAGTAATTCCACAGAGTTCAAAAAAGGAAATTAAGCAATGACAACGCGTCGCAAGTTACTGAGTTTGGGTGGTATTTTTGCTGCAGCAGCAGTTCATCCGATTTCACCATCGGTTGCCCAGAAGGTTGAGCGGAGCAAACCGGGAAACAGTCCATTGAAAATAACAAAGGTTGAACCAATAGTATATCGTTTTCCCATGGATGACACGCCACCAGAGGAGTTGATTGTAATGCCGCCCATAGGAGCGATGAAAGAAGGGATTGGACTCTGGAATCGTCTGGATCATGCAAGTCCATCTCGTTTCAAGGGCTATCAACAAACAACTTTAGTCAAGATTACAACCGACCAGGGAATTATCGGATGGGGTGAGTGCCATGCACCTGCAGCTCCTCACGTTCATAAAAAAGTGATTACCGACCTGTTGGCGCCGATCATTTTAGGGCAGGATGCCAGGAATATTGAAGTTTTGTGGGAAAAAATGTATTCCAGCCAGAGACTCAGGGGATATACAAGCGGATTTTACACAGAGTCAATTGCTGGCGTGGATATAGCACTCTGGGACATCTTCGGAAAATATGTAGATTTACCGGTGTTTCAGCTTCTTGGAGGTAAATATCGGGACAGAATACCCACTTATTGTAGTGGTGGCAGCCGTTCAAGAGCCCAGAAAGCCCTTGATGAAGGATTCACAGTAATTAAGATGGGACTAAATAAAGGTGCGGGAACAGGTGATTTTCAGAGAGTGGTGGAAGTTTCCGAGACCATGGGCGATAAAGGTCAGGTGTTGATTGACTCGCTGGGTGCTTTCAAGCTTCACGAGGCAACCAAGGTTGGGAAAGAACTCGATAAACTGGGGAATATTGGCTGGTTCGAAGATGCTTTGATGCCGGAAGATAGTTCAGGATATCCCATACTCGCACAGGAGATTGATACGGCAATCTGTGCCGGCGAAGGCTTCACAAATCGATTCCAGTTTCGTGATATGTTTACCAAAAGAGCTCTGGATATCATCAATCCTGACGTTAGCCGTGCCGGAGGAATTACAGAGTGTAAAAGAATCGCTGACCTGGCTGACATTTTCGGTGTTCTGTTTTCACCGCATGTGAGCACCGGATTGCCACCCTATGTTGCTGCTTCCATACATCTGGCTGCGGCGACTCCAAACTCAGTAATTATGGAGGGTGGAAATATTTACGGATCAACCAGCGTGAGCGGTTCTAAGGGAAATGTGCTTCTTAAAGAACCTCTCGAATTCCATCCTGGCTATGTGGTGGTTCCTGAACGACCTGGCTTGGGGATTGAGTTTGATGAAAAGGAACTGGCAAAAGTAACGATCCCTTAGATTTTATTAATTACTCCAATATTTTTCTCTTATTAACTCAACTTTCATAATTAAGTGATTGACGTAAGAAAAAGGGTATATTTATATAAAAAACAATAGAATATTTTTTACAAATCCTTTCATGATTGATATATTGTATTTTGCATTGCCCTCTTCTGCAGAGGGGAGAAACAGGTATCAGGGGATCACCAAAGCGATAGATAAAAGAAGAATTATGAAAACATCTTACAAGAACATGATTTTATTAAGTATTCTGTTATGTTGTTCGCAGATGGCACAGGCTCAGGAAAAATACACAATAAGCGGTACTGTTGCAGATGCGGAAACGGGTGAAATACTTATAGGTGTCGGTGTGTATGAAAAAGGGACATCAAACGGCACCATGACAAACGATTCAGGTTTCTATTCGCTAACATTGGCAAAAGGCACTCATAAGATAACATATGCTTTTGTCGGGTATGAAAGAATCGAGAAAGATATCGATTTTAACGAAAATATATCATCACATATTAAATTAAAACCATCCCCTTTGGAGCTGGACGAAGTTGTCATTACATCAAAACAGAGAGAAGATGAAAATGTCACATCAACGGAAGTAAGTGTTGAAAAACTCGATATTCAACAAGTGGAAAAAATACCCGTGATAATGGGTGAAACTGATATAATGAAAACAATACAGTTGCTACCCGGAATTACCAGTATAGCGGAAGGGCGCAGCGGTTTTATAGTCAGGGGTAGCGGTATTGACCAGAACTTGATCCTTATGGATGGAATGCCGCTCTATTACTCATCGCATATGCAAGGCTTATATTCTGTGTTTAATTCAGATGCGGTCGATGAACTGACTGTTTATAAGGGAGGTATTCCGGCTCGTTTTGGCGGACGCGGGGCTTCGGTTTTAGATGTAAGAATGAAGGAAAGCAATTTTGATGAATACCGCGCCAAACTAAGCTTAGGTCTTATCACATCAAAATTTTCGGTGGAAGCCCCTATAATTAAGGACAAACTATCGGTATTTTTAGCAGGGCGCTCGACCAAAACGAGCCTGGGCCACTTCTACGACAAAAGAAAAGACGATGATGGAGTCAACACCGGCGGAAAAGGCGGTGGAAAAGGAGGAAGCGGCAGCGCTTTCCGCTTTTTCGATCCCTATGAAAGCTGGCTGGACTTTAACGGCAAGATCATATATAAGGTCAATGATAATAACACCCTGTATCTCTCGGCATATGCTGGCAGGGACAGCGCATTAGTAGCAGGCGGTTTAACAGAATGGGGAAACCATGCGGCATCCCTGCGCTGGAACCATCTGTTCAACTCAAAGATGTTATCGAATACTTCACTTATTTACAGCCGCTATTATACAAAACAAACCGGAGGAATATATAAATTCCATTCCGGAATAGAAACCACCAGCTTTAAATAGGAATTTTCGTATTTTCCGAACGTCAACAACGAAATAAACTTCGGATTGACATCAGAGTCTCAGGACTACAATCATGGCTCACTTGAAGATATAACATCAAATTTCGGAAAATTCATGCCCGGCATGCAAAGCCTCGAAAGTGCATTGTATGTGGAAAATGACCAGAAAATCAACTCGTGGTTATCAGCCTATTATGGTCTCCGTTACTCCCTCTTTCACCGTCTCGGCCCCGGTGACAGTTTTGACTACGATGAAGTGACAAATGAACCGTACGACAGCGAACATTATTCCGGCAGTACCGATGTTATGGCGTTTTACCACAACCTAGAGCCCCGGCTTGCACTGACTTTTCTCATGAATGAAAAAAGTTCGTTCAAGATGTCGTACAACCGCAATGCGCAATACCTGCGGCTTATGACCCTGGGTGCGGAATTGCAGTGGTACGACATCTGGATGCCCTGCACCGAAAACATTGTGCCCATGCTCACCGACCAGTTCGCCCTGGGCTATTTCCGGAATTTCATGGACAATGAAATCGAGTTCTCGGCTGAAACATACTATAAGATATTGGACGGCGCCGCCGATTTCGAGGATGGCCTGCACAACTATCTTATCGATAATCTGGAAGCCTATGTGGCGACCGGGAAGGGCCGCAGTTACGGATTTGAAGTTTCGCTGGAAAAACCTGTGGGACGTTTTACCGGTCGTATGAGCTACAACCTAGGACGCAGCAGATATAAGATAGATGTTATCAACAAGGGACGCTGGTATCCCTATATGTTTGACAAAACACATAGTTTGTCACTGCTGACTAGCTTTGAATTATTTAAAGATTTTACACTTTCAAGCTCTTTCTTCTATTCGACAGGCCGTCCGGTAACCCTGCCCGAAGCCTATTACTACATCAGCGGCGTCCCTTTCCCGTACTGGGAAGGCCGCAACAAATACCGTCTTCCCGACTATCACCGGCTCGATTTCGGTATTCACTATGAACCCGATTTCCTGGCAATACCGCTGAAATATACTGACAGGGCAATAAGGCCGGGCATTAAACTGTCATTTTACAATGTTTATAACAGACGCAATGTCCATACAATTAATTACAGCTCAAGCGGTTCGGGAAAAGGCGGCGACAGTACTGATGGAGGCAGTCAATATGAACCTTATGGTGTAAGCACCTATGGTTTCATGCCGACGTTTGAAATCAATTTTGAATTTTAATAAAGGAGGGCTGAACAATGAATATAAAAACTTTTAATACGTTAATACATCACAGTTTGTTGCTGCTTCTTGCCGCCCTGCTTTTCTCCTGCAGCGGTGACGGTTTTCAGGAAAAGATCGTGGGGGTTGATGTCGATGTGGAGGATGTTGCCCGAACGCTGGTCATCAACGGAAAAATCGAAGAGGACTCGAGCGCAGTCGTCCAGATAAGTTACTCAGAGGATATCGATGCCTCTATCGCACCGATACATTACGAAGAAAACGCTTCAGTTACGTTAAGCTCCGGCAGTGGTTCTCAGGAACAATTAATGTATGAAGGAAGCGGATGGTATAAAGGGAGCAGCATTCTCGGCGAAGTCGACGAAACATATACCATGACCATAGAAATCGACAGCGAAAGCTATACCGCCACGTCAACCATGTTCCCGCCTCCGGGCTATCGTGATGCCTGGGTAGTGCAAAGCGGAGGCAGTGATGATGGTAAAGGCGGCGGTAGTAAAGATGACGGCAAAGGTGGCGGCTCTGTGTATTATTCTGATGAATGGAGAGTGCTTGATCCACCCGAAATCCGCAATCGGTATCTCTTTGAGTGGTGGACAAACGGAAATCACATAGTAATGCGCGACTGGTGCATTGATGACAATAGGGTTGTCAATGTTGAGGGGAGCCTCAGGTTATTCACGGTCACCATGGATCCGGGCCCGAACGAGCATACCCGTCACCGTACAGCGGAAATAGACAAGATCACCTACGACTATTACAACATGTATGAAAAAATAGTACGTGGTTTAGTTAGCGTTGATTCTCAAACGCCTTACAATCCTGCTTCAAATTTCGGTAAAGGTACCATCGGAAATTTCAGGGCAGTGGCATTTTCGTCTGCAGTTGTACTGACACCTCCCGGGATATCGGCTGCCGGGCAAAATGAACAAGTCGTGCTTTCATTCCCGCTCAACCAGTTCTTTACTAAATACAATCTCTACTGGAGCACAACGCCTGATGTAACAAAAGAGTCAAATGTTTTCAGTGACCTGCAATTCAGCTCTTCAGGCACGAAGAACGCTACCTATACACACACAAATCTTACATCAGGCGCCACCTACTATTATCGCATGGAAGTTGAAGATGCGGAGGGCAATGTTTCAATTCTGTCGCCGGAAGTGAGCGCTGCAGTTGCCACGGATGACAGTACCAAACCGGATGACGGTACCAAACCGGATGATGGCACCAAACCCGACGATGGTACAAAACCCGATGATGGCACAAAGCCGGACGACGGTACAAAACCGGATGATGGTTCAACACCGGATGGGAATGCACCGGTAAATGTTACTGCCACAGCAGGTGTTGGTGAAATTGTGATTACATGGGATGCTGTTGATGGCGCCGATGGTCATATCATTTACTGGGATACAAGCTCCGGGATTACAGATGATGGTTCGTCCAAGATGATCTATGATGCAAAAAATGGATTGACGTCACCCTACACGCATAAGAAACTTGATACGGGAGTTACGTATTATTACAAAGTGGCCGCATATTGGGGGAAAGAGGTTTTATTATCTGAAGAAGTGAGCGCAACAGCGAATTAATCTTCGAAAGCTTGCGTCATAAACAAGCGCTGAAATTGCTCCGGAATAATCATTACAACAACTTGAAAAGATTATATTATGATGCGGTAAAAGTTTAATAAACAAAAGCGTATTTGTTTTCGGAATTATCCCCGTTTAATCCCGCGCGCAAATGGCTGCTAAACATAATAACTATAACATATTGTTAATGCAGATATTAATTAAAACGCAATTTGTAAGGGACACGGGAATCGAACCCGTGTCAAAAATAATAAGTATATTTCACACAAATGACATATTTTGGTGTAATTCACATATTTTAGTCTAATTCGCACATATTCAATGTGTGTAAATACGTGTCAGAAAATATGTGAAATAGCTTTATCATATTTATCACAAGAAGTATAATTCCTATTTTTTGTTCCTGGAAGAAGTTAGTTCTGGGTGTCACACTTTTCAACCGACTTCTTTACCGTCTCATTTTTCTACCGTCTTTTACACATATTTTTTTATCCTTATTATCTCCCCCTCTCCCTCAGCCATTTTTCAACAGCTTTCTGATGGAAACGTACTGCACCACCGAGCTTAAAGTGCGGGATGTATTCATAATGAATCCAGCGGTAGTTTGATTATCTGACAACCAACAAATACTTCCCCCGACTTGGAGAAAATTTCTTGTTTACCAATCACAACCTCTTTTTCGTAAAAGCCCGCCCTGAAGCTGTTTTCAGATACTTCTCAAAATCCTGCGCCTTTTCACAATCCGTAAAAGCAATAGTAGTTTTTATTCGCCAGGGTTTGTAGTTCGATGTATGTGGACATTTACCACTGTTGTGTTGTTTCAAGCGCTCTTGAAGATTTTCTGTGAAGCCTGTGTAATATCGTTCGTGGTTATTTAAAGATTGAAGGATATAAACATAGTAGAATTTCATCGCGTATAAACTGGCACGCCGAGTCGTAGTTCGAATCGAAGAATTTATCAATTATTGTGAATTTGCCTGCCTTCGCTAAAGCTTCGGCACGGCAGTCTTCGTTTTCACTTCGATTCGAACGAAGACTGGTGGAGGCGGCGGGAATCGAACCCGCGTCCGAAAGCCGTGCCACCCGGACATCTCCATGCTCAGTCGATCCATTTAATCTCGTGAAATTAACGGCCTATCGACATGCCTTTAATTCCACCAGCCCCCTTTGGTTCGCTCCGAAGCCGAGGGCATTACCCGGAACTATCCCGTCAGATCGACATTTCTTCCCCGGTGAACGGGCACATCAGAGAGAAATGGGCTGCCTTTATTTAGGCAGCCATTGCATAATTATAGTCTGCAATTACATTTAATTTCGATCTTTTTACGAGGTTGATCGAGTCCTCGGCATGCAGTCCAGACCACACCTGCCCCCGTCGAAACCGTGTCGCCCCCTTCTGCTGGATAATTATTAATATAATTTCGGCAAATTTTAAACTTTTGTCAATCCCTGATTATTAAAAATATATTTATGACACTTATCATAAGACGTCTGTATATCCGTTTTGCTCCATACTTTTTCAGGTTTTTATTGTGAATCTTCCGGGTATAGCACCACTTTTACATAGTTATCCATATTAAAATAATTCACAGCAGCTCGCTGAATCGCATCAAGAGTGAGATTGCCAACCAGTGAATCGTAATCAATAATACCCATCGGATCCTCGCCATGAAAATAATAGTAACTTAATATCTCAAGCCAGAAAGAATTCTGTTTTATATCCGTCTCCCTTTTTCGTTTCTGCATTTCTTTTATCTTGGCAAGATAGGTTTCGGTGGTTCCATGGATTTTAAGGCTGTCGATGAGAGTGAAAACTGCCCCGGTAAGCTCCTCAACCCTTTCAGGTGCGCAGCCGAAAGACGTGGTAATTCGATACTCTTCCCGAGGATAATGGGTTACAGACAGCGAAACACCAACACCATATGTCCCTCCCATTTCCTCACGCAGGGTCTCACGCAGTTTTATTCTGAGGACGCTTACCATGGAATTAATTTCATACCGGTTCTCACGTTTCCATTCAAAAGGACCGGTAAAGATCACGTTTACGAGACTCTTGGGTTCGATTCCTTTCTTCACTTTCTTTGTTATAATCCCTTTGGGAGAGTGTATGCCGGCATCTTTCCAGGTTTCTTTCCGGTTTATAGATGGAAGCCCGCCTAAATACGTTTCTACTAGCGGTTTAAGTACTGGCAGTTCAAAAGCGCCTACAAAGAAAAAGGTGAAATCCCCCGAATCCATGAACCGTTCCCGATAGATGGCAAAGGAAGTCTCGATATCCATTTCATCAAGCAGCGCCTCCGACCAGGGGCGTGCCCGTGAATGGTACTGTGCCATTGTCACCATGACCGAATCCCCGAACACGGCTTCCGGCTGAACGGAGCGATTTTCAATGTAGCCTTTCAACCTTGATTTAAAAGACTCAAACGCTGTCGTGTCTTTTCGGGGTGCAGTAAAATACAGATAAATCAACTGGAACATCGTCTCAATGTCCCTGGGAGATGCACCTCCGGATATGCCTTCCTGAAGTTCATCTATCCAGGGGGTGACATTAACGACTTTTCCCGAAAGTTTCTTGTTCAATTCTATAAGATTGAAATTCCCGATCCCGCCTTCTTCAATAACTGATGATGAAGTTTGGGCTGCAATAAAATCCTCATCGCTAACAAGCGAATTTCCTCCGGGGCTGAAAGAGGTAAAAAGTATCTCATCATTCTTGAAATCAGTAGGCTTAAGGATAACACGAATCCCGTTCGACAGTGTCCATTCCGTAATCCCTATGGCATCAACAGTCTTTTCTTTTACTACCCTGGAAGCAGGCGGTGTAACAGCCAACAGAGGCTGATCCGACACAGCGTCATCATAAGGCTGAATATCCTTTTCATAAACAGCTTTTATGACAGTCAGCAGCTTCTCCTGATCCGGAACGTTTATTCCCGGCTTATCAGGAGCATTCACCAAAATTACCCGGTTTTCGTCACGTACCCACTCATCAGCCAGCCTGTTGATTTCATCAAGAGTGATAGTCGGGATATACATTTTATACAACTCGTATTCATATTCAATTCCGGGAACGGGTTCTCCAGTTAAAAAGTTCCTGGTATATTCACTCGCATAGTGCCACGATTCGGTTTTGTCACGCTCATTATACGCCAGTTCTATGTATCTGAGCATTTCCTTTTTCTGACGATCCAGTTCTGTCCGGGTAAAACCATGTTGTCTTACACGAGCCGCTTCGCTCATTATGGCCTCGAGCCCGCGCTCGATACCATTGTCTTTTATCCTCGCACTGAGAACATATACATCTTTTGAGCGCACCATTCTGCCCTTGGCTGAAAAGCCGGAAAGAAACGGCGGGTCGGATTCCTTTGTCAGTTCGGAAAGACGCTCATTTAAAATTCCATTATAGATGTTTTCTACCAGCATACGGCGGTAATCACCAACAGTGCCTTCCGGTTTTTTTTCATGCTTGTAATAGATGCTGACTGTGTTGCGTGTGGCTTCTTTATCAGTGGCAATGGCAAACAAAGTCTCTTCATTATCGGGTACGAGGGATACTGTCCTTTCTCTTGGTTTTTTTGGTGATGGTACTCGTGAAAAATGTTTTTTTATCAGCTTTTCTATCAATTGTTGATCAAAATCTCCCACCGCTACGACTGACATCAGGTCAGGCCTGTACCATTCCCTGTAAAACCTCCGTAGGGTATCATAGTCGAAATTTTCAATGATTTCTATTTTTCCTATGGGCAAACGTTCCGCATACATTGAGCCTTTAAATAAAATTGGGAACTGGTTGTCCCTCATACGGGCTTCAGCACCTCTTCCGAGACGCCATTCCTCAACAATAACACCCCGTTCCCTGTTAATTTCTTCATCCTCGAAGGATATAGCATGAGCCCAGTCTTCAAGAATTTGAAACGCCTTTTCAACAATATGGACACTGTCTGTAGGAACCTGAAGCATGTATATTGTCTCATCAAAACCAGTAGATGCATTAAGATCCGGGCCGAAACGCATACCGATGGATTCGAGGTAATCGACAAGTTCCTGCTTTTCAAAATGCCCGGTGCCATTGAACGCCATATGCTCAACAAAATGTGCAAGTCCCTGCTGGTCATCGTCCTCAAGAACCGAGCCGGCGTTTACCACAAGACGAAGTTCCATCCGTTTTTCCGGCTTGGGATTCGTTCGGATATAATAGGTAAAATCGTTATCCAGTTTACCAATTACGACATTCTGATCAACCGGTATTACCCGGTGCAAATCCAAAGGTTCTATACCGTTAACTTTTTCCATTTCAGGCAGGTGGAGGAAGCCCGCACAGGAACCGAGTATTATCAGAAGTAAACCAATCGGCAGTAGATGTATCCGTTTCATCGCACAACTCCGGTTTTACATTAGATTTAATAAAAGATGCCCGTCTATCTTATAAAAACAGAAATATCCATCGGAATATCCTGATATTTTCTTCTCTGGCGGTGATGAAAGATTCTTTATTAAAAGTGATAACCAATCGTTAATAGTAAAAGTGCGTTAAGAGTATTTTGTATCCATGATTCAAAAGATAGATATGGGAAGGGAGTAAAACAAATCAAAACTTGTATTATTTACATTTCTTTATATGAATAAACAGGGGAGTTGAAATTAATGTATATATTATATGACATGAGAATATTACTTTTACTCTCTTATCTTGCAAAATATATTTTACTACTTTATCTTGTTTTAAAATGAGTTAATACAACTCTGTTTTCACAATTCGAAAATATCACTTGATTATGACATTGTTTGAATTGCAATAGAGATTAAATACCGATAAAGAAAGGAGAAAAAGAGCATGAAAAACAGGAAAGAATGGATTGTTATTATCATGTCTGCCGCTGTCTTATTTTCCATCACTGCAGGTTTAGCACAGGAGAAGGAAGCCCCTTTTGGCTTTGGTTTCAATAATCCTGAAGATTACAGGGAGTACCCCAACCTGCACAGCGGAGCTGGTACTATCAGATATGTAGAGGAATTCGGCCCCAATGACTTCAGGACAAAACATCAGTTCTTTCGCGTGGGGATTATTCCACCCAAATGCAGCATCGGAGAGTATCAGCTCGTGGATTCTGATGAGTTATTCGTAATAATGAACGGTCTTGTTTATGTCACGGTTAACGGCCGCACAGCGAGAATTGTAGGCGGTTCAATGGTGCCCGCCAGGATAGGCGAATCAATAGGGATATACAACCCATCAAACGAAGATGTCACCTTTGCATGGCTTTCAACCGCCGAGGAGAAAGGGAACTACAACACTATCGATCAGGGTAATGACTTAACCAAAAAACGGTTCGAGGAACCATGTCCGTTTACATGGATACCGCTGGATTACGGTAATTTCCGTATTACCATTCCTTCGGCTCATAAAGGGATTGGCCCGATATATGACACTTTCGGGCGCCTGAGCAGGGATTACTACAAAACCTGCTGGGGCGCATTTTACCTTGTCCTTCCCCCGGGCACCTCCATCGGATATCACAAGCACGATATCCATGAGGAGTTGTATTATGTTGTTTCGGGCAGAGCACGGGGTACTGTGGATGATGTTACCCTGGATATGAACCCCGGTGACTGTACACTTTGCACTCTCGGCAACGCCCATGGCATTTTCAACAACGGCACAGAGGATCTCGGCATAATAGTCACTTTGCACTCCTCTTTACCAAGTGGAGAATGGGGTGCTAAAGATCTGGGGGACGATCTCTCAAAACGTTGAAAATCCCGTTATAATAATCGTTAATATATTAGTTAGGCTGAAGTTTTATCAAAACTTGCAGGGTATACTTGCCCCTTTTAATTCGGGAGGATAAAATGAATCGACGTGATGTAATGAAAAGCTTTGCAATGGGGACTGCTGCGGGCGCTTCCAGTTTCATCGGGGGTCACGGTGAGGCTGTTGCTCAGACATACTCTAAAGCTATACGGGGGCTGCCCCCTTTAACTATCACAAATGTGAAAACGATTCTCACCGCTCCGGATAAAATCCGCCTGGTTGTGGTAAAGGTTGAGACCAGCGAACCCGGTCTCTATGGGTTGGGATGCGCCCTTTTTGAACTACGGCCTCTTATCACTGCTTCCGCCGTTAATAATTATATAAAACCTTTCGCCGAAGGAAAGAACGCGGATAATATCGAGGATATGTGGCAGACTGCCTATGTGAGTTCCTACTGGCGGAACGGTTCGGTATTGAACAATGCCATGAGCGGTCTGGATATGGCATTATGGGATATCAAGGGCAAACGGGCAAATATGCCGGTCTATCAGCTTTTGGGAGGCAAGTGCCGCTTTGCTGTTCCCAGTTATGTAGCTATCGGCGGCAATCCCGAAAGAATCCGAGAATACATGGAAAATGGATTTAAATATTTTCGTCTTGGATTCGGTTCGCCACAGCCGCGAGGCAGAAAACCGCATTACAAGGAAGCCGGATTCGGGAGTCCTGCCGATAACTACTTCCACATGGACGCGGCTTCACAGATTGCTGTTAAAACATTCGATAACATCAGGAATACAATTGGCGATGAAGTCGAATTAATACTCGATGTCCATGAAAAACTATATCCCAACGATGCTATTAACCTGTGCAAACAATTGGAACAGTATCGTCCGTTTTTCATTGAAGACCCTCTCGCTCCGGAGGATAACGGATATTTCAGATTGCTTCGAGAGCAGACCAGTGTTCCTATCGGGATGGGCGAATTATATAACAATCCTCATGAATGGACTGGTCTGATAACCGATAGGCTGATAGATTATATCCGTGTTCACATTTCACATATCGGCGGTATAACTCCCGCAATGAAACTTGCCCGGTTGTGCGAGTGGTTTAATGTTCGAAGCGCTTGGCACACAGGATCTGGTATCGCACCCGTCGCGATAGCAGCCAATGCACACATAGACTTGGCTATATGGAATTTCGGTATTCAGGAACAGCCGCATTACGGCCCGGAAACCGTTGAGGTTTTCCCTGGAAGCCCGGAATTAAAAAAAGGCTATCTGTATGTAAATGATGCCCCTGGACTGGGAGTTGATATTGACGAGAAACTTGCAGCCCGGTTTCCCTACCCGGATGATAATACCAGTGGTGGTGCCATGCAGTACTACTGGAATTCGTGGAGAAAAGAAGACGGAACACCGATAAGACCCTGATAATATATTATTTACATATATTCATTCTATTATCTATAATTTATGCCGGTGTATCAATTATTAGGTGGTAAATGAGCTTTGAGTTTCATGTATTCTGTTGCCAGTGGCAGTGATTTTGTACAGGCAGAGGACAGAGTGCACGGGAGATAGAGATTATACCCTGACCAGGAAAACTTCTGTTATGTAATATCCCTGAAAAATAAAATGTATTAGTTTATGTTGTTAAAGCTTTAGAGTTTTTTTTAAATCCTCAAGGAAATTATCCATAAAAGGCAGACATATCAAACCGAGTAAAACATAGAATACAATCCCAAAAAAGTAATATACCATTGAGAAGGCAAATGATTCGCTTTTTGGAATACCGAAAAGTGAAAGCGCCGTGATACATGCAAATTGGAAATTACCCAGAAATCCCGGAGCTGTAGGTATACTTACACCAATAATAGTAATGACGAGAACGACAAAAGCGCTAAGGAGTGAAAGCTGAAAATTTTGAAACAGGAATAATGAAAATATTGCAAGAGCAGAAAATGTCCAGATCAAAACTGAATAAAAAATGCAGTAAAAAAGCTTTTTGGGATTTGATATTATTTTAAACCCCTCTATAAATTTTTTTATTAATACTTCTATCTTTTCTGAAATTTTATGGGGAAGCCTTGAAAGTACGGGTCTGAGAAATTTAAAGCATAATTCTGTTTTGTAATACATAAGAAACATTAAAATAACGAGAACCAGAAAAGTAAATAAAAGACTATAACCTGACCTTATGAGCCATTCGGGCAGGTCAGAGCTGAATATCACAACAAGCAACATGAAAAGTATAGTCAAAGAATCCAGTACCCGTTCAACAAAGACAGTAGCCAGTCCTGAACTCAAAGAAACCCGGCTTCTCCTGCTTATCAGATACGGTTTTAAGAATTCACCAATTCTCATCGGTATCAAAATTATTGCCATAAGACCGACACTATAAATCGGAAAGAGTTTTTTTTGGCTTATTTTTTCTATCGGTGATAGGATTACTCCCCAGCGAAGGGATCTAAAAATGGCTATACTCATTATCATTACTAATGCGGGGATTAAAAAAATATATTCAGCATCTTTTAATCCGGTGAGAATTTTATCGTATTCAACACCGCGTATGGATAACCAGATAAAAATACTGCTGATAATGATTCCAATTATTATCTTTTTCAAATTAACTCCATGAAAAAATAAAAAAATATATTAAGTAAAATCAAAGTGTCATCACCAGTTAAATTTCACTCTTTCTGCCCAATAGAAACAGTTTCATTATAACAATAGCTTTTGCCATATAAAGCATTATTGGTTTCCCAAGATAATACCTGCCATCTCTCAATACAATTTGATTATTATTTATCATTCGCCTGATGCGAATATTGATTATTGCAGATGCGTTGTAACGCTCAAGGAGTTCGTCCCTGGTAAGTCCATTTTCAGACTCCGATAGTTCTCTCAATATCCGTATTCGCCGTGCCGTTTCTCCTAAATTGATAAAATGGAAATAACCGTATCCAAATGCTCCATACGTTATGCTGTTCAGTATCAATGAGCCTGAAAAATCCATAATACCGGGTTCATAAGTAAGAAAATATAAAATCTCAATTATGAAAACTGTGATACATCCGCAAAAGAAACCGATAAATATGGATTTTAACAGACCTATGCTTTTAATATTACGGCATATTAAAAGCTGGGTGATAACATCAATCATCAAACCCGCCAGTGGTGAAATAACATGTGTAATATAGAGTATCATTGATTTTTCAACCACCCTTGCCGGCTTTCATAATATTTCGATAAAAGGTAAAAAGCCTTGCCATCAAAATACCCTTAGCTTTAAGTCGATATTTCCCTCCGGTCAATTCTGCCAGGTTATCTCTGAGCAGGTCATTAACTCTTGGTGTTATTAAAATACTATTATCGATTTCACGTTCGAAGAGTTCTTTGTCTATTCCTGATGATCCGGCCTCAGATATTTTCAAAATAATCACAATGGAAGGACTGTCCGCCTCAATGGCTGAATATGTTATCATATAAGCCAACGTCAATGAGGTAAAAAACAACCATATTTGAACATATTCCAGTATTGCAACAGGTGGATAATAACCGAGGAAACTAATAATAGAAGAATACTTAAATATAAGTAGTGACCCGAATACAAGAACTCCGAAAAAGAGAAGGAATATTACCCTGGTTTGCCTTCGAGGAAGATGAATCCTCCAGAGTACTATATGCAGAAGAAATGATAGTCCAAAAAGAAAGGAGCCGTAAACAAGAACTGCCATACAATATGCTCATGGCTTAACGTTTTCATTACCCTGAAATAAAATCTTCAAAGGATGCTTTTTCGGGTGCGCATTTAGCGCAAATATCAATTTTTATATTATCTATGAACTAAACAATTTCCGGGAGGGATATTCACTATATAAAATTCACGTGCATGGGTGGTTTTCCTTTGCTGCTTTCCAAAACCGCCTCACCACGCTTAATATCCCATAAAAATTCATTAACTTTGTGCTGCAGGCACAGGGTACCACACATCGTTTGAGCAGTGAACCGTTCGGAGGCTATGAGATTCATTACTTCCCAATATCGATCGCTTTCCCATATTTCTTTAAACGAGGTCTCAGCTATGTTTCCAATATGGTATTTCTTGTATTTCTTATTAAACAACATACCGCATGGGGCAACCAGTCCGGAACCAGAAAATTGCGCGATAAACGGGGGTCCATAACATCTCGTGTACTTTCTTTTTCCACCGCTTAAGATTTTCGACCATTTTGCTTTTACAAGATAATCGCCCTCGGAACGGGACTCAGCCTCTTTTAGAATGTCGATCAAATCATTATACATTGAGTAATCGACGCCGAGTGTTCCATCTTCGTCATCGCTGCAGTGCTTGATCACAAAATAATCGACGCCGAGATTTTTACCTAATTCCGCAAGTGGGAGTATCTGTTCCCTGAACTCGGGTAGAAGCACCATTTGCAAACCGAGGGTTACATCCAGATTCTTCTCATTTTTGATTTGCACACATTTCCTTACTGTGTTGCACACTTTATGGAAATCATCTGCCTTACACCCGTGAATCCTGGCGTATTCTTCAGGTTCTCCGGCAGATATGTTAAACCGAAGATAGGTCAGGGCAGGTAATATCTCCTCCAGCCGGTCGTCTTCTAGCAGAAAACCGTTAGTACCCAGAGCCATGTCAAGACCGTTCTGCCTGCCACGGATAATGGCATCATTCAAATGAGGGGAACAGGTGCTTTCACCGTCACTGACAAAACTGATGGCCTTCACCCCGATTTCAGCAGCATCGTCAAGAAAACGAAAAATAACATCCTTTGTCATCTTTTGCACGTCATTTGCCTGAAGCTGACCATAGCAGTAGATGCAACGGTAAGTGCATGCCCTGGTTAATGCACAATCAATGGTAATCGGTGCTATACGTTCTCTATTAAGCCATGCATCAACACGATCTTTATGCCAGGCAAGCTTATGTCCGTCAAGAATCAACTCAGCCATATTGGCTGTTATCCTTTCCGGGAATGAGAGGTTTAATTGCTGAAATTCTCTGTATTGTTATGCCTTTGTGATGTAAGAGAATCTTCGGTAAATTTCCTTTTAATCTTCACTTTTTTCTGGAAATAACTGTCCCGCACTAATCTAATATACCCTTTTACAACCATTACTAATGAAGGAAACGATGTCGCTTTTGATCTTCCGAGGTTTCTTCTACCGAGTCTGTAAGGAACCTCGGCAAACAGATACCCCTTTTTGACATTTCTTATCAAAATATCCGTTTGGAAGAAAAAACCGTTACTTCTATAATTCAATTCGTTTAAAATGGATTTTCGGTAGATGACTGTTCCGTTCGTATAATTAAGGTTTACCAGGAAAGTGGTATTGATAACAAAACGGTAGATAAAAGAAAGTATATTCCTGAAAAGAGAGCGCATTTCTTTATTATAGGCAAAAGGGATAACAATATCAACATGTTCCAATAATCGGCAGTAACGCATTATTTCCCAGGGATCATTCTCATTGTCCCCGGGAAGCATACAAACAAAATCCTTTCCCGAGTTATCAACACCATCCCAAAATGATGCACCGATACCTCTTGGAGTATCATGAATAATCATGCGTATACGATTGTCCTTTTTCTGAATACTTTTCACTATTTCAGCGGTATTGTCAGTGCTTCCGTCATTTATTACGATGATCTCACCGTCAATATTGAAATCATCAAAGGCCTGTAATGTGTCCGCCAGGGCAGCATGAATATTTTCTTCTTCATTCAAAGCCGGCATAATGATGGATAAATGTCTATATTTCAACTAATTACTCCCAAAAGTACCATGTAAACTATCATCATACCCTTATATATCCTGGTTTTGAATCAGTAATCCACTCTTCAACCATTTTTTCAAAACAGATGCTGTTGTCTTCATAAGGATCAAATACTTTCATATGAATCAATTCCATTATTTTTTTGTCGTCTTCATCGCAGCAATGCGAGGGCCCGAGGAATTTAAAATAGTTATTGACTCCCGTGGCAATGAATTTAACATTCAAATCCTGCAATATCACATCGTTACGCGCTTGCTCCAATGAACGAAAGGCAATGAAATTCACAATTGAATACACAATCGGGATTAAACCTGTCATTGCCATACCGGCAGCAATTCCCACAGTCCCCTGTTCCATGATTCCCATATTAAAAATTCTTTCCGGAAACTCTCTTTTAAAATCATCGATAACACCAAACCCCATATCACAGACAAGTAACGTAATTCTCTCATCTTTTCTGGCGTAAGGGATAATACTTTTTATAATTTCTTTTCTGTAGTTTTTCAAATTTTTACTCATAACGGTTCCCCATTTTCATTTCTTCTTCTGTGGGGAGACGGAAATGGAATTTGGGAACATTTTCCATACACTTCAATCCATATCCTTTGATTGTCTGCGCTATCAATACCTGAGGAGACCTGATGCCCTTTTGATCTTTAATCCACTCAGTAATTATTGAAGCTATCCGTACGGGATCATGCCCGTCGCAGGTTTGTCCAATAAATCCAAACGCTTCCATTTTCTTCAGCAAATCATCTTTACGTCCCTTAACAGTAAGGACATTCTCGATAAAATCCATTGCCTGAAGTTTATTATTATCAACTAATACCGTTAAATTTGAAAGATCATGTTTAACCGCAAACTGGACTGCTTCCCAGTTGGAGCCTTCCTGCATCTCGCCATCGCCGACAATACAGTATACTCTATAACCTTTGTTTTGAAGTTTCGCTCCGAATGCAGTACCCACAGCTATTGGCAGACCATGACCAAGAGCGCCGCATCCAGCCTCCAGGCCGTTTGCCATACTGCGGTCGGCGCATCCTGACAAATAACTTCCACGGTAAAAATTCTCCCAATCTTTTCTTGCAATATAGCCCCTGTCAACGAGAACTGCATAATGCCCGTAACACCCATGAGATTTGGAGAATACGAGGCGGTCTCTTTCTTCCCATTCCGGTGAATCAGAAAGATTCATTACCTTATAATAGAGCGCAACCACTATATCAACGCTGGAAAGTGAGGGAGCGAGATGTCCGGCTCCGTTCCTTACTGCTGTCTCGATAACATCTTTTCTTATCTGATGACCTTTTTGCATCAATCGATCACACGGCAGTTTATCAAGTAGTTTCATAGCAATATTTTATTTATTGAGTGGTTTCGTAAAAGTCTTTTATCTTATCTGTCACGTATATAATTTGATCCTCTGTGAGATACTGGTGAATGGGCAGTGTCAGGATCGTCTCCATCTGGTGTTCACATACGGGGAAATCCCCTTTTTTATAACC
>JBHPFF010000008.1:0-42324 GCA_042572165.1 Candidatus Latescibacterota bacterium | reverse complement strand
TGAAACGTCATGAATCTGCTAAGTCTGACTATCCTACAATTCAATTCCGCCTGTTCCCAGGTATTAACAAAGGTAGCTTAGGGTAGCTTGATGCTTAGGGGTTTTGGCTTTACGTTCTAAGGGTATAATTTAGCTATATGAGGAGCGGAACCGAACAACAACGGTTGAGTGACTAACACAACAAGTGGTCCAAACACTGAGAGAAGGTCAGTTCTACATACAAGGGATAGCTATCTCTCATTGTACATTTTAAGCTTAATAAATGTAATGAAACAGCGAAGATTTAACTCTGCTGGAGAAAATAATCTTGCTTCATGTGGATGAATATTCTAATTTGAATTTGAAGGTCGTAGAATGCGGATTTGTTAGATCCCATAATTTTATTATGAGGAATATCGATAAATGGAGCCATTATGCAACACAACCAGAGCAATTATTTACTTTACAGAAAGCGGGAGATAAACCAGGATACTTGTTATTCAGCTTGCACACGCCGAAAATTTCTTACTGGATTGCTCACATGTGCGGGAGCATCAGCTTTTGGAAGAGAAGTCTTGTCAGTACAACACCAGTATGCGCCACGTTTAGTATGTAATATGTATTATTGGTGTCAGCTATTCTCAACACCATTTCGGTACATTTCCTCAAGTACCTACCCGAGAAAGGCTGCTCCGGGCCAAAAGTTGGTCCGGCCTACAGGTGGTATTGATTGGACAGCCGAACAATGGTATACAGCCCTCTCAGATGTGCAATGGGCCGGCTACAGGCGGATGGAGATGTTGTCCTCGACGGTGCTGGCCAAGCCGATGGAGGACATACTTGCCCTTCTGAAACAATACGATCTGATTATCAATCATATATGGCACAGTGGGCGGGTGTATCCCAAAGAAGTTGCAGAAAAAACCATTGCCAGGACGATTGATGTACTTAACTTATGTAAGCCTCTAAAGTCATCGGAATTCTTTTTCGATCCATTCGGAGGCGATGGCCCGTCAGATGATGATGCACGGACCCAGAATCGTAGCCTGGACCGTATAGGACGCGAAGCAGCGGATCGAGGCATGAAGCTATGTGTTCACAATCACGAGAGCCCAATGTACAATAACGCCATAGAGTGGTTGGGTGTACAGCACAACACCGATCCGGCCCTGGTATCGATGTGCCTTGACATGGATTGGACCTGGCAGGCCGGAATGGACCCATTTCCGCTGTTGTATGAGGCCGGCGATAAGGGGCGTCTTGGAGCAGTCCATATGCGCACGCAGCACAACAAGATTTCGGACCAGACCATGGAAGACGGTGGCGATATTGACTTCTACAATGTTGCGGACTATTTGAAGAAGATACAGTTTGACGGTGTTCTGGTGGAGGAAACGGAGTGGATGCAGGAAACCAAAGTAACCAGGTCGGCACGCGAGAACAAGAGGATAGCCCGGATATGGTGCGAAAAGGTTTTCGGTGTTTCTGCTAAAACATAATTTTACTTCTCCAAAACAATTTGAACACTTTGAGTTAAAAGTTAAGGTATAGTTTTCAGGAATTGCAACTGTTATTTCAAGTCTCCTTTCCCGAGGTTATATGCTCTCCTCATCTTCAATGTTTCACGCTTTTTATATCCATTTGCATGCTTTCATAGTAAATATACCGAACTAAAGGTGAGTTATTCTTAACCCGCAAATGACTCAAGTATGATTAAAAGTTATTTTAACCGAATCCTGATATATATATCAATCCAATGCCCATTATGCAAAGCAAAGTCTCCAGAGGCCTTTCAAAATCCCAGTAAGACAAGGAGGAGCGTGGTTTGATATTATAGAGTTGGCGCCGAGCATAAGCCCGCCGCTGTCCCCTATAGGTCAATGTGAGGGTTGTGTTTGCCTATTCTATGGTGCTAAGGACGCCGTTAAACGTCTTGTAAGCGATTATCTTTGCATTAATAGGGTTTGGGATATGGCTGAATAGATATTGATTATTTAGCCTGTTATTTTCACCATCATAAATGGATTTTGAGCAAACAATTGCAGGTTACGGCAAATGGTTGCATATAGGGTGCAGAATGCGGTAAAATAATCGCAACTACGCTCTGTAGCAATTACCTCAAATTATATCAAGTATATTGGGAATAATGTTGGGAATGAATTAATTGACAAGGAGTAAGAATATTAAATATTAATCTAACTTACTGTTTTTATTATTGGTGCCCCCAGCGCGACTTGAACACGCGGCCTGCGGATTAGGAATCCGTCGCTCTATCCACCTGAGCTATGGGGGCGTTTTTGAGAAAATTAAATTAACACTTTGTCTAAATAAAGTCAATGATGCTTTTGTACTTCTGATAATTTCCTATCCCTCCATATGCATCCTGCACAGCTTCGCATAGAGACCGTTAAAACTGAGATTTAGACTTATTCCGGCAGTCCTTCATGCCTGACAATTGATAAAAATGTTGCCGGATTTACAATCATAATTCCCTGAAATTCTTTTAAGTCGGTAAGGTGGTGGTCTCATGAGATTATAAAATCTGCTTCACCTTCCACAGCGCATTCAAGGATACGATTATCAGGACGATAATGGATAACGGTAAGGTGTTTTTCGGGGGATACTTTTTCTGAAAATGACTCTATTTGAATTATAGCTTTTTCGATTTTTGAGTAATTCCACAGAAACTTCTTTTCTAAAACATTTCGAACTTCCTCAATAATAAATTCTGAGGTAATATTCCGGATATTCCTTTCTACTGCCCATGTCATTATTTGCCATGAATTGCCTTTGGCAAAATAAAGTGTCGAAATAATTACATTTGTATCAATGACAACTCTAAGAATTGGGTTGTTCACTACGACTCTCGTCTACAAGGCGGTTGACATCTTTTTCTGTTTTAATACCAGCCCTGCCTGCAACAGAACGAGCGTAGCTATTTAATTCCTGCCATTCTTCTTTTGCAAGATATTGTCGGACTGTTTCCCTGAAAAATTCGCTTCGGGTGCGATTCTCTTTCCGGGCAAGCTTTTCAGCTTTTTTCAAAAGCTCCGGTGGAATTGAAATTGTTATTAGTTTTGAAGTTCTCAACATATGTCTCCTGTTTATAAATTGTAATACTTAGTATTAATATACCACATTAAATAATATTGTCAAGCAGGGTGAATCAAAAACCCGTCCGAAATAGCCATGAAAATAACTCCTGATAAATCAATGTTTTAAGGGGTCGTCCCCTTCTCCGCCCGGTAAACCATGATAGGACTGCCATCGCCTTTGATAGCACGAACAGGTAAAAGTAAAAATGCCGCGTCTTATGGTCGGCTGTGCCCTTACTCCATAAGCAACCAGAAGTCTTTATTATAGCATACTTTTGTTGAAGTTAGATGGGTAATGGGGTAAAGAAAGGGTATAATGGTTTAATAAAATGTACTTGGAGAAGATTTTAAAGGATGTATATTTCAGATGCACCTTTTTGAAAATGAGCATTCTAAACCGTGGTGGAAAAGGAATTATCTCACCTGGAGAAGATACTTTACGTAGCTCAACTTTGTTTTAATAAATCCTTAGTACAAAATTTTAGTAGTTATACAAAAGCACCTAACAATGCATGCACCCGACCGAAGAGCTCTGTGCGAATGGGAACGTTCAGAGCTCAACATCATTTTTAATAAAACCGAACGTTTGGTGCGCCGTAAACTTCGGCGGGTGATGCTTAAGTTAGGCACACACTCAAATCCATTTTATTTTGGAGAATGATATGTTAGCGAAGAAGGATAGTGAAGAGGCAGCTCATACAGTATCTCCTCGCCAGTGGATCAGATTAGTTGTGGTGTATCTCCTAATCCCGCTGATTTTATTTATAAGCGGTGGGGACCTCGGCTGGTGGCAGGCGTGGCTATATTCCATGCTGATCTTGGCCGCTGGTATTGGTGGGCGCATGTGGGCGGAACAACGACATCCCGGATTAACAGCCGAAAGACAAAATATTAAAACTATCCAAAGCGCAAAGGCCTGGGATAAAGTGCTTGCTCCACTGATGGCGGTGAGTCTCGTGTTCCCTATGGTCATTGTGGCTGGGTTGGACCATCGCTTCAACTGGTCCCCCGAATTTCCGCTATGGCTCAGCGTGGTTGGATTCCTTTTTATCGTGTTCGGTTACTCCTTCGCTGCATGGGCCTTTGTAGAGAACCGCTTCTTCTCCAGTGTGGTACGTATTCAGACAGATCGAGGGCATGTGGTGTGTGATACTGGCCCATACCGGATTGTGCGGCATCCGGGCTATGTCGGAAATATTCTGCCACTGCTGGGCATTGTGCTGGCCTTAGGCTCGGTGTGGACACTTATTCCGGCAGTGGTGGCGTTGATCATCGCGGTGATCAGAACCGCACTGGAAGACCAGACTCTACAGGAAGAGTTGCCGGGCTATCGAGACTATGCGCGGCGCGTGCGCTATCGGTTGATTCCGGGGATTTACTGAGGGGTCTCGCCCCTGCGATTTGATTTGGTGGATGGGAATGGTTTGTTTTCAAAATGTGCAAGAGAGCGTGAAGAGCGCGCCCAACAACCGCTTGCACACCGACCCGCGCTACGCACTTGGAGGGCGGGCGAGGTTGGCTTCACGGTTTGGTTGTTTCGCCAGCAGGGTTTCGTTGGACGCCGCGCGGGCGGGTGAAGCGGAGCGTTAATCATAATTCAATCCATCCTCCCACCAGAAAATCAATCTCCTGTTGCTTCACCACTGGTTCAGTCTTGTAAGAAGAGATGTCCGGCTGTGGATAGGTAAGCACCTTATGTGGTTTTTATCCAATTCCAACATAGGCCTCATGTTCTTTTTCTTTCAAATTCCTGATGTTTTCTGGATTAACATTGATTTCTTATGCCAAAAGTTCAGCATCTTCAGTTAGAAAACGGCTGATAAGCTTTATTACGAAAAGATGAAATTCATCGCAATATAAATAAAGAGGATCTCCACCTTTTTTTGCACCGGCTGCAATAACGTTGAAAAGTCTCGACCTCACCCTCAATCGTCACGGTGCGGCTTTAGGTCGTTCCCCTGTTCGCTCGAATAACCATGATAGGACTGCCATCGCTTTTGATAGCACAAACGGACAAGGATCAAAAGCCGTGTCTTACGGTTGGCTTGTACCGATAACCTCGTAAGTAGTCGGATGTGTTGTATTGTAGCATATTTTGGGTGAGGTTTGGATGGAGTGGAAGGATGGAGAAAGATTATACTGGTAAATAAAAACTACTTTGACAATACAAAAAATACAATATATTCATAATACTTAAGAGCACCTATTCAGCAGTGATGCAATTGATATATAAACAAAGATTATTTGTTAGAGGATAAAATGACATTTACTCTAAAACCAACATACAAACAAAAAAGAGGACCAAAAGCATTATCATTCTCAAAATATAAAATTAATCGTGAAAAGCAATTAGCGAGCCTTCTTTCTAATAATCCAAACGAATCTGCTGTCCAAAAATTCCTTGAAAAAAATCCTTTCTTTGTACCAGGCGCATGGACTCCAGGCAACCCATCAGGACACTACCCACTTCACTGTGCACTTATAACACAGCCTCATCTACCTGGACTACAGTCGCATTATCCCGACTTTATGTGGATATCAACACATAGTGGTACTTGGTATCCAACTCTGATTGAAATAGAATCACCTCATAAAAAAATATTCACAAAGTCTGGTACTCCTACAGCCGATTTTTCACAAGCACGGAATCAATTAGCTGACTGGAAAACATGGTTTAACGAACCATCGAATGTGGCTCTATTTATAAATTCATATGGAATACCACAATTCTGGCAAAATTTCAGAACAATGGAACTACACATGATCTTAATCTATGGACGAAGAGAAGAAGTTGAAAACAATCCAAGGCTTTCGAAAAAAAGGGCTTCACTTCTGTCCGGAATAAATGAAGAATTAATATCATTTGATCGTCTTAGTGCTGACGAAGAATTAAGACACGCAATAACAGTAAAAGCTTCTGGTAATGCTTTTTATAAAGTTGTCGAATTACCTCCAATTTTTACATTAAATCCACATATTGAGGACAGATTAGTTTTTATAAACGGATACTCTGACGCAATTAATAAAAATGATGAAATTCCCGAAGAAAGAAAAGTATTCCTCAAAAAGCGTATTTCCTATTGGAGGAAATGGGCATCATTATCTGATCAAGGGGTAATTGGCCCATGTTACGATGAGTAACCACCAATACTAACTGTTTTATCAAGACGTTAATCCAAAGCCATCCTTTTCCATAAATTATTCTTAAAAAAAGTTTACGGTGGCTTGTGCCGACAGCTCATAAGCAGTCAGATATGTTGGATTGTAACATATTTTGGTAAAAAAAACAGGCAAGTGTTCAACCGAAGAATGGAGGAGGCCATATTTTCATTATACTATCAGGACCATCTTTCATATGTACAAAATGAGATTTTACATTTGTTATTTTGTTTGGATTCTCTATCAGGTCTATTAAAATAGTTTTTGATTTCTCCAGTTCTTCTCGCAGTTTTTTTTGGTTCAAAGTATGTGAAGGAAGTGCTTTATACCCAAGGGAAATAAACCAAGTATTTAAGTTTTTCTTAAGCTCATTAAATGCAATCACGATAGCTTCCTTAGTATCTGCAGTTCCAAGATCATGTTTTTCTTTAACTCCTTTGGATGAAATCATATCTCGATGAATAAAACCGTGGGCACAATCATATCGGATAATAGGATTACTTATAACCTGGCTGTTAATAGTGATTTGCTCTTCAATTTGAATTAAAAAATCTGACACTTTATTGTTTTTGATTCGAAATAGATTTCTTATTACAATTAAACGTTTATTTTTTATTGGTATATACAATAAAAAATGTCTTTCGTTCTCACGCTTATGTGTATATGTTGCATCTAAATATGCTTCTTGACATTCGTTAGAATGATTTTTTAGATATTTTATACATATCTCATTTTCATTAAACCAAATTATTGTTGGTTTTATTCGGTTTCTGATATCTTTATCAATAAGTATATATCCAATTCTAATTATACGACCATTATTATCAAAGTCATATGCGAATTCAATGTTTTTCTTTGCAGCTTTAGCTTCTCTGATAGCTCGGGCAATGCCTGGGCCAGTAATTTCACAATTAGGTTCATTCAAAGTTTCTTGTCTCCATCAAACATGATTCAACTATATCTCATGAAATTAAATTCTTGCTCTTTGTTATCATCCTAGGAATTAAATGTCGCCGTCTCCATCCCCGGAAACATCAATACTTTATGCGACTTCTTCCCAATCCCTATATACGCCTCATACGGTTTCAGCGTTTGAATTTCACTTGGATTGATATTGAGTTCCTTTGCCAGTAATTCCCCGTCCTCAGCAAGAAAACGGCTGGTAAGCTTTATTACTAATATTCCGGCGACTAAAAAAGTTACATTTATCTTATCACATTGAGCAATATTTGATCCCCTCTGCCTACGGCATCCCCCCTTAGTAAGGGGGGAATTAAAGGGGGGATCTTTAACTTATTCCATAAGTATGTTTTGATGAACAATGTCACATATTTATTTGTCGTAGCAAAAAGATGAAATCGTATTCCCTTGCATAGAGCTAATACTTGCCTATCCCTCCATATGCATTTTGCACAGCTTAGCATAGAGACCGTCAAGCTCCATCAGTTCCGTGTGATTCCCCGTCTCACGAATCCTGCCGTGTGCAATGACGTGGATACGGTCTACTGTCCGAACGGTGGAAAGACGGTGCGCTATGACAATCGAGGTGCGGTTCTCCATCAGGACAGGGACTGCGTTCTGGATGAGGTTTTCAGTAAATGTGTCCACACTCGAGGTAGCTTCATCGAGCACAAGGATATGACGGTCGGCGGCAAGCGCACGTGCAAAGCTTACGAGCTGACGCTGTCCCTGGGAAAGCCGTGAACCTCTCTCGCGTACATTCGTATCCAAACCATCCTCGAGGCTCTCAACAAGCTTATCTGCGCCCATACGGCTGAGGACAGTGTGAATACGATCCTCAGTTACCCTCCTGTCCCCGAGGCTGATATTCTCCGCGACAGAGCGGTTGAAAAGAAACGGTTCCTGTCCGACATACGACACAAGCCGCCGCAACTCGATAAGCGGGATATCTTTTATGTCCCTGCCGCCGATGAGGATATGTCCGCGGTTCGTATCATAGTACCTGAGCAGAAGGTTTATAATGCTGGTTTTTCCAGCGCCGGAAGTCCCGACAAATGCCACCCGCTCGCCGGGCGCAACCCTGAATGATACATCCTTCAACACCCAGTCCTCGCCCTCATAGGCAAACCATACGCCGTCGAAAACTATCTCGGCGCCATCCATTTCCGGTGTCGAAAAATCCGGATTCCGCACTTTAGGTCTGGTATCGAGAAGTGTAAAAATCCGTTCGCTCGCTGCAATAGCGGAAAGCATGACATTAAAGTTCTCTGCCAGCTCGCGTATAGGCCAGAAAAACATATCGACAAGACGGATAAATGCCACCATTACACCTATCTGTAGAGTTCCGTGAAGAATACGCCATCCGCTTGCAGATAAAATAAGGGCAAGTCCAATCGTGCCGATAATTTCCATCACCGGGAAAAATATACCGTAATAAAAGACATTCTCTATCTTTGAGTTTCTCAATTCCCTGGAATAGGTCGTGAATTTTTTCAATCCCCATTCTACACGGCGCATTAACTGAATGATACGGATGCCCTGGATACTTTCCTGCAGGTAGGCATTGAGGCGTGCTGTGCCTTTCCTTATGTTACGGTAGACTCTTCGGATTTTATTGGCAAACATTGAACCGGCTATATACAGGAACGGTACCACGATCATTGTCACCAACGCCAGTTTCCAGTCCAGGACAAACATCACCAGTATGATTCCGGCAAGTATTCCGGAATTGTTCAAAAGGCGCACCGCTCCTGACGTATAAAGCTCATTAAGGGCGCCGACATCGTCGGTTGTTCTCGTCATAAGCCTGCCGACCTGGTTATGGTCGAAAAAATGCATGTCCATTGAAAGTATATGGCTGAAAATATCCATGCGAAGATCATGCATCACTTTCTGCCCCAGCATTCCCGTAATAAAGTTCAACAGGTATCCAACTATTAGTCTCAGGCAATACACAACGATGAAAATGAGTATTAATCCCCTGAGACCTTCAATATCACCGGTTATAATGTGATTATCTATAACAATTTTAATGAGATACGGCCGGATTACAAGCAGAACGGAACTCGCCAGGCTCAGGGCTATTGCCGCTGACGCTGTACCCATGTACGGACGCACATAGGCAAGAAGACGTTTGACCGCAGACCAGGGAGAATAGCTCCTTATTGAGTCGGGAAGTATCCCGAAGCTTTTTGCATTATTCACCACTGTTACATTGTTCCTTCTAATAAATCCAGCAATTCCTGCTCTTTATAAAGCACGGCATACTCGCCGTCTAACTTCATGAGATCTTCGTGTCTGCCGTGTTCGATAATTAATCCGTCCTTCATATACAGGATTTCATCGGCACTTTTTACAGCTCCTAATCGCTGTGTAACGATAAGGGCTGTTTTGTTTTTTATATATGAATTGATGTTCCGTAAGATTTTCATTTCTGTTAAAGTGTCAACATTGGAAAGGCAATCATCAAAGAAAAGTATCGGTGCCCTGCTTATGAGCGCCCGGGCGATTGCGAGGCGCTGTCTCTGTCCGGCTGAAACTGTGATTCCGCGCTCCCCTAATACTGTTTCGTATCCACGAGGAAACGAAGCAATATCTCCTTCAACAGCGGCGAGGGATGCGGCATGTTCAATGCCCGAAATCCCGGTATCCTCGGCACCGAATGCAATGTTTTCACCCACCGTTTCGCTGAACAGGAATGTCTCCTGGGGCACAAAGGCGACGGATGATCTGATCCGGCTCAACGGCAAATCATTAATGTCACAGCCGTCATAGAATATAACACCACGGGGTACATCATATGCTCCGGTCAGTAATTCAAGGAGTGTACTTTTACCCGAACCGGTTCTCCCGACAATGGCAATTGTTCCGCCGGGTTTTACATCAAAGGAAATGTCATCCAAAACAGGGGTGTCGCCATCATAAGAAAACGTCAGGTTTTTTACCGATATTGATCCACCAAAAGGACGGATATCCGTGCCATCATCCTGGCGCTCGGGTTTTTCTTCGAGTATCTCAAGGATACGCCTCATGGAAGCTGTACCCCTTTGAAAAATCGCAACAACCCATCCCAGCGCTATTGCCGGCCATACGAGAAGCCCAATGTACATGATGAGGGATACCAATGTTCCGAGTGTCGTTTCACCTGCAACCACTTTTTTCCCGCCAACCCACAATAGGATGATAATACCGACACTTGCCAGGACATCAAGAAGCGGAAAAAACAACGATTGAAGTTTAATTACCCTGCCATTATTGTGAACATAGGAAAGACTCAATTCTTTCAGTGAGTTTAATTCGAATTCCTCACTGGCATAGGCTTTTGTAACCCGGATACCGTTGAGGTTTTCCTGGACATGGGCAGAAATGTCTGAATAGGATTCCTGTACCTTTTTAAAATCTTGATGTATCCTTTTGCCAATCCTGTTGATCATGACAGCGATAAAAGGAAACGGTATGATTGCTAACAGTGTAAGCTCAACATCTTTTGAGAACATGAAAAGTAAGACTGCAGGGAGAAGGACAACGGCATTGACAGAATACATCACCGCCGGTCCGACCATCATCCTGACAGCAGTCAGATCATTGGTTATCCGTGCAATTATATCGCCGGTCCTGGATTTAGTGTAAAAACTGATCGGGAGCTTGAGAAGATGCTCATAAAGGCGTACCCGGATATCGTTTTCAATTTTCCACGATGCCCCTATCATTATATATCTCATCAAGAAACGGAATACTCCTTTTGTAAATGCCAGGAAAAGTATAATACCGCAAATTCCTACTATTTCTCTTAATATGAAACTGCTCTGCAGAATATCAACGGCATCTCCTATCAGGGATGGAATGAATGCCTGAAGTAGATTTGTTATACCAACAAATACGGTGCCAAGAGCCATACTCTTCCACCGCTTTTTAATAAAAGGCCACAACAGCACCAAATCTTTCATTACATTCAGTATCCTAATTTATCGAGAAAAACAATAGGTGAAAGTACCGGAAAAAGGAAGGTTCTACCTGAATAGAGGATAAAAAAATAACTGCCGGAAACAATCACAATCAATCATTCCATGTATTTTAAAATTTCAATTTCAACTTCCTGGACACCGGTTTCAATCATGCGAAGTTCCTGTGCAGCTTTATAGGATAAATCGATAATTCTTTTTCCTACAAAAGGCCCCCTGTCGTTGATCCTCACAGTAACTGTCCTGCCGTTCGACAGATTCGTAACCTCGAGCCAGGTATTGAAAGGAAGCGTCTTATGAGCGGCAGTCAGACCATACATATCAAACGTTTCACCATTTGCAGTTTTTCTACCGTGAAAATAATCGGCGTAAAATGAAGCTAATCCTATTATTTTTGAACCTACTCGAGGTTTGACAGCGGATGGCTCAGCTTGCGATTTTTCCGAGGTTTTGGTGACAATAGTATAGCGCGGAAATGGTGAACAGCCTATAATAATCAATAAAGCACAGACTGCCGCTGCGATTCTCAGCAAGATCAGCCCTCCTCAACTCCGATGGACCCTACAAGTTCGGACAGCGAGTGAATCTCATGTCTTGACATATAGTCGTTGATGCCTTCTATAACCTCCAGGGGCAGATATGGTTTCACAAACATACCGCAGCCGATCTGCACGAGTGAAGCTCCGGCGATGATAAACTCAAGGGCATCACGCGCACCAAAAATCCCGCCTATACCTATAACCGGAACCGACACAGCTCTGGCAGCTTCATAAACCATGCGGACTGCTATTGGGCGTATAGCGGGTCCGGAAAGACCTCCTGTCACATTTCCCAGCATCGGCCTTCTTTCCTCGACATCAACAACCATGCCAGTCAACGTATTGATAAGTGAAAGCGCATCAGCACCAGCGTTTTCAACAGATTGTGCTATTTCGACTATATCGGTGACATTTGGGCTGAGTTTGATAATAAGCGGTTTTTGAGTAGTTTCACGCAGTGTGGAGACCAATGATGCTGCTACCGAAGAAGATGAACCGAAAGCAAGCCCACCCTCTTTTACATTGGGGCAGGAAATATTTATCTCGAGTGCGCTTATAGAATCGTGGCGGTCAAGTTCCGAGCAAACAGCTACATAATCCTCCGCAGAAGCTCCAGCCACGTTAACAATGATTACAGTATTGAATCGTCTGATTTCAGGCAGTATTTCTTCTACGAAAACTTTCAGGCCATTGTTCTGAAGGCCGATGGCATTGAGCATTCCGGATGGTGTCTCAATAATGCGAGGGGGTTTATTACCCGTTCGTGATTCGAGGGTGACAGCCTTTGTAACAAATCCACCGAGAAGGGAAATATCATAAAACTGTGAAAACTCTTCGCCGTACCCGAACGTACCCGAAGCCGCAAGAACAGGATTTTTAAAATCGACTCCAAAAAGCGTCTGGTCAAGACATATATGGTTCACCATACAACCTCACTGGCGTCAAATACGGGCCCGTCCACACAGGATCGTACCATGTGCCCACCTTTGAGAGGCACCGCACACCCTAGACAAACACCGATCCCACATGCCATACGCTCCTCGAGCGAAACCTGACACGGGATACCTGTGCGTTCAGCCAGTCCCGATATCTCTTTCAACATGGCATTGGGACCGCAGGAATATATTGCAGCCGGCTTGACTGTTTCAATATTTTTTTCGAGAAGTTCACTCACCATGCCGTGAAATCCCGAATCTCCATCCTCGGTGGCTGTCAACAGGGTTATTTCTTCACCGAGTAAACCATCGAGAATCCTGAGATATGCGGAATTCCGAGCGCCCATCATGAATATCACCTGTCTTTTTACGGTATTGCTCAATCTTTCCGAAAGAAAAAGCAGGGGTGCAGCACCCACACCACCTGCCACGATAATACATGCTCCGTCACCGCCAAGTTCCGTGTCAAAACCGGTACCGAGGGGACCGATAACACTTACGCTCCCACCCCTTTTCATGGAACACAAAAGCTCCGTACCGCGCCCGACAATATCTATCAGAAGTTTGATTGCTCCCCGTTCAGTGTCAGTGCCGCACACCGAAAAAGTCCTTCTGAGAAAAGGATCTGTTCCCGAACCTGCTCTCACATGGACAAACTGACCGGGTTCAGCCTCACGGGCTATATCTTCACAGAGAAGATCGATTGTACAGGCCTGCACTGACCCGAAGCGTAGCGGAGAGCCGTGCAACGCATGAAGTGAACGTGTGCTTTGACCTCGTAATTCAGTCCGTATAATACCTGCTTCGAATTCGCGCATTTCGATCCCTGATTTTTCTATAGCCTGTTAAACCGGTATCTGTTCCGGTAATTTCTTTGCTCTGCTGTTCTATATTTTCTGACACCTGAGCAACCTTATCTTCGGAAACATAGCCCGCGAGATATTTTTCGATCTCTTTAAGCATTCGAGGTTCGCTTGCATAGTATTCCAGTTTTTCACGTCCTTTTTCAACATATTCGCGGTTAATATGCGACGGTTTCTCATCTGTAAGTTCTTTATAAAGTTCCAGAGCTTTTTCTATATCTCCCGCATCATGCTCATAGGAATACGCAAGAATAAAACGTGCCTGATAAGCACTTCTGGTGTCAGGAAAACTGTCAACGACCGCCTGATACAACGGCATATAGACTTCCGGCTCCATACCGGAAAATTTTGCTATCTCCGCTTTTCTGATGGCTTTTATTTCCGGCGGGCTGTCAATGATACCGAGATAAACCTTGAGTTCCTGTGTAAATTCCTTATCTGGATATTCGTCTATGATTTCTTTCATGACCTCACGTTCAGTTTCCTCCGAATACCGTTCGCTTTTTATCAATTCCTCGCGTCTTATGAAGAAATCACTCCGTACGGCATATTCTGTTTCCGGCGCCTCTTCCATTATAATCCGGTATTGAGTCAGTGCAGAATCTGGGTGGTCAAGGGAATAAGTGTATAGTTCCGCCAGAGAAAACCTCGTGCGGGCACGTGACTCGGAATCATCCTTGAATACCTCAATTCTATCAAGCCTCGCATTCATCGAGTCGATCTGGGCTGATTTATTCTGAGCATCGCCGAACCAGAGTTCCGAAGTCATAACCTTTCCCTGTTTAACCTTATCAAAAGCATCTTTTGCTTCCCGGGCATCAGAGAGATCATTTATCAGTAACATCCCGACCCTGTACCAGGCTTCTTTTGCAGCAAGCGAATCAGGATAATCTCCCGCCATATTTCTATACGTCTCCACTGCGAGCTCCATATTACCATTCATCTCGTGAATTTTTCCAATTTCAAGTCGAATTTTTGGCCCAAAGGGAGCAAATTCACCTCTGTTCTGTAAACTTTCCAGATAACCCAAAGCATCTTCAAAATCGCCGAGTTTTGCCTTTGACTGGGCTATAAAAGAGTTGGATTTAAATCGTAATTCGGGTTCAAACTTTGTCTCAATAAGTTTTACCAATGCGGAAATACATTCATCATACCGTTCAAGCTGATAAAGAGCCTCGCCCTTGTATACGATAGATTGAACAAGTTCATCCTTTTCTGGATCAGAATCGATAACAGCCTGAGTAGCATCGAGGAGTTCAATCCACTGCTTGTCATTATAAGAGATCTCAGCCAGCGCCAGTCCGGCACGGCCTTTCATCGAACGATCAGAGGATTTTATCAGTTCATTAAACACCATGCTGGCCTGATCGTTCTGGTCTATTTCCATATGGCTTCGCGCCTTGTAATACTGGGCTTCCTCTGTGAATTTGCTTTCCGGGAATAACGATATCAGTTTATTAAACTGACCAATAGCATCATAATATTCCTTCATATAATAAGATGACATACCGAGGATATAGAAACTGTCATCAACATAACGTGAATCACTGTAATTTCTGATAACCTCTCCAGACCATTCTCCCGCTTCTTTATAGTTCGTTTTTGCATCGTTGTTCACGGCACCGTTATCTCTTTTTCGCTGGTATTCAGCATCCTTAAAGTGTTTCTGGGCAAGATAATACGAATTAAAGTAAGCACATCCCGTAAAAAAAGATACAAGCAGCATGAAAATGGGAATGAAACGAAGCGCAGCGAAGATCCGTGGAACGACACGAAGCGAAGCGAAGAGCCGTGACCCGAAGCGCAGCGAAGGGCCGTGAAGCGAAGCGAAGCGCAACGTAATGCAACGTAATTTCAAAATGATTCTGTTGAAATAATCATGCATCATTACTATTACCGCCATCAGGTTAAAGTCCATAAACAAAAGAAGCGCAGCGCAAGGTTATCCCGACAATCATTTTTATTTTTACCAACCATTCGGATTTTATTTTCCTACCGGTATTTTTCTTACATGATGTTCCTGTATGCACTTGACCTCAAAAGGTCTGGATATAAACGACAGAATACCCTCCGTTGCTGCGACAGCGCCGGCGATCGTTGTCGTGTACGGAACATTATGAATAATTGCAGACCGCCTTATTTCATAATCATCCACATAGGACTCTTTGCCTATCGGTGTATTTATCATCAGCCCGACAGATTCGTCGGTAAGCAGGTCCAGGACATTCGGTCTTCCTTCATGAATCTTGACAACCAGTTCGGCTTTAATACCATGTTTCTCAAGATGCTTTTTCGTACCGGAAGTCGCAACAATCCTGAATCCGGCTTTCATGAGTTTTTCGGCAATTGGAACTATGCTGTCCTTATCTTTATCATTAACACTTATGAATATATGTCCTGATGAGGGAAGAACCGAATTTACCGACATCTGCGCTTTTGCAAATGCTGTACCAAAATCCCTGTCAATTCCCATAACCTCACCGGTTGATTTCATTTCCGGACCCAGTATCGAGTCGACACCCGGAAATTTAATAAAGGGCAGCACAGCTTCCTTGACACAGAAGTAATCGAGATCGAGGTTTTCCTTAAAACCAAATTCTTTCAGCTTTCTTCCTGTCATAATACGTGCCGCCAATTTCGCCAGCGGAATACCGATTGATTTTGACACATACGGCACAGTTCTTGAAGCTCTCGGGTTGACTTCTAGAACATAGATTTCATTCTCTTTCACAGCAAACTGTATATTCATTAATCCCACTACCTTTAGTTCACGCGCGAGGGCAAATGTCTGCTCCCTTAAACGTCTGATCACATCCTCATTCAAACTATACGGCGGGAGAACACATGCCGAGTCGCCGGAATGGATACCGGCATTTTCAATATGCTGCATGATGCCCCCGATAAATATATCGGAACCGTCACCGATAGCATCAACATCGATCTCAACTGCATCCTCTATAAATTGATCCACGAGAACAGGACGATCCTCAGAGACATTGATTGCCTTTTTCATATAAGACGAAAGAGTTTGTTGATTGTAGCAAATCATCATTGCCCTGCCGCCGAGCACATATGAGGGTCTGACGAGTACAGGATATCCTATCCGATCTGCAATTCTCAGGGCACCTTTGAGGTCTGTTGCAGTTCCGTTCTCTGGTTGTTTGATCCCCAACCTGTCAACTAGCGAGCCAAAACGCTCGCGATTCTCCGCTATATCTATGGATTCCGGTGAGGTTCCAATAATCGGGACACCATGCTCTTCAAGCCCTTTTGCGAGCTTAAGGGGCGTTTGACCGCCGAGCTGGACTATCACACCGTCGGGTTTCTCCTTATTGCAAATAGCGAGAACACTTTCGAGTGTAAGCGGTTCAAAATAGAGTTTATCAGAAGTATCGTAATCGGTTGATACTGTTTCCGGATTTGAATTGACCATGATGGTTTCATATCCATCTTCCTTGAGGGCAAATGACGCATGGACACAGCAGTAATCAAACTCTATGCCCTGCCCGATTCTGTTTGGTCCGCCACCGATGATCATGATCTTTTTCCGGCCGGAGCGTACCACCTCGCATTCCGATTCATAGGTGGAATAATGGTAGGGAGTAAATGCCTCAAATTCAGCAGCACAGGTGTCAACTGTTTTGAAAACGCTGTTTACACCCATAGACAGCCGTGTTTCCCTGACTTTATTCTCTGTGATGCCCCATAAAAAGGCAATCTGATGGTCAGAAAATCCCATTTCTTTTGCTCTTCGCATGGTGCTGGCATCGACAGATGATGGAGAAATTCTCTTTAATTCTCTCTCCATCTCAACAAGTTCGAGCATATTTGAAAGAAACCACCTGTCAATCCCGGTCGCCATATACAGTTCATCAACCGTATGACCCGCAATCAATGCTTTTCTGAGGGCAAACAATCTGTCAGCATATGGCGTCTGTACATATGACAGCCAATCTTCAACTTCCCAAGCGTCATCCTTACCATCCGCACCTAAACCGTAACGATCTATCTCAAGACCCTGGATGCCTTTCTGTAGTGCTTCCTTGAAGGTGCGTCCTATTGACATGACCTCGCCCACACTTTTCATCTGTGTGCCGAGGCGCGAGTCTGCATCGGGAAATTTCTCGAAAGTCCAACGGGGAATCTTTACCACGCAGTAGTCTATGGCAGGTTCAAAACAGGCTTTGGTTTTACGGGTGATATCGTTGGCAATTTCATCGAGTGTATAGCCGACCGCAAGTTTTGCCGCTATCTTGGCTATGGGAAATCCGGTAGCCTTTGAGGCCAGAGCCGAACTTCTCGAAACACGTGGATTCATTTCTATGATAACCAGACGACCATCCTCCGGATTCTGGGCAAACTGTATATTTGAGCCGCCTGTTTCAACTCCGATCTCACGGATTACATCTATAGCCTGGTCGCGCATACGCTGATATTCACGGTCGGTAAGAGTCTGAATCGGAGCAACGGTTATAGAATCACCGGTATGAACACCCATGGGATCGAGGTTCTCAATTGAGCAGATAATAACAACATTGTCTTTGAGGTCACGCATAACCTCAAGCTCGAATTCCTTCCATCCTATAAGTGATTCTTCAATTAATACCTCCGAAATCGGACTCAATTCCAGCCCGTGGGAGACCTGAAATACGAACTCCTGTTTATTATAGGCTATTCCTCCACCTGTTCCCCCGAGGGTAAATGAGGGACGGATAACAGCAGGAAAACCGGTGTTTTCAAGGATTTTCCACGCATCATCTAATGAATAGGTAAAACCTCCTACCGGCTGTTCCACACCGATTTTATCCATGGCTTTGGAAAAGAGTTTCCTGTCCTCCGCCTTATTAATGGCTTCAAGATCGGCTCCGATCATGTGAACGCCGTGAGTGTCAAGAACACCGCTTTTGGCAAGCTCAACACCAATATTTAGACCTGTCTGTCCGCCAAGCGTGGGAAGCAGGGCATCAGGTTTTTCAAGAGCGATGATTTTTTCACATACTTCGGCTGTAATCGGTTCAATATAGGTTCTGTCGGCAAATTCCGGGTCAGTCATGATCGTTGCCGGATTCGAGTTTACCAGGACAATTACATAACCTTCTTCTTTCAAAGCTTTACAGGCCTGGGTACCCGAATAATCAAATTCACATGCCTGACCGATTACTATCGGGCCGGCACCGATAACCATTATTTTATGAATATCGGTTCTTTTCGGCATCAAGCTCCATTGAATAGATTTAAAGTTCAAGATTAAAAGTTCAAAGAATATGAAATATGAAATTCTTTTTTGTGGTTATGTGGTAACAGGTCAATATAAGGTAACTATAAAAAGTAACATAAATGTAATGAAAAGTAGTACATAATATCCTGATTCAATCAGAATTTCTTTCAGGGTAATGGATTTTTTATCATGTTGACCGGGTATGGTGTTTCGTTTTTTGTGCGCTTCGAGGACAGTTTCGGTGAGTTTTGGATTTATTTCATCAAGTAGTTTCAGGATCGATCTTTTAGTTTGTATTACATGTTGTGCAAGACACGAAGGGGAGCGAAGAGCCTTGAAAAGAGATTCGGGGTTTGATTTTGTTTCCCCTTCCACGGATTCATTCGGTGCAAGCATATGTATCTTTCCATGAAGCGAAGCGAAGCGTAGATCCGCGGAAAGACGAAATAAAAAAAGATGTACCCCAAGAAGAGCAATCTTCAGTCTGATAATCCTGATATCCCCGTGAACGCTTACATTCTCTTGAAGCACATTTTCACACGATTTTACAAAATTACTGAAATGTTTTTTAATCTCAGGTTCAGATAAAGTCGAAAGATATGATTCTTCAATCAGATCTTCAATATGCTGTTTAATTACATTATCTGTCCAATTTCCCATAGAGTAAAGATATGAATTTGACGTACAATAAGCAAGATTGAATAGATTTAAAGTTCAAGATTTATGGAATTTTGAATTTGAAATATTGAATATTAAATATGGGTTACATTGCCTTACAGGGCTCTTCGTGTCACATGGTTTTATTCAATATGCTTATAAAGTTAACTAAGCAAAGCCCCCAAATGCCCCAGAGGGGGACTTATTCTTGCAGCTTTCGAGTGTTTTAGCCCCCTGCGGGGGATGTGGGGGGCTGTATTTAATAAAAATTCTTATATGCTGTTTAACTTAATAGGCTATTTATTCAATTTTGTAAACATGGATCATATTAGTAGTACCAGTAACGCTGATGGGTGTACCTGAGGTAATAACGATGATGTCACTTTTTGAGCTATCGAAAAACCGAAAATTTTGAACAGCAATTATTTTAGCTTTACTCACCATGCTTTCCGTATCAAGGACTTCCTCGACAAGAGCCGAACGAACACCCCAGAAAAGCGAGAGGCGGCGGCGAATCGATTCAAAGGGCGTAATTGCAAGAACAGGGGTTTTTGGTCTGTATTTTGAAAGGCGCATTGCTGTGGAACCTGACTGGGTATAGGCGACTATGGCTCTGGCATTCAGTATTTGTGCGGCACGGCACGCTGCTGCGGTAACCGCGTCCTCAACGCTTGACTTTTCCGGTATCCGGTCGATAACACTTAAGTCCCCCGCCTGTTTCCAAAAATTTTCTACGCCTTCGATAATTCTTTTCATAGTTTCGACAGCCTTTACAGGATAATTACCCACTGCAGTTTCACCGGAAAGCATCACAGCATCGGAACCGTCTATAACAGCATTTGCGACATCAGAGGTTTCCGCCCGAGTCGGGCGGGCATTGAATATCATGGATTCCAGCATCTGGGTTGCGGTTATTACCGGTTTTCCTGCCTTGTTACAGGCACTGATAATTCGTTTTTGAATCAGAGGCACCTTTTCCGATGCCATTTCAACCCCAAGATCACCCCGGGCAATCATGATACCGTCCGACTGTTCGAGAACAGCATCGAAAGACCTAACCGCCTCTTCCTTTTCAATTTTTGCTATGATTGGAATATCGGCGTTGTAATTTTCTATCAGTTTTTTCGCCCTGACAACATCATCGGGAGATCGTACAAAGGACAACGCAAGAAAATCAAAACCTTCTTCAACTGCAAATTCAATATCCTTAATATCCTTGGCACTTATTGCCGGGGCAGAAACAGCGATACCGGGCAGGTTCATACCCTTGTGTGGTTTCAGCTCACCGCCTATCACAACTCTGGTTCTAACCTCTTCAGGCTTAACTTCCTCAACCTTCAGTTCGATAGCACCGTCATCAATCAGGATAGTGTTTCCCCTATCTACATCACTCACCAGATTATGATAGGAGGTGCTTACAAGAGAAGAAGTCCCGATAACATCCCTGGTGGTTATTGTTAATTCATCACCGTTATGCAAGGTTACAAACGGGCTTACGAGTTCGCCTATCCTGATTTTCGGACCGGCAAGATCACCGAGAATCGCAATGGGATTCCCGGTTTCAGAGGAAGCTTCACGAACGAGTGAAATGGATTCTTTTATATCGTCATGGGAGCCGTGCGAAAAATTTATCCGGGCAATATTCATCCCTTTTGAAACAAGTTTACTGATTGTTTCTCTATTCTTGCTTGCCGGACCCAATGTACAGATAATTTTAGTACGCGTCATAATGTTCCTTCGCTTTATAATTCAATGACAATATCCATCAATGCCTCAGGTAATGTCTCAAGTACATCTCCGGACATTAATCCGGGAATACCTTTCTCTTCCGAGGCAATCTCTCCAGCCAGTCCATGAACGTAAGTCCCGAGAACCGCAGCATCAAATAAATCGAGCCCTTGAGCCGCAATGCCTGCTATTGTACCGGTCAGCACATCACCCATACCGGCTGTCGCCATCCCTTCATTGCCCGTACTGTTTATCCAAACCGTACCGTGCAGATCAGTTATAATGGTGGGAGCACCTTTGAGAACCACGACACTTCCTGCTGCCTTTGATGCCTTTTTTGCCGCATCAATCGGATCAGCAGTTATATCTTTTATTGACATCTCCATAAGCGTTGAAAGTTCACCCGGATGTGGTGTAATCACAATATCACACGGTGCTTCCCGAATTGCTTTGGCATCCCCTTTAAACGCATTGATACCGTCAGCGTCAAGAATAATCCTGCCGGAATACTGTGAAATAAACCGCCTAACAAGTTCAGAGGTTTCCCCGTACGTTCCCAGACCCGGACCGACAGCCACCACATCATACTTCAGCACCTTCTCGCGTATCATGCCCAGGGCTCTCAGAGAGAGGCATCTTTTCTTTCGCACCTCCGGCAGGGGCATAGTCATAACTTCTGTCAATTTAACCTCGAGGATATCGTTGAGGCTTGCGGGGCATCCCACAGTCACCACGCCGGCACCGGCACGCATGGCGGCAACGGAAGAAAGCACAGCCGCACCGGTCATACCCTGAGATCCGGCAATTATAAAAACCCTGCCAGTGGAACCTTTATGAGCATCAAAGGCACGATGCGGTATATAGTCTCGTGCTTCATCCATGGTGAGAGTATAAGCGAAAGGTTCTACCGAACTCATCACCTTTTCAGAGAAACCGATATCTGCAACAGTTACATCTCCGGAATACAGCCTTCCGGGCATATATACATGCCCGGCTTTCAGGCAACCGAACGTAAGGGTATAATCTGCCTGAACGTTATGTTCTGATACTTCCCCTGTGGAGGCATTAACTCCCGATGGAATATCCACTGCCGCAATTAACGCTTCACAGTCATTCATTATGTCTATAATCAATGCCGGAAGACCGGTAATCTCCCCTTTCAGTCCCGTTCCGAAAAGCGCATCGACAATAATATCTGCGGATGAAAGTTTCTCTTTCATCCCCTCAAGATCATTAACGCCTGTTAACTCAACTATCTTCTGTCCCGCCTCAATGGCATCAGTCATACACACTCTCGCATCACCCTTGACATCCGCTTTCATGCCCACGAGAAACAATGCAGTGTCATAGCCATTCCGCACAAGAAGCTCAGCCGCCCGGAAACCATCACCGCCGTTATTACCCTTTCCGGTAAATACGGTTATTCTCTTTTTCTTATCAAAGTCAAGCGTTGATATAATAAGCTCATATACTGCATGTCCGGCGTTCCGCATCAAATCAATACCCGGAGTACCTCCCTCGATTGTCGTGCGGTCAACATATACCATCTGTTCAGCGGTAAGCACTTTCATCATTATGCTCCTTCGCTGCCGTTAATTTTGTCGATGATTGTAAGCAGTTCACGGATGTCATCTATGAAGTAATCGGCTCCTTCCGCTCCGATCGGTTTACGGTTGAATGTGAAGCCGTAACGGGCAAAAACCGTCCTCATGCCGACCTCTCGGGCGCCGACAAGATCACGTTCCGGCCAGTCGCCTACCATTACGGTTTCCTGAGGATTCACATCGATTATGGAAAGCACTTTCTTAAACGGTGTCGGATGGGGTTTATGGAATCCGGTGTCCTCAAAAGTTATGACAGTATCGAATGTGTGCTGAAGCTGAAGATAACAGAGCCTCAGCCATGCCTCTCTTCTCGGGGCATCGGAAAGAACAGCAAGCTTTAATCCTTTTTTCAGCAGCTCGGTAAGTGTCATATTTACATGCGGATACGGGACAAGCGATGCTTCTCTTGCTTTTCTGTAGGCTACCACGCCGCTTGAAAGAATTTTCCAGTCAATCTCTCCAAGTGTTTTTTCAAGGAAACTGTCAAAAACTTTCTGGTATTCGATTCCCTCTCTGTCATAAATATCATACAGCTCTCCGAGAGCATCGCCGGGTTCCAGGTTCAGACCGGCGTCAATCATAGCCTTAACAGCAGCCTTGAGAGCGTTTTCCTTCATTGCCATAAAGTCTATAAGCGTGTTATCGAAATCAAATACAACAGCTTTTATCATGAGCGTCTCCCAAGACAACGATTCGGCTTTAAGTTACTATCGAGTTGTAAGATCAGTGTTACACTGACAAAAATATACATTTCCAATCCTGCTTGTATGCCTGTAATTACAGTGCTAGTCAGTTTTTTATGATACCGAACGTATCATGGCAACCTCATCACAGTTCGGAAAGTGGATACAGTTAACACACTCGTACCATATTTTATGCGGCAGTTCCGATTTATCAATCTCAGTAAAACCGAGATGTTTGAAAAAACCCGTATTATAAGTGAGAACAAACACTTTCTCTATACCGAGAATTTTGAGATCTTCAAAGAGTTTTTCCACAATCGGGCGTCCCAGGCCTTTGCCTCTGTATTCCGGTTTGAGTGCCACCGCACGAATCTCCACCAGATCTGACCACATGACATGTAAAGCTCCGCATCCTACAATTTTACTGTCAATCTCAAGAACAACATAATCCCTTACATTTTCGTATATCTTTGAGATAGGACGCTGGAGCATCATTCCATCTTTCGCATGGTAATTTATAATTTCTGCAATTACCGGGACATCTACCACGCCGGCTTTTCGCACCACAGGTTTTGCTGAGATTTTCACGCTATATCCTCCCTTGACAGCAAAAGCTCTCTGGCTTTATCGATTTGTTTGACGATAGACTTACCGGCGGTACCACCTGTTATCGAACGACGGTCAGTGGACAGACGAAGATCAAAAAGACCATTGACATCATTCTCAAATAACCCAGAATGTTCTTTAAAAATTCCTATGGGTATTTCAGTCATGGGTGTTTTCGTTTCCAGGCACCATTTTACTAAAAGTCCGGTTATCTCATGTGCCTTTCTGAACGGCAGACCTTTCATCGTTAAATAATCTGCAACATCGGTGGCAAAAACAAGAGTATCGACAGACGCTTCCATACGCTCGGTATTAAACACTATCCCTTCAATAAGTCCCTGCAAGATCCGCAGGCACCCATCGACAGTTTTGAGCGTATCAAAAAGCGGCTCTTTGTCTTCCTGCATGTCTTTGCAGTAACTGAACGGCAATCCTTTCATGACGGTCAAAATCGACACTAGGTTCCCATAAACCCTCCCTGTTTTGCCCCTGATCAATTCAAGTGAATCAGGATTCTTTTTCTGGGGCATCATTGAAGAGCCGGTGGAATAGTTTTCCGGGAGAATAACAAAGCCGAACTCGGTTGACGACCAGATGATTAAATCCTCGGCAATCCGTGACAGATGCATCATGAGTATGGATGCAGATGACAGTGTTTCAATAATAAAATCCCTGTCGGAAACGGCATCAATACTGTTTTCGGTTACCGCGCTGAATCCAAGCTTTTCGGCAAGGAATTCCCTGTCAACGGGGAATCCGGTTCCGGCTACAGCTCCCGAACCGAGGGGCATACGGTCTACACGTTTGCGAGAATCGATAAAACGCCCTCTGTCACGCTCCATCATCCAGAACCATGCCATCAGCAAATGACCAAGTCTCACCGGCTGTGCTTGCTGAAGATGAGTATATGAGGGAACAATCGTGTTTATGTGAAGTTCGGCTTGGTTCACGATCGTTTCCTGAAAAGCCTTCAAATATCCTGTCACGCTATCTATCGCTCGCAAAAGATACAAACGCTCGTCAAGTGCAATCTGGTCGTTTCGCGACCGGCCTGTATGAATTTTTGCACCCAGCTCTCCGATTTGCTCAATCAATTTAGCCTCAACTGTCATGTGAACATCTTCAAGCGTCCGGTCTAAAATAAAACTGCCGGTATTTATCTGAGACTTAATCATCTCGCCCACTTTATGCAATCCTCCGACAATTGTTTGCACCTCAGCCTCAGATAAAATACCCGCTTTCCCAAGAGCTTTAACCCATGCAATACTCCCGATAATATCCACATCCAGCAGTTCGATATCAACATCCAGAGACGCGCCGAACTCAAGCATGAAATCATCGGGATTTTCACTGAACCGTCCACCCCACATAGTGTTTTTTCCTTTGTTATCCTTCATTGTCATCTCCCGTAGTTCTGAACCGGGCACTCACCGTTTCCGGAAGACCGAAAAGATTGATAAAACCCTCTGCATCAGTCTGATTGTAAATCTCATCCCTGGAGAATGTCGCTATATCCTCGCGGTACAGCGAATAGGGGCTTTTGATACCGACAGCAGCGCAGTTTCCCTTAAAGAGTTTAACCCGGACAGTGCCGCTCACACGGTTTTGCGTGCTTCCAACAAACTCATCGAGAGCTTCTCTCAGTGGGCAGTACCATTTACCGTAATACACAAGTTCCGCATAACGGAGGGCAACAAGGTGTTTGTAATGCGTGGTATCACTGTCAAGAGTCAAAGATTCCAGCGCATTGTGAGCTGCATAAAGGATCGTGCCGCCCGGAGTTTCATAGACACCGCGTGATTTCATACCAACAAGACGGTTTTCCACAATATCTGCCCGTCCCACACCGTTTCGCGATGCAATTTCATTCAGTTTATCCATGAGCAAAACTGGTTTTTCCGACAATCCGTTAACCGATACAGGTCTCCCCTTTTCAAAACCCACCTCGACATATTCGGGTTCATCCGGTGCAGCCTCCGGTGAAACTGTCAAAACATAGACATCCTCACGCGGTTCATTCCACGGATCTTCAAGCTCACCTCCCTCATGGCTTATGTGCCAGAGGTTGCGATCTCGCGAATATATTTTTTCCTTTGTCTGTGTTATGGGGATGTTTTTCAAAGCAGCGTATTCTATTGCATCCTCGCGACTTTTTATATCCCACTCTCTCCACGGTGCAATAATAGTAAGGTCCGGCGCAAAAGCTTTGTAGGTCAGTTCAAATCGAACCTGGTCATTCCCTTTTCCGGTCGCACCATGGCACACGGCATCGGCATTTTCACGGTGTGCAATCTCCACCTGCCGACGGGCAATCAGCGGACGTGCGAATGAGGTTCCCAGAAGGTATTTACCCTCATAAACCGCACCTGCCATAAGTGTTGGAAATGCGAAATCAACAATAAATTCCTCGCGCAGATCCTCGATGTAAAGCTTTGAGGCACCGGAAGCTATCGCTTTCTCCTCAAGTCCCTCCAACTCTTCGTTCTGCCCGATATCCGCAACCATTGCGATAACGTCACACTGGTAATTCTCTTTGAGCCACGGTATAATAATAGACGTGTCCAGCCCGCCGGAATATGCAAGCACGACTTTTGAAACTTTTTTCATGATTTTACCTCTCAATCAATTATAAACAGTATTTTCCAAATCCCGTTGTGTTCTTTATACTCAATTTTTTCCGTAAAGAGTTCCAAGCGTTCGGAATTGTTGTCACCGGTCAGTATCTGAATAAGTTCTCCAAGCTTTTCCCTGCTTATTTGTCCAAGAAAATCAGGATGAAAGCAGTTAAAGAACAGTGTACCGTCACCTGTCTTCAGGGCATATAAGAGCGCATTCAATACAAGTTCCCTGCCCTCAGGCTCATCATATGTCCAACCATCCGGAACCTCATAAATTTCCACACCCTCCCTCGAATCAAGCAGATTCCACTCCTTCGGCGGTACCTTTGCGAATGATCCAAATTCATCATACGAATGCTTTATCCTTAGGTCGTTATTACCACTGAAATGTCTCCGGTCGAGGATGATATACGAGCCAGCAAGCTCTTCAGTATTTTTTACCGCTTTTAAATCCCTGAGCATATCAGAACGCCTCCAGGGCATATCCGCATACCGGATATCGGGTAGATAGTAAAACGACAGCTTGTTAAACCACCATCCTCCGGTACCGTAAATCGGTTTATTCGGTCTGTCTTTCAAGACCTCAAAATAGCCCCGCCTGAAAAACCTCATATTAGCATCTCTTGACAGTTTCTGGTACCTCATTAGCCCATAAGATGTATAAATGAGCCACGACATGATGCCAACAGCCAGGATGCCTGAAATCCGGCGGAATCTGAATTTCTTCAGATCATGTATTCGGGAATTTCCAAGCCCGAAAGCATCGGTAAGAACAACCCCAAATCCAAGTGCCATCGCGGGTGTCATTGTCAGCAAAAACCGCGGAAGTTTCAGCATCATCTGGTAACTCGAAAAGGAAATGGTTCCGTATTCAAGAAAAATAAAAACTACCAGAAACCACCACGGTGCAATAAGCATGCTGCGTTTCCGCTTTCTCAGAGCTTTCACAGATGTATAAACAAGACACGGCAAGCCTGCATAAAACGTATATCCGTACATCTGGCTCATGAAACCCTTCCGGAAAAAGCCGGGCACCATATAAAACAGGATTCGGTACCAATTTGTCGAATTTTCCGGGATATATCCCGATTCTATCAATGGTTCACGGTAATGCTGTGCAAGGTGAAGATTGAAAAGAAAATCGCCCGATTTAATAAAATAGATACCGTACAGGATAAAAACAGGTACGGTAAAACCTATACCAATCATGTAAAAGCCCTGTTTCCAGCGTCTTATATCGAGAGCAAACGGCAGGAAAAACAGTAAAAAATAATAGGAATTCTCACGCGTATTAAACGCAAGAAACACCGAAAATCCTGTTATCAGATACCATAGTTTTGTCATTCGCCCTTTTTCTGATTCAGCCCTGATATAACTCCACACTCCCAGGCTAATGAAAAATGGGGCTGCAATATCAGGGAGGAGCATCGTCCCAAAGATTACATCTCCCGGAAACGTTGCGGTAACAAATGCCGCCAGAAGACCGGCATGAATACCGTAAAGTTCACGCCCTATAAGGTATACCAGAAGTACAGTTCCGAAAGAAAGCGCCATCGGGTAGAGAATTACGGCAAGTTCTACCGGAGGCAAAAACCTTAACAATATCGCCACCGGAAGCAGAAGAGCATTTCTCAATACCCGAAAATCCATGGTCATATCCCACGGCAGAGGTATACGGAACATCGAAAACGAATACACCCCGTAGGAAAAGTCATCCGCCTGAACAAGCCCGCAAAAAAACCGCCACTTAAGCAGTGCATTGAGAATAAAGATAAACACTAAAATCAGTGTATAAGTATTAATTGAGAATACGGTCTTTTTGGGCACGACTATCTCTCCGCGAGAAAACGGTCAAGTGTGTCAACAACCCGGTCACATTCTTCGTTTGTGATAATAAGCGGTGGAATAAATCTTATTACCTGTTGTCCTGCGGAACAGATGAGTATATGTTCTTTCTCAAAATAGTCAACTGCCTCAGATGCAGGAAAATCGACGTCAATCCCTGTTATAAGACCCATTCCGCGTATTTCCCTGACAGATTGATATTTATCTTTTATAACCTCAAGCTCTGACCTGAGATAATCGCCCTTTCTGGCTACGTCCGCGATGAACCCGGGATCGCTCAGCACATCAAAGATACCGCACGCCACTCCGGTAATAAAATGATTGCCGCCAAATGTCGAGGCATGCTCCCCTGCCTTTATTTCCGGCCAGACACGGGAACCTACGACAACTGCTCCAACAGGCAGCCCCCCCGCAAGCGGTTTCGCAAGTGCCATGATATCCGGTGTAATGTCATAATGCTCGTGCGCAAAGAGCTTTCCCGTACGCGCCATACCAACCTGCACCTCATCCACTATTAATAGTACGTTTCTCTCTCTGCAGACAGATTCTACATAGATCATAAAATCCTTATCGGCTATATTGACACCACCCTCACCCTGGACAGGCTCAATTATTACAGCGGCTGTCTCGTCGGTTACCGCCCTATCCACCGATTCTTTATCGTTAAATTTAGCTTCCGAAAAACCCGAGAGGAGAGGATAAAATCCCTTCCGGCACTTTTCCTGAAAAGTGGCTGAAAGCGCGCCAAACGTTCGACCATGAAAAGAGTTCCGAAAGGCCACATATCCAGTTTTTGGAATTTCGAACTGATTACCCCATTTTCGGGCGAATTTGAGTGCACCCTCGACCGCTTCAGTACCGCTGTTGCAGAAAAATACCCGCTCCCCAAATGAACTATTCACTATCTTTTCTGCCAGAAGAGCCTGGGACGAAATATGGTATAGATTTGAGGTATGTATCACCAGCCCTGCCTGTTTTTTTATAAGTTCCGTGACAACCGGATGCCCATACCCGAGAGCATTTACACCAAGACCCGAAGTAAAATCAAGATAGGCGTTTCCATCGGTATCATAAAGGGTTGCGCCCTCGCCCGTTTCAAATGCAAGTTTTCTGCGGTTATATGTAAATAAAACATTTTTCTCAGTTATTTCTTGAATTTTATCCAAAGTTATATCCATTTTTCAAATAACTCCTTTATATGATTTTCTTTTGCTCCTGAAATATATACGACACCAGAAGTCAGGGGATAGAAGTCAGAATCCAGAATTTAAATATGCATACTCCCGGCATATCGCATATCTTCGTTATTCTTATGACTTCTTTTCTCCTGTTCCTAAACCCTCAAATAAAAATGCGTTGTTTTAAATACACTGAGTATCGAATCTTTTGCATGACCAGTCTGTCACTCTGAGCAAAGCGAAGAGTCTCTTTTTTACTTAAGTATTGAGATACTTCACTTCGTTCAGTATGACTGTTGTGGATATTATTAAGACCATCCGGGATACAAGATTATCTTCATATTTCGCTATGCCGTTAAAAAAAAGAGGCATGATAGTTTTATTCAATAACAGTTCCCCAGTGTTTATTTACATCAAGGGAATCAACTATGCTTTCCGGGCCTTTCCAGCCGATAATATGAACCCTGCCAACACCGGAGATAACCGCAGACGCCGAATTAATCAATTTGGGAATCATCCCGCCGGTTACTTCCTCCGAATCTACAAGATGTTCAACCTCATCTACGCCGATTTTATCCCTCAATGAGCCGCCTACGTTGACTCCGGGAACATCTGTGATATAAATGAGGTCGTCGGCTTTCCACGATCCGGCAAGTTTACAGGCTGCATGATCCGCATTCACATTGTAAGCCCTTGTTTCCGGGCCAATTGAAATGGGAGAAACCACCGGAGTTATATCCCGGGAGAGTAGCAGCTCTACCAGTTCTGTGTTCACCTTCTCAATTGCGCCCACATAACCCAGATCACCGCCATTGATAACAAGTTTAGTTGCATGAAAAAGCCCGAGATCAGTACCACTTATGCCAACAGCCCTGACTTCGTGTTTTTCAAGGGCTCGAGTGATCCATTTATTCACAAGTCCCGAAAGCACCATCTCAACGACATCTATCACCTCGTCATCGGTCACCCTTAGTCCGTTTATGAAGGTGAATTTACGCCCCATCCGCTCGAGTTGACGCCCGATATCCTTTCCTCCGCCGTGTACCACAATCACATCATTATCCCGGGCTGTCAGAGCAACAGCTTCAGCAAACTCAGAAAGAACATTTTCCGTATCGAGGGTCGATCCACCCATCTTAATCACAACTTTTCGTATCACAGTAAACCTTCCTTCTCATCGAATCCAAACATAACGTTCATATTCTGAACCGCCTGCCCTGAAGCTCCCTTACCCAGATTGCAGATCGCCGATACAATAATTATTCTGCCGATGCCTTCAACCATGGTGAAACCCATATCACAGAAATTGGTATCAGCCACAAATTTGCTTTCAGGAAGTCTGTCATGATGAAATCTTACGAAAAATTCATCACCATAGGCTTTTTTATAAATATCGTTAACATCCGCTTTTGTCACACTTTTGTTCAACTCAGCCAGAATGGTAGATACGATACCGGTCTTCATGGGCACGACATGCGGAGCAAAAGTCACCGTGCATGTTTCACCCGCTATCTTGGAGAGTTCCTGTTCCATCTCTCCGACATGCTTATGGCTGCGACCAAGACTGTACGGCATAACATTAGAATCCGCCTCGTAAAAGTGCTTGAACATCTTGAGTTCCCTGCCGGCACCGCTTATGCCGCTTACGGAATTAATATGGATTGAACTGCAGTCGATGATCTCTCCTTTAAGGAGCGGTGCAAGCGCAAGAATCACCGATGTGGGATAGCACCCCGGGTTCGATACCAGTTTTGCCGAACGTATTTGCTCACGATTCAGTTCGGTAAGTCCATACACCGCATGTGCTATATACTCCGGGGAAACATGAGGCGCACCGTACCACTTTTCATACGACTCATCCGTATCCATGCGGTAATCTCCTGCGAGATCTATAACAGCGATTCCCCTGTTATAATAGTCGGGAATAACTTTCATAGAGGTTTGATCGGGCGCGCAGGCAAACAACACATCAACCGCAGTATCTTTCACTTCCTCGGGATCAGAAAATACAACATCACAGAGACCTTCAAGTGAACCATAGAGATCACCCAGTGATTTACCTTTTTCCCTGCGCGAGGTTGCATATGAAATTTCTATCTCTGAATGACGCGAAAGATAATATGCAAGCTTTGAGCCGGTATAACCTGATGCGCCGAGTATACCAACATGTACCATTGTTTCCCTTTCCATGTTATTTTTTAAGTTTTTCAGAAAGCGATATGATATCAGACACGGTTCTTGCTATAACCAGAATGGTATCGTCACCGGCAAGTGTACCAACAATTTCTTTCCAGCCCTGACGGTCTAATATCAGACAGAGGTCACGGGCATTTCCGGACTTTGTCTTTATTACCATGAAATTACCAATACTTTCATATTTCACACAAAATTCAGCCATCGCTCGCCCAAAATCATCCAATCCATAATGAACATGTCCCCCGTTACCAAGGGTATACAGAGACCTCCCATTATCAACCGGAACTTTAACAGCGCCAATCTCCCGTAAATCACGTGATAACGTGGATTGACTCGCACGTAACCCCTGCTTTTGTAAATACCTCCTGATTTCTTCCTGTGTGGAACCGTCAAACGAACCAATTATGTCTTTAATCAACCTCTGTCGTTTCTTCTTGTCTGACATGGATTGCGAACTCTTCTTTTAACTATTTCATATTTACAGGAATAAGAAAATCGAATGTCAACCTGATACAATCGAAAAATGTGACCTGAGTACAGGTCTCAAATATTCTTAAAAATAAAAAACGGTAAATATTCATGTCTACAGTATGTCGATTCCGCTCTCCCCCGTACGAATCTTAATTGCATCCATAACATCATAAACAAAAATTTTTCCATCACCGAGTTTTCCCGTGGATGCATGTTCGATCACAGCATCAATAATGTCATCAAGATCCTCATCTTTAACAACGATCTCAATCTTTACTTTTGGGAGAAAATCTACGGTATACTCGCTGCCACGATATATTTCCGAGTGTCCGCGCTGCCGCCCGAAACCCTTGACCTCGGATATTGACATGCCGGTTATACCGATTTTCATCAGAGCCTCTTTTACCTCATCAAGCTTAAAAGGGCGCAAGTAAACCTCGATTTTTTTCATTGTATACCCTCCCTTTACGGGATACTATATTTTTATAAAATTAATAATTATTCATAATAAACGCAAGTTTTTTCTTAGAAACACTTGCCTTTTTATTCAAGAAATCTTATTATTCATCTGAAAGGGAAAATGATGCATACAATTAGAAACAGCAATAAAGAGGCTTTATTGAAAGCTGTAGCAGGCTGTAAAGAGGGCAATAAGTCCCTGCTAAAGGCTCTTGGCATCCCTCAAAGAACTATTCAAAATATTCATCAGATATTGAATAATTATTCATCTAATTATCCGGCTCTGCTTCTCGAGATAATTACGCATTCCATCACGTTACATGCGCCGGATAAAGCTCTTCTCCGTTGTGAGCGTTTTGTTGAAACAGACCGGGAAATATTCGGTATACCCTTATACTCCCCCGAACTTCCTTATCTGCTCGCAACTATCTTTTCTACAAGCGAGGTTCTCAGCGGACGTCTTAAAGCTGACCGTTCCATGATAACACTGCTTGACCAACTCGATACACCGCTCCTGCCTCACCTCGATAAAGAGTATTATCTTGCGAGCATCGGCAGTGTCTTTAATTCAGGCTCGATACCATCAGAAAGAATAAAAGCTCTTCATCGTATGCAAACTGTACACTTAATAAGAATCTGCTCGAGGAATGCCGATCCGGAGACTCCTATCGCTGAAATTAATACTGAGTTATCTTTACTTGCCGAGGCGGTAATAGAAGCCTGTCTTGAGACTGCATTCGGTGAACTGGCGGCACAGCAGAAGATTGAACGGTATCCTCATTCTCTTGTGATTCTCGGTCTCGGAAAGCTCGGAGGCTGTGAACTCAATGTCAGTTCAGATATTGACCTCATTTATCTATGCAGAGAATCAAACGAATATTGGGATCACTACAACTCAATCGAGTTTCACACATTGCTCGCCGAACGGCTGACGCGGTTATTAACGGAAGCGACCGGCCTGGGCGCTCTTTACCGGGTTGATACTCGTCTGAAGGCTGACGGGGCATCCGGTCCTCTGGTTAGGTCAACAGCGGACTATTTCATGTATCTTGAAATGCGCGGCGAAGCATGGGAACGTCAGATGCTTCTCAAAGCCCGGCCGGTTGCAGGCGATAAGAAACTTGGCCATGAGTTCCTACAATCAATTGAACATTTCATTTACCCAACAAGCCTCATCCGGAGTCCTCACCGGGAAATAGTGGAAATAAAAAACCGTATCGAAGCCCGGCTTAGTGCTGAAGGAAGCAAAAAAACCCATCTTAAACTTGCACCGGGGGGGATACGTGATATAGAGTTTATCGTCCAATGCCTAGAGCTTCTTATGGGTGGTATTCATCCCGAGGTTCGTATTACCGGCACACTTCCCGCGCTCGATAAACTCCTTGAACTTAACGCTATCAATACCCATGAACATTCGGTTCTTTCCAGAGCGTACAAACTGTTCAGAAAGGTTGAAAATGCCCTGCAATGGCCAGAATTATTACCGGCATTCGATCTACCCGATACGGCTGAGGACATGAGCGAACTTGCGGCTTATCTCAATTTTTCTCCGCAAAATTCAGATTCAGCATCGGCACTTTCGGAGGAACTGAAAAGTAATTTAACTTCGGTCAGGGTGGTTTTTAACGATGTTTTCTCAGCCGGGGATTCAGGTTCTTTCGATCAAATGGCATTACACACAGCTATTCATCCCACCGGCGATGAAAACATAAAACGCTTCATGGAAAATCTGGGATTTCACAATCCTGAAGAAAGTGCGCGAAACCTGTCACATCTTGTTTTCGGCAAAAATGGAATAGCTCATGAATCTGTTGTACCGGCTTCGGTTGAACGTTTTATACCGAAACTTCTCGATGCGCTCAAGGATCTTCCCGATCCGGCAGTTGTCCTCGAACGCTTTATGCGTGTGGCTGAGTCATATAAAGCACGTTATACTCTGCTTGATGTTCTAGACAGTAATCCCCGGATTTTCAAATTGCTTCTTGCCATAACCCACGGCTCTCTTTTTATAACCGATATTCTGGAAAGGGATCCTTCCCTTCTCGACTGGCTCGTGGAGGTGGGAAGCATACTTCTTCCGGTTGATAAAAACGAATTACAGAGCGAGCTTTCAGATATTGACAGAAAACATCATGCCGACGATTCCTATACCAGAGCCTGCCTCGCTGTAAAAAACCGCGAAAAGCTGAGAATAGGCTCTCGCGATATTTCAGGACTCACAACAACAGCCGAAACGTTTACCGAACTGACTATCATTGCCGAATGCATTGTCAATTCCGCGTACGAGCGGGCATTTAAAAAATTCTCATCAAAGAACACAACAGCCACGGACTATGCTTTCGGGATTGTCGCAGCGGGAAGAGTCGGTGCTGAGATGATGGATTTCGGTTCAGATCTCGATCTGATTTTCGTTTACAAAGGAAAAACCAGCGCCAAAAGCGGTATTGAAGCCCAGGAATTTTCGATAAAACTCGCCCAGTACATACTCAGCCTGATTACAGGCGGCGGCGGTCCCGGTCAGGTCTATGAGGTTGACGCACGGCTCAGACCAGAAGGAGGAAACGCTGTTTTAGCCATATCGCTCGATGAATACAAACGGTATCTCAAACGCCGAGCATCAGGATGGGAACGGCTTGCCATGGTGCGCTCACGGCCGATTGCCGGAAACTCCGCCTTCGGGACTGAAATTATGGAAGTTCTCGAAAATTTTGTTTACAAGGGTCCGTTTACCCGAAAAGAAATACAAAAGATCATGGATATCAGAGCCTCAATGACCAAAAGCTCGCTCAAACGCTATCCCGGTCAGATCAATGTTAAATCCGGTCCGGGAGGGTTAGCCGATATCGATTTCACAGCACAGACTTATGCCGCTCATTACGGTCTGAAGACACCATCTGTGAGAAACCGTAATACACCGGACATTCTCATGGCACTGGGTTCGGCAGAAATCATTAACAGGCATGATATAAATACGCTGACGGAGTTATATACTTTTCTCTGTGATGTTGAGAAGTCATTACGGATAGGATCAGGCCGTTCAATCAATTCATTACCCGCATCGGAAGCCGAACTGGGCAGGATTTCGAGATTGCTCGGGATCATGAATATTCGTCGCTTCAAGAAGAGGCTTGCCGATGTTACATCTCTTGCTCATGAACTTTATCACAAGCTGATGAAGGAACTTCTCGATCAGGCCGGGGAAAAAAGATCGCACAAATAATTCCACCTATTATACTCGGCGCGAGAAATGTCAGGACGTTATGTGTGATCGAAGCGCTGAATGACTCCCCTCCGGCAATACCGAACGGCTGCAGCAGATGCACCGTCGCCATCTCCTTTACACCAAAATCACCGAAAGACACAGGTAACACATAATTTATGAGGTAAATGACCGGCAGTGTTCGTACCGCAGTACTTACCGGCAAATCTACAAAGCTTACTATAACAACATAAAACTGAAAAACAAAAACCAGGTATAATAAAAAAGTCAGCCCTGTCATGACAATAACCGTCTCAGTCGACAACGCATCGAATGCCGCAAGGATATTATCCACTTTTTTTGTATGAATATACTTATGAAGGAAACGTTCAATCACCGGCCTGAGGCGATGGATGTTAAAGAGCGCGCCAATGAGGGTCACTACACCGATTAACGGTAATAGTGAAAGAGGCATCGGCAGTATTACTACAAGTGTAAAGAGACCCGCGACAATAACCATTATTTGATTCATTCCCTTATCCGCAATTGTCAGGGATGCAATTTTCAATGTTGATTGTCCGGGTATTAAAATACCACGCGCCATTTCTCCCGAACGTGCCGGCGAAATCGCTCCCAGGAAATATCCACCTAAAACCGATACGGCTACCCTCGAGAAAGAAGGTTTGTTAGTGAGTTTCCCCAAAAGGTAATTCCATTTTATCATCTGTAACAGCAGGTTTGGTATCATTAAAAACACCGCTAATCCAAAATACAGGGGATCGGCCTGTCTGAAAGCTTCGATGATTTCACTGGGTTGAACGGTTCTAAGTAATATTGAAAAAAGTACCGCTACAACCACGAACCTGACACTCATCGAGTAACGCTTCAAAAATCCGTAAATTTTTCTAAAAACATTATACATCGATAGTCAGTCTTTTTAGTCCTTCCGTACAGTCTTTGCACATCGGTAAAATTTTTCCGTTATGATTGAGCTGATGCCTGAAAGAACGGTATTTGTGTGAGTTCCATATATCTGATAAAGTTTCCTTGAGAATGTTACCCATAATAAAGGTGCTGTCTTTATCGAAACAGCAGGGAACAACATTACCCTGCCAATCAACCTGAAAGCTGTAATAGAGACGTAAACAACGATTTTTTCGAAACCACGCCCTATCTGTTTCAAGCTCTCCATCAGAGTTCCTTTTATACCGTGAGTAACGAGTATTTTCAGGGAGGTACGAAGTCCCGCCTTCCATCGAAACCGCCTGCAGGGATTTTAATACCACACGGTTTGCTCCGATGGCATATGCCTGTCTTTTGAACGCCTTTAATCCATTGATATTTCTGCGGTTAACAAGACATTGAATTTCAATGACCGGCCCGCAGCCTTTTGTTTTTATTTCTGCGGCTACATTTTTTATTCCCTCTACCACCCTGGTATAATCACCTCCCACCCTGTAGGATTCGTAGGTTTCCCTGTCAATTCCGTCGAGCGAAACTATAAGCCTGTCGAGACCGCTCTCAATGACAGATTCAGGCTCCTGAAGAAAGTGGCCGTTTGTCGAAACGATAGTTTTAAATCTTTTTTTTGAAGCATAGTGAACCATTCTGAGAAAATCGGGTGCCATGAACGGTTCTCCCTGCCCCCAGAGATAGAGTTCCTGAACACTTGAGGGGAGCTTACCGATAATAAGTTTAAAGTCATCGAAACGCATATTTCCTTTCGGACGCTTCAAAGTGTCTGCACCGGCAGCGCAGAGAGGACACCGGAGATTACACAAATTTGTCGGCTCTATCGCCACCGAAACCGGTCCTCCGGGAGCACAATCGGAATGCAAGAAGTATCCCGCAACTGCCTTTGCATATCCCGCTCCGTATGACACTGTTCTACCAATCAGCCTCTTCATCTTCCAACCCCAAAAGCCTTCGAATAACGGGAACCACGAAAAAACCCTCAAAATCGAGGGTCCTGAATTCACGCACAAAAACCTCTATCTTTGACCTCTTGTCAAGTGTTTTATCAATAAACAGTACATGTCCACCTTTTATGGTGCACAGACCGTCAGGGCCGCCGGCCGTGTGCCGTATTGCTATATCCATCCGATGAGCGAGTTTTTCAAACTCCCGGATAATGATACTATCATCCATTTAAAATTTCCAGTCCATCCCATAACTCAGTAAAGCATAGTACACTATTCCGACAGCTACTTTTCTGTGTTTTGTGCTTCTGTATGCATAGGATTCAATATTTATGGCAATATTGAACTTTTTCCATAAATATATTTTAATCTCATTCTTGTTTTTAAGATAGAAAGCCATATGGTACTTTGCCATCGGCGACCATGTAATATCGGTATCAGAGTATATGCTTCTTATAAAGGACTTATCTGAAAAAGATTTAGTAAGAATAAATTTCGAATTTGTACCAAAAGTATTTTCAAGCTTTATATAATCACGTGTTCCCTGTAATCCGAGATTTATATCCAAATCCCAGAGTTTCTTGAATGTACGGGTCATTCCAGAACTGATTATTGCTGTTAAAGGGTGTTTTCCCGGTCTTCCAGCATAGAGTTCGGATATAAGAGATAAAGCCATATAAGGATCCGTTTTGTAATTAACATGATAGGTATATTTATTATACAATTCAACATTATCTCCTGTTTCCTCGTATAAAATAGTGCCTTTGTCTGTTCGGTTGCCTGATCTGATGTAATGCGAGTTCAGCCTGATAAAAACATCATTACGATTTTTTTTCAATGTAAAAATATTATTATTGGATGTTATTGTCAGATTACCGGTAAATTGATCTTCTTTTTTATCAAAAGGTTTTGGTATATCTTTGCCATATAGTGCTTTTTCTTTGTCAACATCTACTTTGCTCAGGTTCGACCCAATATTAAAACCGAGTTTCAAAGTCCATATTTTCATTTTTGCCGCCTCACGTTCACGTTCCTCTTTTGCAACCAGGTAGCTCTCAACAGCTTCGAGCATTTTAACATCAATGGGAGTTTCTCCCGTTCCCTCCCTGAATTCGAGATAACCGTTTCCGCCTCCACGAAGAAATGTAGATGTCAGCACAATATATTCGCGGTCATCCTGAATAGGAATTGAATCAATTTTAGCGTCAACACTTATCCCGTCAAAATTAAGGCGGAAATCCGGGTCGGTTTCCTGTTCATTCCTTTCCCATATGGATTTAAGCAATGTTCCTTTTATTGAAAAAGAGACAATCCTTTGATCAGGGCGTATGACTTTCTCAACATCCAGCACAGTGAGGCTGTCCCGGATGGGGAAATAATACAGGCACTGCCTTTCCAGAAATACTGCATCGACATCGAAAATTGCATTTAAAATCGATGCCACTTCCTTTCCCGTGTTTACAATGACAGTTTCCTGAAAATCTTTCCTTTCGAGTTCTGCAATAACCTGATTGAACTGTTCGGCAAGTTCCGGGTCAGGGGGGAAGGCATCCCCTATCACAATATCGGTAAATTCCCGCGTTTCAGCACCATCAATCTCTTTTACTGAGACAACTCCGAGATGATCTTCCTTTTCAGAGACGACATAGACCGTCTTACCCGCCACGGTTATATTTGTAATCGTACCCTGTTCATCAGCAAACCCTCCCGATTCGTTATTGGTGATAAATACGTCAACAAATTTATGCTTTAATACAAGTTCCATGATCGCCTCGCGGTCAAGTCTTCCCGCGACAACTACTATATCCGCACTTTCCCATGCAACATCGAGAGCAACGGCATCAAGTGCCTCGTCAAAAGAAACAACATCGATCCCCGGTACCCGTTCATCAGGAGAATCCATAACAATATTCATATCAGACATACCGATAATACATATCCGCAGACCTGAAACATACCATATGACATAGGGTTCAACCAGAGGCTCACGTGTTCGTTCGTCAAGGATATTCGCAGATATAAACTGTGGAACACCGTCAAGTCCGATGAAACGTTTAAAACCATCAACACCGAACATAAACTCCGGGGCAGATGGAATGATGTAATCAAATCCCGCCTGACTTGCCTCTTTCAGGAACAGTTCACTGCGGTCGTATTGAACAACCCTTGTCGGGCCGAGAAGTGAACCGAAACTTATAGCAAGGGTGGTTTCATGCTTCAGTTGTTTGAGGGCAGTAGCTTTTTTTGCAAGTAGTTCATGCGATCCACCGGTTTTCCATCCACACAAAATTGAATACATTTCCTTGCTGTCAAGGGAATAAGCAGCACTTCCCATCCAGGAGAAAAGAATGCTAAAAATGTACAAAAATAATACTTGGCGAAAAACCGGTTTCATCAACCCTCCAAATCTAACAAAATATTGATATAAATATAGATTTTAGCAGGTAACAAATCAAGATAAACGATGAGATTTATAGATTTTGAATATTTCCAGCGGACAGACATGAGTATAGGAGTTAAGATTTAATACCCAGTATCCACACATCGGTCTGATACATGTTCCCAGCGTTCGAACGAACGTTCAAGTTTTGAACGGAATATTCTCATGATCTGGCGTTGATCGGTTGTGTTCTCGGGGGCGATTTCGTCAACTACAGCTTTCAGCGCGCGTGCAAAGTTTTCATCCAACTCTTCAACCAGTTCTTCAATACTGATTCGCGCCATGATACCTCCCTATTCATTCAAACCAAGTGAAAACCGAACTATATTAATCCCGTCGCCATTATACTCCTGGTATGTATAACCGAATTTCAGGAACAATTCCCACAACAGTTCATAAGTCAGCGCTATATCAAAGGTATTAGTTTCTTCCAAAGTTCCATCAAGAAACCTGGCTTTTTTTGAGTCACCCTTCTTAAATCCTTCAAGGGGATTCCCTCCGACGTTTTTGCTGTCCGTGTTTTCCCCGTGACGGTTTCTGGCAAATGATAATGCTGCATGCAATCTTCTTGTAAAACGTTTGCGAATTTCCATGAAAAGTTCATCCGAATTGGGCCCCGCACTGTATCCCATGACATCGCCGTAATGCGTGTAAGTATTGATAGGCAACCTGTGAGTATATACCCAGGGATTGATCCGGGTATACTCTATACGGGTATCAACATCATACAAGCCGAAAGGCTCAACCAGGTAAGTTCCCAATTGATAGCCAAGTTTATTGCCATACCAGTCTGTGCCGAGCTTTTTTGTCGTGATATCATCTATAAGAAGCTCTCCATAAAGGGAATGCCCACGATGGATATAGAGCCGAAAATCCATACCCATTGCAGCATTATCGTGATCACCGTTCATATGTTCTCCCCCCTTTAAGAACATCACGGGATTCAAATAGGACAAGTCCCATCGCCCGCCGTAAACAACTGTCTCGTGGAAACCCAGTGTAAACCGATCGGTGATATTGATTTCGAGACGGTGCCCGCTCAGGTGTTTTTTAACGGCAACTGAATCTGAGGGCGTATCTGGCGGGTTATTATAGTAAAATTTCGCAAGCGGTGGATACTGTTCGATTTCAGAGGCAAAGAATATGAATTTCAGGCGCCAGAATGAAGTTTCAATGCGGATCATATCATAGGGCGAGCCGTAATTTGAAAGAAACAGTGTTCCATGTCTTCCCCTGCCCCACACATTCCGGTCACGGACGTAAGAAACCACAAAGGGACCGTTTGAATAGTTCACATGAGCGTATGTTTCATCGAATTCCGCATGGTCCCCCTTGAACACTGTAAATCCGCGGCCGGGCATCGTTGTAACAAATTTCTCAGGATACGAGCGACTACCCCATTCTTTGGAATCACGCACATCAATGTGAAATCCAATATGATTTCCTATTGTGCCACGGGTAATAAAACCGTTGGCTGATAAAAAGACGTTGTCTTTCTTTGAGGAATTGTGTAGCGTTCCCAGTGTCGCTTTTCTCACTATCACGGGATCGAAATAAAGAGAATAATTATCACCACGTGTGGAATACATATTCCTTCGGTTTCGATACAGTAAAACCTTGAGAAATCCGGGAAGTCTCGTGACAGGCCCCAGATCATCCCAGACCAGAGATTTCCTGGGCAGAAAATCATCTTTGAATTCATCAATCAGGCATTCGAGTTCTTCTTTTTCCACTGCTGTCAGAATCTTTTTTTCCTTTGCCACACCAAACACCAGGCGCGCAACCTCGCTCCGGCAAGCTGGTTTTGTCCCAAGGAAGGCGCCATTAACAAAGTATTTATGTTCCATTCGTTCAAGAAAATCATATGCCCGGTGAGAAACCGGCAGATACGATGACGGTTCACTATAAGAAACACCCGATGCAACACATAACAGCGCTATTACGATACTACTAAATCCTGCCAATTTCATTAATTGTACTCCAATCCAAAAGTAAACCATCTTCCGGGTGC
>JBHPFF010000007.1:0-47324 GCA_042572165.1 Candidatus Latescibacterota bacterium | reverse complement strand
ACACAGGTCCGTTACGCCAGTTGGTACTCACATACGCACACTGCCAGATATCTTCAATATTATCCGGATCTTTTCCCTTCGCGAAGTCATTCATATATTTTTCGATGACCGTTATTACAGCAAGGGGATTAAAATACAGCGAGGCACATCCCAGTCCATACAACCCCGGTTCGCTTGTTTCCACCTTGACGATGACAAAAGGCATAAATGCGGTTTTGCGGGGGGCGGTAAGAATTGCTTTCACATTTGTAATTTTTAAAGGTGGCAGTCCTCTGGTTGCCTTCGAATACGTTTCTGCAAGAGCTTCATCTTTTCTTTCGAGAATTCCGGTAGCGCCTGCGGCTGTACCGAGAGCCAAACGTTTCATTACATCACGTCGTTTCATGTTGTATTCCTCCTATAATAAAGGTTGATCCCTATAAAACTGTCCTACACCAATTGTTTGAACCACTTACTGTGTTAGTCAGTTGGTTGTATCGGCTGGCAGGATCGCCTCAGGAACTGGCAGGCGGTATCCCAGTGCATTGAGTGGTCTAAATATGATTATACTACAGCCTCCATCGCTCAACAAACACTTTCGCATCGAATAAATTGATTTGCTCAGGTGTGTAGACTTAGAGTGACATATTTCTTGTTTTCTTTCCGGCAATCTCTCCCCAAATCTTAACATTTAAACTGGATCAACTTTTTTGAGCAATGTCAATGAAAAGGGGATTATTTCGGATTGAACGATTGCGATGCTTTTCTGTTTAATAACATCACATTTTGATATGAATCGATGGAGAGGTGTTTCTAAATAGCAAGTTTAGGCATAATAAATTTGGCTGATTCAAAAGAAACGTCTATTTTTCACTGATAGATTACTTGACTATAATAATGAGATAAGCTATTCTTACTTTATCAACGGAATAGAGTACATTCTAAACCCGAAACGAATTTGATTAAGGTAAGGTCGGATGACATGAAAAGGCGCACATTGATCAAGCACGCTGTAATAGGAACGGCAGTGGGAACGGCGGGATTGTCACCCAGTGAAGCCCAAGAGGTGGGCCGGGATGACTCGCCTAACCGAATTCGTCTATCGGGTATTTTCGTTCCGGTAGTGACACCTTTCAAAAACGATGACCTGAGCATCGAAGATCTCCGGGACACTCTGCGGCAGTTCAACAGGACGGGGTTGACCGGCTACCTTGCACTCGGTTCGAACGCAGAATTCAGGAGTCTCATGGACACAGAACGAATGCGAGTGCTCGAGGTGTTCACCGCTGAAAAAGGTGACAAGGTGGTGCTTGCCGGGACGGCGTGCGAGTCAACACGTGAGACCATCGTCAAGTCACGTGAGGCTGCCCGCATGGGATTCGACTATGTCATCATCCTTACCCCCTCCTATTTTGCCAAGCGCATGAACGGTCCGACAATCAAGGATTATTACCTGCGGATCGCCGAGGCGATCACCATACCCGTGCTTCTCTATGACGCACCACAGTATGCGAGCGGTGTGCAGATTCCCCCGAAGATCGTCACCGACCTGTCCCGCCACCCGAATATAGTAGGCATGAAGGAATCCTCGGCTATCGGACCCGGTCCCGTACTCGACGTTCTCGATCCTGATGTCGATTTCAGCGTCCTCGCCGGTTCGGCCAATTTCATGTACCCGTCTTTTAAACTTGGTGCGTCAGGGGGGGTGACAGCGCTCGGGAACGTTCTTCCCGAGCCGTGCTGCGAACTTTACAGGCTTTTTCGCGCGGGGCGGAACGAAAAGGGTCTTGCCCTTCACCGCCGGCTCTCAAGGCTTAACACCGCAATCAGCGGTGCACTGGGGGTGTCGGGAATTAAGGCGGCGATGGACATGCTTGGTTTCCGCGGCGGCGAGCCCCGTCATCCTCTCAAGCCGGTCTCTGCGGAGATTCGCGAGGCGATTCGATCGTTGCTGAAACATGAAGGATTTATCTAATCTAGACTTGAGGATTGTATCACCAGAAAAAAGCGGTCGAGGAGCGCTCGACCGCTAAATGTTTCATTACATCATGTCGTTTTATGTTACTCCTTTAAAAAGTTATTTTACATATTTTAAATGTTATATATGGCTTACCTACCTCACTTTGTCAATTTCAAAGAAAATAATGGAAATAATCTTCCGATAAGGATATATATCATACTTTAAAATATGAGGATGTAAATGAAAGAATAGCATAAGGCGGTTTTATGAAAATTACAATCTTAAACGGCAATCCAAATTCTGATAATGTTAAATTTGAAAAATACCTGGAGAATGTTTATTCGCAGATGATTCACGTAATATATGTCGTGAATAGACAAATTCTGATTTTGTGTTATTTGTATCACCAATTATCATGGGATTTACAAGTACCTTATTAAAAAAAGTAAAGGCAGAGCCTTTAACTGCCCCGCCTTTAACATGTTGCAAAGTTTACATACAATCAAAATGAAAAATTAACAATTGGAAGGAATTTGAACGGGTCTCCGCTGTTATTTATGTTTACTATACCGATTTGAAGCCCGTAAAGTGTCTCTGTAATATTGACAACTCCCAATTGAACCCCTTTTATATCATTTGTTGAATTAAACAATCCTGTTTGAAGACCAACAGTATTGCCTTTGACAATATTGACACAACCATCCTGCCATCCAGTAACATTGCCATCTACGAGGTTTACCACACCATCCTGAAGCCCTGTCATATCTCCCTTTACCTTATTTACCAATCCGATATCTAATCCGAGAATATCCTGGTTGACTCCGTAAAATAAATTAAAACGAATTCCGTGAATTGAGGTTTCGGAATCATAGATTTGAACCGGATGCCATACTGCAATCTGAATGGGTTTAACAGATGATTGTGCCATTGAGGCTGTGGGAAGGCACAAAATCATGAAAGCAATAAGTGTGAGATGTAATGTGTACTTCATTGTGCATCCTCCTTAATTAAATGTTTTACTAAGTCAAGTTCTTTGCATATATATATAGGATAAATTTTCCCTAATTCAACCATAATTTAACATATGTTAATGAAAAATCAATTATATTTTTCATATATATAGCCTATTCTGAATAGATAAATTTTTGAGGTAAACCCTATTATAATCCTGCGGATGACATATCTGAACTTTAATCTTCACGTAATATGGTCAAGCGCCGACCATGAGGTTGCATTGAACACAGCTTTTATGTATACTTATAATTCAAAAAAAACAACTTATAGTACGGAGAGTTAATGAAAAAAAAAGAGAGACTGAGATTCGCACCGAGCCCCACGGGAGACCTTCACCTCGGCGGTGCGAGAGTGGCGCTTTTTAACTGGCTGTACACCAGAAAGACTGGAGGAAAATTCCTCCTTCGCATTGAAGACACGGATACTGAACGGTCGACTGAAATGGCGTTACAATCAATACTTGACAGTTTACAATGGCTCGGTCTCAACTGGGATGAAGAACCTGTCCGTCAGTCACAGCGCGGATGGCTTTACCGCAAAGCTGTGGAGAAACTGCTCGTTGACGGATATTCATACCGCTGCTATTGCACAAAAGAAGAGCTGGAAGCCGAAAGTGAAAAAGTGCGAGAAGAAAAGCTTCCTTTTGTGTATTCCGGCAAGTGCCGGGACCTGGACGAGGAAACTGTGTCACGGTATACTGCTGAGGGTCGATCATTCACAGTGCGCTTTCGCGTGCCGGAAGGGGAAACCACATTTGACGATCTCGTGCATGAGGTTACGGCGTTTAAAAACGAAATGATCGGAGATTTTATTATTGCGCGGTCCGACGGCAGCCCCGTATATCTTCTCGCTGTAGCCGTTGATGATGCCGAAATGGGGATTACACTTGTTATGCGCGGTGACGATCACATATCCAACACGCCAAAGCAGATCATGCTCATGAACGCCCTGGGCAGTGAAATACCGAGGTTCGCTCATCTCCCGCAGGTTCTTGGCCCGGACAAGAGAAAGCTTTCAAAGCGTCACGGTGCCGCCTCGGTCATGGAATATAAAAATATGGGATTTCTTTCAGCCAGTGTCGTCAATTTTATCACACTGCTCGGATGGAATCCGGGTGATGACAGGGAAAAGATGAGCCTCGAAGAACTCGTCGAGGCATTTTCAATAGAGGGTATATCAAAAAAGAGCAGTGTGTTTGATAATGTAAAACTGGAATGGCTCAATGGTCAGTATTTAAATAATCTGTCACCGGAAGAACTTCTCGAATCTGTAGGACATCTCTTTATTAAAAGCGGGTTCATTACACAGCGGTGCCTCACAGAAAAACGGGATCACATAATAAAAATCATCGGACTTTTGAAAGAACGGTGCCGTTTATTGAAAGATTTTGTTAAACAGGGTGTTTATTTCTTCGGTGAACCAAATTCGTATGAAGAAAAAGGAGTAAAGAAGCATTTCAGGGATGAAACAGCAGCGGATCGCCTGGAAATACTTGCAGACCGTTTTGAAGCACTTGATATATATACTGAAACGACTACTGAAAATGCGTTACGTAGCCTTGCAGAGGAACTTAACATAAATTGCGCTAAACTGATACACTCCACACGTCTGGCAGTGACAGGGGTAACTCACGGTCCCGGGCTTTTCGAGCTTCTGACAGTGCTGGGCAAACAGATGGTAGTTGAGAGAATGCACCGGGCTGCAGAATATATTCGTACACAAAAATAAAAATCGTAGATTATAAATATCCTTTTTGATTCGACTGCTCCAGCTCAGGTGAATACCAATTATTTCTCTTATATAAACCAAAGTTTCCAGTGATTTTGAGCATTTTTGGTCAAAATAAGAAAACGCTACTATCTTCAAGGGCATTTTGAAATTTGAGGGATCTAAAAAAAGAGGGAGTCGCTGATTTCAATGCAGAACTTGACAAAAAACAGCAAGTTTCTATATATTACATAAATTATAAATATATTCTGCTATTCATAAAGTAGCTTTTTTTATCCTTTATTAGAAAGAGCATTGGCAATGAACAGGTATCATCAATTTATTAACTTGGTTAAATTTGTATCAATTATTTTCTTTTCTATTCTTGCTTTAATATTCGCAGTAACTTTTCTTTCAATCGGTGACACTTCCTCATCACCGGAAATTGACAGTGCGTTGAAAAGAATTGCGTTGAATGTTATCAAAGAAGCTGTTGATACCTCAAAAAGCATCGAAGAAGCTGCAGAAAAAGTGGGTGTTGATCCGGATGAGCTGGGTCGTCTCTGTTATGCCCTTGATATCGATATCGATTTCGCCCCACCGAAAGTTGAACCGGTTCCGTTGCTGCCATCCGAATTACTCTCAAACAGCGATTATGATCTTGATGTTATTCTTTCCTGCAAAGGAAATTCACCATACGTCCTTCTTGTTGATAAAACAACACATAATCTTCATCTCCTTCATTACAACAGTGGGAAACGCACACTGATAGAAACTTTTAAATGTAAAACCGGAAAAAACCCGGGTGATAAAATGGAGGAGGGCGACCACAAAACCCCCGAAGGAGTCTTCTTCCTGGTTAACAAATACTCTCGCAAACAAATCCTCGAAATAGTTGGAAAAAACATAGCTTATCAGTATGGTGAAATGGCTTTCGCAACAAATTTTCCAAATTATCTCAACCGTATCGACGGTAAAAACGGCAGCGGTATCTGGCTTCACGGTACCGATGAAGACTTCGATGAAACCTCGGCATACGATACCAGGGGGTGTGTTGTCGTAACCAATGAAACGATAAAATCACTGAGTAAATACATTGAACTTCAGAAAACTCCGCTTATTATCGAAGAGATGTTAAAATTCAGCAAAACAAAAGATCATTCAGCTCAAAGTCAGAAACTTTTAGAGATACTCGAGGGTTGGAGAAGCAACTGGGAGATAAAACAAATCGATGAGTACATTCAATATTATTCTCCGCATTTCAAGGACAGTAAAAAAAGAAATCTTTCTGAATATAAGAACTACAAAGCAAGTATTTTCAATAACTTTAAAATAAATCACATCAAACTTGATGATATTATTGTGTTTAAACACAACGATGCAATAATTGCCCAGTTCATTCAAGATTATTCCGCATCAAACATAAAAAAAAGTATCGGTCTAAAGACATTATACCTTGTGAAAAACAAAGATACATGGAAAATTATCGGTGAAAAAATTCCAAGATAATACTTTAAAATGTTAAAACCTCCATTTACTGTCCTTATCCTTAAGGATTCTCAACATCCTGTTACTGTAAGGGTTACTACAGGATTTGTTCTCTCAGTGTTTGTGCTTATATGCTTTATCGGTGCAATGATTGGTTCAGGGGCTACCTATTATTATTTCCAAAAATACGCTGGCATAAAAGAGGTTGTAATGAAAAGTACTGAACCTGCTTACATTCCCCAAAAGGCTGATAGTGCTGCTTCCACACAAAGTGCGGATATCCAGCGCTTGACAGTAAAACATCACAAAAATGGAGATACGGACGTGATCATGACGTTCACCGGCATAGAGGAAAATAGAGAGGTTTATGTGTGGTTACTTGTGAACCCGGAAGCTGAGACTGTCGGCGAAATGGTTATATATCCCCGCAATCCCGTATTCAGAGGATTGCCTGTTGATTACAGAAATGGTATCACTTACTATCCCTATGAAGGGCAGGAAATTACTATTACCCTTTCCGATGAAGTTGAGGGTATTCTCATAAAGCAATTTCGAATTATTGTCTATTCATCCGAAGGTAAAATTCTCATAGATAAATATTTCAGCGAAAATTAACTAACAAAGAATAGTACTTATGGTATATATACTATAAATTATAATGAAATAATAACTGATTAGGTATTATATTATATGTAATATTAATTTATACACAAATTTCACTCCAGGGATTAACCGGAGATGTTTCTTATGAAAGCACTTAGGTTTCTTATATGTTTATTTATTCTTATTCCGGGAATAATGTTGGCGAGGGCTGATACGGAAGTAGAAACACACTTTGAAAACACAGATCATGAGCTGACCATTTACTACGTTAACGGTAAGGAATCCGGAAACACCATGATGATAATAGGCGGTATTCAGGGAGATGAACCGGGGGGTTATCTCGCCGCTGATCTTTATGCTGATATGGCCCTTGAAAAGGGCAACCTGATTCTCGTTCCACGTGCCAATTTCTATTCGATAAAAAAGAACAAACGTGGTGTTTATGGTGACATGAACCGCAAATTCGCCCAGAACTTAACGGAAAACTATGACAATGATTCCCAAATTGTAGACATCTTAAAGAATCTCATGGCAAAAAGCGATGTTCTCCTGAACCTTCATGAAGGATGGGGATACTATTATCCACAATATATCTCGGAAATAAAAAATCCTGAGAGATACGGACAATCAATTATTATAGATGCACTTAGTTATCTGCATCTCGACGGGACTATCATTGATCTTGAGACGCCTACCAGTCGGGTCATCGAAGAAATAAACCGTAATACTAAAGACACCAACCATCTGTTCCATCTCAATAACCATGACACATTCTCAGAGAAGTCAAAACACAAAGAACAACGCGGAAGTGCTACCTATAATGCTCTTTCATTATTCGGCATACCTGCTTACGGTATAGAGACTTCTAAAAACATCAGATCTATTGATGCAAAGGTAAAGTATGAAACGCTTGCTATTAACGCTTTTATGAGAGAATACAGCATAATCCCCGAACATCCGAGCATTTCTCTTCCCACCCCGGAACTTTACCACCTTGTCGTTACTATTCCGGGAAATTCAAATCCGCTTGCAGTGAAGAATGGCTCAACACTTTCAGTACCTGCAGGAACATCCCTGATGGTATCTTCAGTAGTGGCTAATTACAAGCGCGGACTGTCCGTAGATATATTGGGTTTTGGCAATACCAATGATATCGGCCGTGTGGCTATTATCAAGACACCGACAACCATAAAAGTATATAAAGACGCTTATCTCTGCGGAAAAGTACTTATTGAAACGGAGTCTGGAATGGAAAATAACTTTGTTCCGCATGTTCACTCCAGTCTTGAGGAGGTTAAAATCAAAGTCCACGATAAAAATATTGTTGTTTCAGCGGGAGACACTCTACATATTATTAGAGGTGATATAATAAAAATTATAGACGCCTGGATAAGTGACCGTTCGAATAATGACTTCAGGATTAATTTCTACGGTTTTGTTGGTAACAAAAACTTTAATGACGCCGAGGACAGAGGATATGCCATCGATACGTATAGTGATCTTATGGAGCGGTTCAGTATCAATGGGAAAGGATGTCTGTATCGCATTGAAGTCCTGAAAGAGAAGTCGATTACAGGTAACGTTTACATAGCTATTGATGAACCTGAAATACAGTACATTATTGTTGAGCGTGTTGATGGGAAAAAAGAAGCTCTTACGCCCGGAGAAGTAATAAACTGTGAGCTGTTGGATAAATTAAAGATTCTTTCAATTTTTTCTAATGTGACTGCTGAACCTTTTATTAAAACGTTCGTATCAAAGGAAAAAGAATCGTGGCAGGAAATATCACTGCCAGAGGTTTTTGAAACACCTATGAATATTACGTTTCGTCGAACAACTCTTGATCTTGGATCCATTTCATTCAGGTAAGCGGAATGAGCGCGATAAAGGAATATTTTAAAAGTAAATTCAAGCGGGTTCGTCTCGGGTATGTCCATATACCCAAAGAAACCGGACCTGTTAATATGACACGGATTCTTTTAAATCCCAAAAGAATTCTCATCATTCCATACAATCGTATGGGTACTATACTCCTCGCCACACGTGTGTTCAAATCAATGAGAGAGCATTACAGTTCTTCGAAAATAACGATTGCAGTTCACAACTCGTGGAGCCGTCTGATACAAAACGATCCTACTATTGATGAACTCGTTACCTTCGACGACTATATTGAAAACCCAAATTCAAAAAGATTTCAGTCCATAGGTAAAAAGCTGACCGAGCTTGATTTCGACCTTGCATTTTTCCTGTCTTACCAGTTTGAACCCGGAATGGCATACCTGACACGTCTGTCCGGAGCGGATTTAAGGGTTTCATTCAAGGGGAATGAAGATATTGATTACTTCAATGTTGAAGTAGTTCCAGCTTCCGGTATTCTTTATGAGGTTGACCGTTACCTTGAAATGCTCAGAACACTTGGGATAGAAGGAAGCGTACGCGATTACACAATGACAGTGAGCGACAGTATCCGTCAAAAAGCAAGAATGCGTTTTCTCCCCGCAGGTCCTATTTCGAAAATTGGGAAACTGGCCGGCTTCGACCTCACAAAGGAAATCGTCGGTGATCAAATTTCAAGAAAAAACGCAGAAAATACAATCAAGATCCTCGTGAACGACCTAAAATCCACAGTGGTGGTATTTTTAGAACCTGATAAAAAGCCGCTTGCCGCATCACTCAAAGAAACATTTGGAAAAAACATAATTCTTGTTGATGACAGACCCGTTTCTCTGCTTGCCGGTATGTTATCATGGTGTCGATTTATTGTAACTCACAATACAGATCTCTTCCAGCTTGCAGTTGCTCTCAAGGCGCCAACGCTCGGTATCCTGACCAAAAGGGAAATGATCCAGTGGTCACCGGGAGAAAGTGAAAATATTATCCACCTCGAACGCCCCAATAACTCCTGGCCATCCTCGGGCAAAATCGTTGAGGCTGTTAAACGATTAGTGAAACAAACAAAGAAAAAGTAATTTTATCTGCCTTTATAATTTGCTGCTATAATAAGGTAAAAAAGATCTATAACAATGACCGTAGATAGCATACTGATACAACTTAGTGAGATTGTTTGGGGACCTGTTATGGTGTGCCTTTTGGTTGGTACAGGTCTGTACCTTACGATCCAACTTCGTTTTGTGCAGTTTCGTCACTTTGGTCATGCCATTCGTTGTATTAGTGGTAAATATGATCATCTCGAAGATGCTGGTGATATTTCCCATTTTCAAGCTCTGGCTACTGCGTTATCTGCGACTATTGGTACGGGCAATATCGCTGGTGTCGCTACCGCCATCGCTATGGGTGGTCCCGGAGCGGTTTTTTGGATGTGGATCACAGCTTTGGTAGGAATGGCAACGAAATTCACCTCATGCTCACTGGCATTGCATTTCAGGAACATCCATGAAGATGGTTCGGCAAGTGGTGGGCCGATGTACTTTCTTGAAAAGGGATTTCACCCAAAATTATTAGTTCGTTTAGCAGGTGAGAGCCTCACCCGCAAAATAGCATTAATATTGGCTATATCCTTCGCGCTATTTACAATAATCGTTTCATTTGGTACCGGCAATATGGTCCAGGCAAATTCAGTAGTCAATGGGTTAAAGTATATTCTGCCGACAGCCTGGCAGCAGTCAGAGATATGTTTTTATATTGATAAGATAAACTTATCCCTAAGCGTAAATTACTTTAGCCTGATCATTGGTGTTACACTGGCAATTTTGGTAGGATTAGTTATTCTCGGTGGGATCCGGCGTATTGCTGCTGTAACCGCCAGATTGGTTCCTTTCATGTGCGTTATCTACATATTGGGTAGCGTAGCGGTTCTAATCCTTCATCTCGACAGGATACCGAAGTGCCTGACAATGATATTTAGGTATGCTTTTACACCTTATGCTGTGGGTGGAGGTATTGTAGGAGCGACAGTTTCTCAAGCATTGCGTTTCGGTGTTGCCCGTGGTGTTTTTAGCAATGAGTCGGGACTTGGTTCGGCGCCAATGGCTCATGCCGCTGCGAAAACACATGAGATGGCACGTGAAGGCTTCGTCGCTATGCTTGGACCGTTTATCGATACAATTATCATTTGCTCCATGACTGCCCTGGTTATCCTGGTAACTGATGCACATTCCAGCGGTTTTACCAGCAGTTCGTTGACCGCAAAGGCGTTTGATGTCGGACTGTTTGGATATGGACAATACATCGTTGGTTTTGGTTTAATCTTTTTTGCATATTCCACAACGATTAGCTGGTCGTACTATGGTGACCGGTGTGCGGAATATCTTTTTGGGCCTCGGGCCGTTTTCTGGTATCGGTGTATATATGTTGTGTTTATAGTTGTTGGAGCAATTGGAGGGTTAAGAATTATCTGGAACTTGGCGGACATATTTAACGCTTTGATGGCAATACCAAACCTGATTGGCCTTGTAGCTTTAGTGAGTCTGGTCACAGCCAAAAAGCGGAATTACCTTAAACGCCTGAAAGCCGGTGAGTTTGATAAATTACAATAAGCTTGTCATTCAGGTATTAAGACCATGTTTTCCAAACATTTCCTTTGCTGGTATCGCTAGAACCAGTAACCACCTGACTGGCAGTCAGGTTGTCGGGAGTTTGATCCTCGATAGCTCCACTAATAAAAAATTAAAGATTTAGCTAAGTATAGCTGGATCTTTTTTATTTGACAAAAATAGGTTTCAACATATTTATTAGTAAAATATCTTTTTATATTTTAAAAGGAGGAACAATGACAATTGATCAACAATCGGGAAAGATGAGTGTTCGACGAATTGGGGGATATTTACATTATTTTCAACCAATTCTCGATAATACGGGTAAGGTTATTGGAAGTGCAGTTCGCCCTTTAATGGTAGAAGTCCGTCCTAGAGATATACTGCAAATGATTATTGGAGCATCAGTACTTGCAATACCAGTTGGATTCACTGAGGAGTGTTGGACTCTTGGTGAAAACCTCCCACTTAGAAATGTTATTATACTATCATTTATTTCAGTATTATTTATATCAACTTTTGTCTACTTCAATTTTTATAGATTTCATTTAAAAGGCTTTGAAGTTAATTTTATTAAAAGGTGTTTAAGTATTTATATAGTATCAATAATTCTTGTAGGTCTCTTGTTAACACTAATTCAGAAATGTCCGTGGGGTGTTAATAACATAGTAGCTTTGAAAAGAATAATTATTGTAGCATTTCCAGCTTCAATGAGCGCTGCAATAAGCGATATGTTAAAATAATGCAGATAGTTAATTAGTTTGTTTAAGTGTTGAAGTAATAACTTTTTTTAATAGTACGCAAATCCGAATGTTTCGAAAAATGTTCACTTTGCGCCACCTCAAAACATCAGCAGGGTGACTAACACAATAAGTTATACAAACATAGGGGGCAGGCCAAAATGAATTATTATACTCCTGAAAAATTATTTTTTACAATAATTGCATTGTTTATTATCACTGTGTTGCATCATTTTATTAAATATTATACAAAAAAAACACAGAAAAAATTAAACCTTAAAATGAACAGGTACTTTGCTATAAGAAGATTTGTGTCACTATTTTCTACTCTATTATTTTTTATTGTATTGGTTTTCATTTGGGGAATAGATTTTAACAATATATGGATTTCCTTAACAGGCTTTGTCGCAATGATTGCTGTTGCTTTTTTTGCCGTATGGAGTCTTATTGGAAATATACTCGCCGGGTTAATTTTATATTTTACATCGCCCTTCAAAATTGATGATACCATTGAAATTATGCCTGATGAAATAAAGGGTAAAGTCTTAACCATCAATTCGTTTTTCACATTGCTTATTGATGATAATGGAAACTATATTAACATCCCTAACTCTTTATTATTTCAAAAGTATTTAATAAACATTAAGTCTAAAAGGTAATAACATAAGTAACGGCAACTTTAAATCCGGTGATTTGACTAAAACAACAAGTAGTCCAAAGAGTAGGAGCAGATCATAATTCATTTTCGGATTTGTAGTTTAATGGTTCGCAAAACGTTTCCTTTGCTCCACCAATAATAACAAGGACTTATCCGAATATGGTTAGGTCTTTTTTTGTTTCGGGTGCAGATAGGGTGCAGATTATTGAGGTGATTAGGGGCACCAGGACCGGTAATATCGGCGATGGCAAAATCTTTGTTCTGGATTTACCTGAATGTATAAGAATAAGAACCGGTGAGCGAGGTTCAAAGGCCATCGGATAAAGTTTATTTTATAATAAAGGTGAAATGTTTTGACTTATAGAGATTTAATCAAGATTATAAAAGAAAAAGGAGTAAAAATCCAACCTGGGATATAAACCCAGATACAAAGAAGGATATTTCCATGTTCACACAAAAACGAGGAGGTAAAATGATTTCGATAACAGACAAAACACGAGATATTCTAAACTTTCTCGGAGCTCTGCTATGGATTTTTATCGTTATAGTGAGTTGTATTGGAGTTCCGGGACTTGCTTACATTGGCTTATTAGCCGTAGTATTTCTCAGTGTAATATATTTTATTCTCGGAACCACGGTCAATGTGAAAATTGGAGTAATTGTTCCTCTGATTTATCCACTCCTCCCGATGGTTGTCTTCTGGATTATTGCTTTTACAATGGCATATACAACCAGAGGACAATCAACTACTACGTGGATTATTGGATTGCATCCAGGTCAATTCTGGTCACTCCTTTTTTTCTGGATAGGAACTTTTTTGACTTCAACATTAGGTTATGCGATTTACTTTGATAAATATATATTACCCGGCGATAACTGGGATACTTTTCTGGAAGAAGTTAAAAAAATGAAAAGGGATACATAGAATGAATAATTTTCAAGAAGCGGATGTAGAACAACTCATAGAGCCCAGCGCATTTACTATCGGTTTCTCTGTGGTTTTTTTATTGATATCAATAGGAATAGGGATTTATGCATCAAGGAAAGCAAAAACCGCAGAACAGTTCTTTGGAGGAACAAAGAGTTTTGGACCCATAACCATTGCGCTTGCATCATCAGCGGCTATTATGAGCGCTTTCGGATTTATTGGCGGTCCGGGGCTGGTGTACACATTTGGATTTTCTTCCATATGGATTACCATCGCTTGTGGAAGTGCTTTTTCATACGCTTATTGGATTATGGGAAAGCGAATGAGATGTATGGCTGAAATCACCGAAGTCGCAACCCTTCCGGATATTGCATACGTCAGGTTTAAAAGCGAAGTCATCAGAGGGCTTCTTGCAATAGGGTTATTAATCGCATCCATTGCTTATCTTTCCTCTCAGGTAAAGGGTGGAGCAAAGTTGATGAATCAGATGCTTGGTGTTAGTGAGAACATCGGAGTTATTGTTCTCTTTGGAACTACACTCATATATACGACTGTTAGCGGAATGGCAGGAAGTATTTTAACCGCTGCCTTTCAAGGTTTCGTGATGATTTTAGGAGCATTAGGAGTTATTATAGGTTTCTTTGTTATTACCGGTGGAAATGCAATGCCGGTAATTCAAAGTGCCGAACAGTATGGTCCAGAATTTGTGGATGGGATTGGGAATGCTCCGGTTCACATGGTAATTACCTATGTAGCTGTTTTTTTCGTTGGATTAATGGGACAGCCCCAAATGTTGAACAGAATGTACTCTCTTAAAAACCCAAGAGATCTTAAACAAGCCGGTATTATCAGTGGACTCACATATGCTATCGCTTCTTTAGTCTGGATATTGGTTGGATATGGTGCTTTGTACCTCGTTGCCAGCGGAGAACATGTCCCTTTGGTAGATGCAGATAAAGCAGCTTTCCTATTCTTAAGTAAAATGAGTGAATTTATTAAAGCCCTGGTAATGGCAGCACTTTTGGCTGCAATCATGTCTACAGCTAGTTTTTTTATGGCTCTTGCAACCGGCTCTATCACACGTGACTTGTTTAAGGTTTTAGGCCATAAAATTCCCCATGAACAACAGGTGAAATGGGGACGAGTTCTGACATTTATAGTTACGGGATTGGCTATAGCTTTTGGTTATCTCGGTGGAGAAATGGTGGCAATTCTGGGTACTCTCGGGTGGGGATTTTTTGCATCGGTAACATTACCAACGTTTACTCTCGGACTTTTATGGAAGCGAACTTCAAAGGAAGCGGTTATTAGTGGGTTAACCGTTGCAATTGTCTTAAACCTCGTACTGGTTGTTTTTCAGCGGACAAATATTTTCGTTCTTAATTTTCCGTATTATTTACTCTCAATTGCTTTAGCTATGTTTGTAACTGTAATTGTATCTTTTTTTACCGATACATCAGGAGGAGAAAATTTACCGGAAGAAATAAAACCTATTTTCACAATATGATACTTATTACATTAGATGAGAATTCATAAAAATCGCTAATCAGGATTTTCTGCAATATTTCTTTAGATACAGTTCGCCATCGTAGGGTGCTCTTCTTCCGGGACAATTCTCAAAATTATCAGACCCGTTCCACTTGCTCGATAATACATGCTATCCCTTGCCCCCCGCCAATGCACAAGGTAACCAGACCACGTTTACAGTTTCGACGCTTCATCTCATGGAGAAGTGTCACAGTTATTTTTGCTCCGGTTGCTCCAATCGGATGCCCAAGAGCAATGGCACCTCCATTAACGTTAACTTTATTTAAGTTCCACTCCAATTCTCTGGCGACAGTAATAGATTGAACAGCAAAAGCTTCATTAGATTCGATTAAGTCAATCTCATCAAGGGTGATTTTTGCTTTTTTCAATACTTTTCTGGTAGCTTCTACCGGACCGAGTCCCATAAATTTGGGATCTACTCCTGAGGAACAGTAAGATTTAATTTTGCCCAGCGGTACGTTACTATTTAGTTCCTTAGCTTTTCTCTCTGAAACTATTACAACAGCAGCAGCTCCATCATTTATTCCCGAAGCATTACCTGCAGTAACAGTACCGTCTTTCTTGAATGCTGGCTTTAGCTTAGACAATTTCTCTAATGTGGTATCTGGTTTGGGAAATTCATCGGTTTCAAAAATGATTGTTTCACCCTTCTTTTGAGGAATTCTTATCGGTATGATCTCTTCAATGAATTTTCCTTCCTGTTGTGCGCGTGATGTCTTCATTTGACTCTGTAAAGCAAATTTATCCTGTTCTTCACGGGAAATATTATATTTTTCAGCTAAATTTTCTGCAGTTATACCCATGTGGTAATTATTGAAGGAATCCCATAATCCATCCAGAATAAGACTATCAATTAATTCACTATTTCCTAATCTATATCCCCAGCGTGCATTTTTTAATAGAAATGGAGCCTGACTCATATTTTCCATACCACCGGCTATTACAATCTCTGCATCTTCTGTTGCTATTGCTTGAGCGGCTAGGCTTACCGCCTTTAAACCCGAACCGCAAACCTTATTTATGGTCATAGAGGGGACTTCAACAGGTATACCTGCCCTTATTGCTGCCTGGCGTGCAGGATTTAAACCTAATCCAGACTGGATAACATTTCCCATTATCACTTCGTCTACATCTTTAAGTTGAATCCCTGCTCTTTTTACTGACTCTGCAATTACTATCGAACCTAATTCCACAGCATTTATATCTTTAAGACTTCCTCCAAAGCTTCCAACCGGAGTTCTTACTGCACCTATTATTATTGCTTCTCTCATAACGATTGGTTCCTGATTTCATTTTTGAGGTTCATAGCTGCTTTGATAAATATTTTTCCATCCATTGATTTCAGCTCAGCTCCGATTACAGGCTCAAAATCCATATAAGGAATAATATGTTTATTAAGTTCAATTCCAGGAGCTATTTCTATCAAGATGATCTTTCCTTTATCTAATTTAAATACAGCACGTTCTGTTATATATAACACTGATTGACTTTTCTCCATAGCATATTTACCACTGAAAGTTATATGTTCTACCTGTTTAATAAATTTTTTGTTTTTTCCTTCTTTATTTATAATCAATTTACCATCTGTTAGGGAAATATCTAAGCCTCCGGCAGTAAATGTTCCACAAAAAATAACTTTTTTTGCATTCTGTGTAATATTAATAAATCCACCGCAGCCTGCTACCCGAGACCCAAATCTACTAACATTAACATTACCATTTTCATCTACTTGGGCTAATCCCAAATATGCAATATCCAATCCTCCTCCATCATAGAAATCAAACTGATATGGTTGATCTATAATTGCTTCGGGATTAGTACTAGCTCCAAAACTTAATCCTCCTGCCGGAACTCCACCAATAGGACCAGCTTCAACTGTTTGAATAATATATTCGTTTATATCCTCCTCATTTAAAACCGAAGCAACTCCTTCAGGCATACCTATCCCCAAATTAACAATCGCTCCATGGGTTAGCTCCATAGCTGCACGGCGGGCAACTATTTTACGTTCATTCAAAGGAAGAGGCTCTATGCGTGTTCCGGGTATTTTTACTTCACCACTATAGGCAGGATTATAATCTTCAGCAAAAGTCTGTTGGTGATTTTCTTTCTTTGCCACCACAACTGCATCAACAAGCAATCCGGGGATCACTACCAATCGGGAATTTAAAGTCCCTTTTTGAACTACTCTTTCCACCTGAGCAATAACTACTCCTCCTGAGTTTTTAGCCGCTTGTGCCATTGATAGCATCTCTAAATTGCCTGCTTCTTTCTCCATGGTTATATTGCCTGATTCATCTGCCGTTGTACCACGAATGAGTGCCACAGTTATGGGAAACGATTTATAGAAAAGCCAATCTTTTCCACTTAAATGAATAAGTTCAATCAAATCTTCTTTGGTAATTTTATTTAACTTCCCACCATCTATCCGAGGGTCAACATATGTTTTTAATCCCACATGCGTAATTGTCCCCGGTTTACCGGCGGCGATATCCCGAAACAGGTGCGAGATCACTCCCTGAGGAAAGTTGTATGCTTCAATTTTTTCCTCTACTGCTAATTTCCCTAATTTTGGAGCTAGATTCCAGTGCCCCCCGACAACTCTTTTCACTAATCCCTCATATGCGAGATGGTTTAATCCTTTCTCTTTACCATCTCCTTGACCGGCAGCATAAACTAAAGTTAAATTTCGCGGCTTACCGGTTATTACGAATCTTTTTTCTAAAGCAGATGTCAATTCTTCAGGATGTCCATTCCCAACAAATCCACCGGTAGCCACAGTATCACCATCTTTTATTAATTCCATTGCTTTATTTACATCAACTACTTTTGTTCTCATAGTTTTCATATACCTCCACTTTTTCCATGTACTACATATACCATCCGCCGTTGATATGAATTGTCTGTCCGGTAATATAACTTGCTTTATCTGAGACTAAAAAAGCAACCAATTCAGCAATTTCTTCAGGTTGAGCAAATCTTCCCATTGGAATCTGTTTCAAAAATTCCTGAAGTCCATTTTCCGGTATCTGTTTTGCCATTTCAGTTTCTACTATTCCCGGTGCCACCGCGTTTATAGTAATATTTTTTGTTGCTACTTCTCGAGCAAGTGATTTGGTAAATCCCATAACCCCGGCTTTAGAAGCTGTATAATTAGTTTGCCCGAAAAAACCTATCTGTCCACTTATGGAAGACATGTTTACTATTCTACCCCAATTGTTTTCTATCATATGTTCTATTACTGCTTGGCTGCAATTAAATACACCTGTTAAGTTTATATCTATAACCGAACTCCACTCTTCTTCGGACATTTTTTTCAATGTCTTATCTCTAATGATGGCAGCATTGTTTATTAAAATATCAATTTTTCCAAACTCATCGATGACTTTATTAACCATTAGGGAAACACTTTCAAAATTGCCAACATCGGATTCGAGTACTGTTACTTTTCTACCAAAACTGGCAATTTGGTCTCTAACATTCTCTGCGTCACGAAAATTTTTCCCATTTTTATCTTTCACATAATTTACAGCAATATGTGCTCCATACTTGGCTAAAACTACTGCTATTGCTTTGCCTATTCCTCGCGAACTTCCCGTAACTAATGCACACTTGTTTCTTAAATCCATTTTTTACCTCTTTATGAGCTTTTGCTCTCTCAATTGCTTTCTCCGGTTTTTCAGGCAGAGTTGGAGAATTTTTTATTTGATCGACATTCCCCATATCAAATTCATTTAAGATTTGATTGTACACCTTTTGTATTTATGAATGAAGAATAGCCATTTCATCAATTTCAAACAAGTGCTTTTTCAATCAAAAAATGGTCTTTTTCTTCTGAATTATCACGATCGCTACGTCAAAATACACTAATTAGAGATATATCTCCATCGATTCATATAATAAAGTAACGAATTACATAGAGAATTTTATCATAACCGCTTGAACCGAAACAATATATTAGGAAATAATATCATGAGGTATTAACACGATTGAAAAGATATACAGCGATTTTTAAATATGTGTCAGTTTGTGTCAGTTTTAGTCTTGACTTTGTAATGTTCAAGGCTTTTTTTAACCACTTTTCTTATGCGTGGCATATAAGAAAGCATCTTATCCACTGCCAATCTATCGAATGTTTTGTAGCGATCTGGAGTGGCATAGTAATCACGTGTAATTATTCTAACCCCTCTAAATCAGCAGCAACTATCTCATCTTCGGTATATTTATAATATACGTATTTAATCGGTTCATTAACCATTATTTGTTCGTTATATATAGTAATTGATGTTCCTGGATATACAACATCGAAGATTTTTACAACAGCTTTTTTGAATTCATCTGCTCTGTCATCTGATTTTTCAATTTCAGCAATTAACTTATTATTTTCTTTTACTTTCTCATTTCTTAATTGTTTCAATTTATCTATCAAATTTTTCTTTTCTTCAGGCAGCTCTTTTTTGAGGAGTTTTCTCCGATGAGACTTATTGAGAAACTTTTCTAAATCAATTATTTGTTCGGTATTCTTTTCTAAATATGCTTTGGTTACCATGTCAACACCAACGAACAGTTTAGTGGGAGCATAATTTTCATTCCCAACAACATTAGCTTCTATGCCTTTACCAGCATAAGTTTCACCACCGACGATGAGACCTGTTTTGTCTGTAACATATAGATTACCCTTCGTAATTATTTTACTGTGCATAACATATTCGCTAATATATATATCGCCTTCAGCTATAATAGTCTCATTTTCACAAAATTTAGTAGTCACATTTCCTTGAGCGATGATTTGTCCTTTACCTCTTCCGACAAAGCCAGTTTTCAAAAGAACATTGCCATTGGATTTAATAACGGCATCTTCAACAACTCCATTTATCTGTATATCATCTTGTGCAATTATTTTAAATCCGCTTCTTACATCTCCGTTGACCATTACCGAACCGCTGAAATTTACATTTCCAGTTGAAAAATCGACGTCTTTTTTAACGATATAAACATTTATAACCTCAACATTTGTTCCTTTTAGCTCAACACTGCCATCAATTTCCGATATAAGGATATTGGGATTGTTGGGGTCGGATCGAGTGTTTTTCCCGATTGGAAGAAGTGGTTGTACTCCCTTTTTCGGTGCAATTTTTTCACCAAAGATAGTGCAGCCCTCTACACCTTCTTCCGGTGGGGAAATTTCCACTAATTTATCTCCTGTTTGCACATTCTGTATCAAATTTAATTCTTTATAATCAACATTTCCTGCCTCATCCATCTGTGGTTTTATTTCAGTATCGAAGTAGTACTTGATTTGACCATCCTTTTCGTCAACTAATTCTCTGCCTTTAGCAACCAGAACAGCTTGTTCGAATTTTTTCTGTTTAAAAATCTTTTCGATTTCCTTCTCAAGAATTCCATAAACAATCCCGTTATCATTTAAAAATCGTTTCAAATCTTCAGCAATATAATCGTCTTCATTTAATGGTTTTTTTACCTTTACATATGCCTTATATTTGTCATCTGATATCTCAAGCTCAAAGAAAGGCGTAAGATGAATATTGAAATTATCTATGAAAAGGTATCCATCAATCTCTGCTATAAGAATGTCTTTATTTTCCGGGGATAATCCAACATTTGTAAGTTTTGGAATTTCTGCTTTTTGTACTTGTCGTGGATGTATCTTTTCTTCAATAACAGTCATCCCATCAATCCCTTCTACAGGATGTATGATTTCCCCAATCTTTTCACCCTTTTTTACCTTGACCGTTTTATTGATCTCAAAGGAATATTCTATTTTTCCATCTTCACCTTCCTTCGGCTTCTTACCGGAAGCAATTAAAAGCCTTTCATCGTATTTTTCGAAAATCACTTCTTTAAAGATATTTTCAATTTCTTCATTATTAATACCATAAACAATTCCTTTTTCAGCTAAAAATCTCTTCAAATCTTCAGAATTTAAACCGACATCATTTAAAGGTTTATTAACCTTTATATATGCCTCATATTTGTCATCTAATATCTCGAGCTCAAAAATGGGTTTAAGTTGAACACTAAATTGATCGATGAAAAGGTATCCATCAATTTTTGCTATAAGAATGTTTTCATTTTCGGGGGATATTTCCACATTTGTAAGTTTTGGAATTTGTGCTTTTTGTACTTTTCGCGTAGGTATTTTTTTATCAAAAACAGTAATCCCATCTACCCCTTCTACAGGATGTATGATTTCCCCAATCTTTTCACCCTTTTTAACCTTGACCGTTTTATTGCTCTCAAAGGAATATTCTATTTTTCCATCTTCACCCTCCTTCGGTTTCTTACCAGAAGCAATTAACAGCCTTTCATTGTATTTAATATCTTTATCAAATAGTTCAAGAACTTCTTTTTTAATTCCAAATACTATCCCCTTATCAGAAAGCGCTTTTCTGATTTGTTCTGTAGTGAATTCTGTATTTTTTGTTTGAGGGATTAAAGTGATATAAACTTCCACCTTATCCTCAGAAACTTCAATTAAGACATTAACATCTTTTTTTTCTTCTTTTTTTTCTTCATCCATTTTTATCTATGCCCGCAACATGATAGAGTATATCGAGTGTGCTGATAATTCCAACTATAGCGCTGTCTTTTTCTATTATCAAACGATGAATATTATGGTCTATCATAATTTTAGCTAAAGATTCAATACTGGTATTTTCATCGGCGGTAATTGGATTCGGCGTCATTATATTACCCGCCTTTAAATCGGTTTCTGATGATATCTCAAAATCGCCATGCTCTGTAATACTTTCTACAACATCTTTTAGATGGACTTTTAAGCTCACATCAAGATCAATATCCAATAAGTAGCTTAATACATCAGTTTTTGTAACGATGCCGACGAGTTGCTCTTTTTTGTTAACCACTGGCGCGCAACTTATTTTATTTTCTATAAAGATTCCAATTAGATTATTTATAGAAGTATCATCTTTAACCGTAATGATATTTTTGGTCATTATATCTCCAGCTATCTTACTCATGTTTTTCTCCTTATTTCATTATAATACGATATTCCCCATATCAAATTTATAAATAGACAAAATTCCCTATAATCTTGTTGATAAACGAATATTACCTCTTCCAAGTTCTTTTACAAGTATTTTCTGCATAGTGATCTTAAAATTTTACTGCGAATATATCTTGATAAACAGTGAAATATCAGATTTGAGAGACTCGTATCCATTGAATCAACCCAATAACGGTGTAGTTAAATAGAACAACATCGCAATCGTTCTATCCGAGACAATATCTCGGCAAATAACCTTTCGTCTATCGCAACCTCAGCCATCTGAAACGTGACGTATCTACTGTGCCTGACAATCTTTGCTACTATCTTGATCCATATCACGATATGCAAGGATGTCACCGTCAGATGTTACCTTTGCACCATGAAATTCAAGCTTTATTCCTCCATCAAAACCAACTTTCATGCTTTCACCTTCCGGGCGATCAGCATTTGTCAGTCATAAGCGAATGTTATTTATTATATAATAACATGTTATGACATATTATGAAAGCTTTTATTAGGTTTGATATGGTGAATACAGGATTATAATAATTGTTGGAACTCATTATTGTAATGAATTAAAAACTGAGGGCAAGGTATATTGGTATAAAGTTAAATATTGCTAAATTCCAGCGTTATATTTATTTTCCATAGGTGGCTGTCAAAAGGTTTTACAAGTTTAATCGACATAACAATTGAAGAAAAGGAAACCCTGATATGACCTGCGAAACAGCGTTCAACATGAGTTCATCGAACATCCGCTACGGCCTGGATGCTACCAGGGAAATTGGCATGGATCTGGCTGACATGGGCGTTGGTCACGTGATGGTGCTGACCGATTCGAATCTGGTCAAATTACCGCCAGTCATTACTGTACTCGAATCGCTTGATGACCAGAAGCTTGATTATACTTTATTTGATAAGGTCTGCATAGAGCCGACAGACGAATCTTTTATTGAAGCGATTGCATTTGCAGAATCACAAACATTTGATGCATTTGTAGCAGTCGGTGGCGGCTCGACAATAGATACAGCCAAGGCAACAAACCTTTACTCCACATATCCTGCAGACTTATTGGATTATGTCAATACGCCGATTGGTAAGGCTAAGCCGATCCCTGGCCCCCTCAAGCCTTTGATTGCCATCCCAACGACTTCAGGCACCGGGAGTGAGACAACTGGCGTTGCGATTTTCGACTTAATAAAGATGCGCGCCAAGACTGGCATTGCTAACATTCGACTTAAACCTACACTTGGTATCCTCGACCCAAATAATACCAGGACACTGCCGCCATTAGTTGCTGCCTCGACTGGTTTGGATGTGATAATCCATGCAGTTGAGTCCTATACTGCAATACCATTCAATCAGAGGCCGAAACCGGATCGCCCTCTGTTGCGTCCAGCCTATCAGGGTTCAAACCCGATTAGCGATGTCTGGGCGCTGCAAGCATTGCGAATTGCAAATGAGTTTTTAATTCGAGCAGTTGAGGATCCAACCGATGGCGAAGCGCGCGGCATGATGCTGCTGGCAGCATCCTACGGTGGAATCGGTTTCGGTAACGCAGGTCTTCATCTGGCCCACGGCATGTCTTACCCTGTTTCAGGAATGGTGCGTGACTACAGACCACAGGCCTACAACGTAGATCATCCTCTCGTTCCGCATGGCATGGCGGTGGTACTAAATGCCCCCGCCGTGTTCCGTTTCACCGCACCCGGTTGCCCTGACAGGCACCTGTGTGCAGCCGAAGTATTGGGGGCTAACATTACCAGTGCCAGTCCAGAAGATGCGGGCAAAATCCTCTCCGACCGTATTATCGAATACATGCAAAAGCTTAATATCCCCAATGGTCTCTCGGCGATAGGCTACACGAGCGATGACATCCCCGCGTTGGTCCAGGGGACTCTGCCGCAGCATCGCGTGACGAAACTGTCGCCGATACCGGCTGGTGAAAAGGAATTAACTAAAATCTTTGAGGATGCAATGATCTACTGGTAAAATAAACACTATAAGGCATTCTACATAATTGTGTTATTGCAGAATTATACCTCAAAATTCAAAGTTTCTTAAAAAAGTAGTATTTGACTCCTAAATATAAGATATTTTAGAAAAAAGGTGCGAGGAGAGAACCTGTAAATTTGACTAAATAGGTTTCTCCTCGCGGAACTATCTTTGAATGGTAATGCTGAAAGGGGAAAGAATGGGGATTATTAAGAATTATATAAAAGGCGAATGGAAGACCTCAGCTTCTACTCAGATTGGTAATGTCTGGAATCCATCAACGGGGGAAAAGATCGCACGGGTTCCTTACTCCACTGCAGCAGAACTAAATGAAGCAGTGACAACGGCAAAGGAAGCGTTCTGGGAATGGCGTTGTACACCGCCGTCAGTACGCACACGCTACCTGTTCAGGCTGATGGATGCATTCGAAGAGAATTTTGAGGACATCGCTCGTATATTGGTCACCGAGGAGGGGAAGACCATGGACGAGTCGCGCGGTGAAGTGCGGCGAATGATTGAGAATGTAGAGCACGCTACAAGTGCAACCACCTTGATGACCGGATACAACCTCGAGGATATCACGAGAGGTATCGACTGCATAGCTGAGCGTCAGCCCATGGGAGTGTTTGGGTGTATCGCCCCGTTTAATTTTCCTGCGATGGTTCCATTCTGGTTTTTGCCGTACGCTCTGGTAACCGGAAACACGTTCGTGCTCAAACCATCTGAGCAGGTGCCGATGACACAGACCCGCATCTTTGAGATTATCGATGAAATAGGATTCCCTGAAGGGGTGATAAATATGGTTCACGGCTCCCGGAATGTTGTAAACGCCATGCTTGACAACATGGACATTCAGGGCGTCTCCTTTGTTGGTCAAACCCCCACGGCAAAATATATCTACAAAAAATGCGGCGAGACCGGCAAACGTGTTCAGGCTCTCGGCGGCGCTAAAAACTGTGTGGTCATCATGCCCGATGCTAATATCGACAAAAGCATTCCATCACTCATCACCTCCTTTTATGGGTGTGCAGGCGAGCGCTGCCTCTCCGGTTCATTGCTGCTTGCAGTGGGAGATGTGTACGATGAATTGAAGGAAAAATTCAGTGTCGCTGCCAGATCTCTCAGGGTCGGTAATAGCCTTGACGAGAAAACCCAGATGGGGCCTGTAATCAGTGCTGCACACAAACAGCGGGTACTGGGCTATATCGAAAAAGGTATCGAGGAGGGCGCAAAGCTTATTCTCGATGGCCGGGACATCATCGTTGAAGGTTGTGAAAACGGTTTTTATATCGGACCAACCATTTTTGACAATGTCACAGCTGAAATGACCATTGCCCAGGATGAGATTTTCGGCCCGGTTGTTTCTCTCATTCGGGTTAAAAATATTGATGAAGCCATTGATTTGATCAACTCCCGGAAGTTTGCCAACGCAGCCTGTCTCTATACGAACAGCGGCAAGACAGCCCGTGAGTTCAAATACCGCATACTGCCCGCTATGATCGGCATCAACATCGGTATCCCAGCACCCATGAGCTACTTCCCTTTCGGCGGCGCAGGGGAGTCGATCTTTGGTGATATCAAGGGGCAAGGTCGCGAGATTTTCCAATTCTACACTGAAACCAAGGTGATTATCTCTCGCTGGCTCTAATATACCATAATTTTATGTCATATCTATGGTTGCCTCAACTGTGGCCACGTTAATACTTCACAAAAGGAGTGAATATGCCGTTATTGAATTTTGGCACTATTCTCAGCTTTGCCGCTGAACTGGAAGCGGCAGATCAAGAATTTTATCGTAATGCGGCCAAAAATCCGGCATGCACTCGACACCAGGAATTGTTTGAGGCGTTCGCCCGTGACGGGAAGAAAAACGAGCAGACGTTGCTCAGGTCACGTCGCGAGTATGTGACCGAAATGATACTCGAACAGATCCCCGATTTTACCCGGGCACCCTTTCTCACCGACCGTACGGGCGCATTAACTATGAACATGGAGGAGGCGCTGGCAAAATCCATAGACATAGAAGAGAAAGCGGTATCCTTTTATATGCAAGCCGCGGAGAAAATTAAAGCTCTCCGTGAGGTTTCGCTCCTGTTTGAAAGGTTAGCGAAGCGGCGTACCGCGCATAAAGAGCAATTGGCAAGGAGCTGAAAAACTGGCGCCGTCATGTTATTCTCGAAAAATCTGCCATTACCGTTGTGCTTGACGAGGTACAGTGTGTCCGGGGCGCGGAAATCGAAGCACGGTTCCATTCTGCGGCCAGGCAGAACATCGGTGACGGCTACGTATTGCTTGAGGGTGATAAAGGATGCATGGCCCTGATTCCGGCGGTTGAGGGAGATTGTATCCTGAGACCTGGAAAGCATGGGATACTGGCTCATCATAGAAGAGCGAGCTTCCGATGGATTCCCTATGTCGGGACAGTGACTGAGGCAGAAAGAGATAAAACCATCATTGTCACCATTATCCTTTCGGTTGACAATGATGAAGAAGTCGGTGAAATTGTGAATTCTATAGAAAGGAAAGTTGATAGTTCCGGAGCTCTGACAGTATCATTTATAAAAGATGGTGTAACATATACGTATAATTTTGATAATGTCAAGGAAGGATTTGTGCTTGAAAAACGATCATAAATTATAAGAGGAGAACTCCAAAATGAAAACATCATTCGCCGCAGTATTTATCCTAGTGATATGTTTCCCCACTGTTTTATTTGCGGAATATCCCGAGTACGAGGTAAAGCGAACCACACAAAAGATTGTAATTGATGGTAAACTGGATGAAGCAGACTGGAAAGCGGCTCAATCGTTTGGTGATTTCAAATTCCCCTGGTGGAAAGAAGGAGAGAAGGAACAGACCGAGGCAAAAATGCTCTGGGACAACAATTTTCTTTATGTATCCTTCAGGTGCGATGACAAGCACATCTGGGCCGACCATTACGACATTAATTCAGCTACCTGCCTGGACGACTGTGCTGAAATATTCTGGAATCCCAATCCCGGTGAGAGTATGAATTTTTACCAGTTTGAGATAAACTGTATCGGGAATATACTGAGCCTGTACTATAATTTCGAAAAGGGCACGAAATCAGGTCTGCATACTATCATGGTTCCTCATATTGGCCAGACAATCCAGGGTACAGTGAACAATGATGATGATACCGACAAAGGATGGGTAGTGGAGACAGCCATAAGGTTTTCAGATTACACCGAGCTTTCAAAAAAGCAGTCTCCCACTACCGGAAACATGTGGCGTGTGGGTCTCCACCGCTGCGGCGGTAAGACCAACCAGCAGTATAGCCAGTGGAGCCCTTCACAGACACCACACCCGAATTTTCACAGGCCGCAGGATTTCGGAAAAATCTTATTCAGCGCTAAAAAGGTTCGATAAAGTAGCTTTATATCCCACCTGTGTGTAAAAAGTGCAACATTTCTTCACTTAAACTCTCTCAAAAGGCTCGATAGAGCACTTCATGGCAATTTTTTGTAATATTATCCGAACCTATACTCGAGATATTGAAAATACACTTGTATGAAATATTTAAAAAGGCTATTATCCATTTATAAATAGGGTTGAGTTAAAATGTTTCTATAAATGATTTTGGTAATTTAGGATTATATGTGTCTCAAATTTACATTGAATAAGTTAAAGAAAGGCAATCTCACATAATGGGAATGAAGCTTGCTATGCATCCAATCGATCTTATCGTGATAGTAGTATACCTGATTGGTATTGTCACTATTGGCTGCTGGGCGGGTTTACGAAGACAGCGCACGACCGGTGGTAAAGGGTACTTTCTTGCTGGAAGATCGCTTTCCTGGTCTGTTATCGGCCTTTCTCTTTTTTCTACAAACATATCAACCATTCACCTGGTCAGTCTTGCTCAGGAAGGATATGCCAATGGCCTGGTGTACGGCAATTTCGAGTGGATGGCAGCATTCACACTCATCGCGCTGTCACTGTTTTTTGCCCCTTTTTATATCCGCGCGAATGTGACAACGCTGCCTGATTTTCTGGAGAAACGCTATAACCGTTCATGCCGTGACTGGCTGGCTTTCATTTCTATTGTGTCAGCTATTTTTATTCATATAGGTTTTTCACTATACGCCGGTGCTGTGGTGCTGAGAGGTCTTTTTGGTATAAACATCATGGTAAGCATTATTACCATATCAATCCTGACAGGCCTGTATACTATCATCGGTGGTCTCTTAGCTGTGGTAATTACCGAGTCAATCCAGACTGTCATCCTTGTTATCGGAGCGGTGTGTATTACCGCAATAGCATATCATAATGTAGGTGGATGGTCAGAACTTTCCGCTGCTGTGGACCCGGTGAAACTTACCATGCTGCGTCCACCAGGTGATCCATCCGGCCTCCCCTGGTACTCGGTTTTTCTGGGCTATCCGGTCATCGGTCTATGGTACTGGTGTGCAGATCAGACCATAGTTCAACGTGTGCTGGGAGCGAAAGATGAGAATCATGCACGGGTGGGACCTCTTTTTGCGGGATTTATCAAGATTCTCCCTGTGTTCATTTTCGTGCTGCCTGGTTTATTGTGTCTCGGTCTAATCAATCAGGGGAAACTTCCCGATACTATTACTGATTCCGCGGACACTTATGCGTTTATGATCAGTCATCTTTTGCCGATCGGCCTCAAAGGTATTGTCGCTGCCGCACTCCTGGCAGCTCTTATGAGCACTGTTTCAGGAGCACTGAACTCCATCGCCACCCTGTTCAGTTATGACATATACAAAAGATGGCGTCCGGACACATCTGAACGTAACCTGGTTATTGTCGGGCGTATCGTAACCTTTATCGCAATGATCCTCGCCATCACATGGTCACCTTTTGTAAGTCACTTCAGAAGTATTTTTCAGGGGCTCAATGTAATCATCTCTTATCTTGCTCCACCCATCACAGTAGTTTTCCTGTGCGGTATCTTCTGGAAGCGCGCTTCAGCAAGTGCCGCTCTCATCACACTGTGGAGCGGTTCTGCCATGGGATTTGTGGTTTTCCTGCTGGATTGGTTTAATGAATATACCGGCTGGAATGTTCCCTTCATGATGATGGCGTTCTATCTTTTCGTTATCTGCCTTGTAATAATGGTTGTTTTATCACTTTTCAAGCAACATTCCCATACTGCTGAAAGCGAAGTTCTGGTATGGGATAATCCCCTGGAAACCTTCCACAGTGAAGGCTGGAGAGGAATAGGGAATTATAAATTTCTTTCAGCACTACTTTTTTGTACTATAGTTATACTGTATATAATCTTTTAATTACATACCGATTGATCCGTGTAGAAAGGGGAAAGTATATGTTATATTGTTCCTGACTGTGAGAAAAACATGGCTACAGTTATGAAGAAGAAAAGTATTCATAAGGAGTTTTCAGATGAAACTAAAGGATAAAGTAGCAATAGTAACTGGTTCGACAAAGGGTATTGGAGAGGGGATTGCAAATGTATTTTCCCGTGAAGGCGCCCGTGTGGTTGTGGTTGCCCGCACTGAGGATGCCGGCATAAAAAAGGCGAATGAATATGGAGCTCGGGAGGGGAAAGCGATTTATGTCAAAACTGATGTAAGCGACAGCAAATCTGTTCAGAATATGATTCAAACCACCATCAGTACTTATGGGAAGCTGGATATTCTTGTAAACAATGCCGGATATCATATTTCAAAAAATATTGAGGAGACCTCGGAGGAGGAGTGGGAGTTTATCATCAATACAAACCTTCGCAGTACTTTCCTTTGTTCCAAGTATGCAATTCCCTACCTTCGTGAAACGAGAGGATGCATTATTAATATCAGCAGTATGGTTGGACTTGTCGGGCAGTCGAATGCCGGAGCGTACTCTGCCACCAAGGGTGGTCAGATTGCCATGAGCAAAGGTATGGCTCTTGATTTTGCTCCGGATGGAATCCGTGTCAACGTGATTTGTCCGGGCTGGATAGATACACCGCTTGTTGAGGATTGGTTCAGCCAGCAGAAAGATCCGGAAGCTTCTCGGAAATATATCTATGGAGTGCATCCTCAAGGACGCATCGGTACAAGTGAGGAGTGCGGATTGGCTGCCCTTTATCTTGCAAGTGATGATGCAGGTTTTGTGACCGGTATTGCGCTTCCCATCGATGGTGGAGTGACACTTGGATATTGATTTGCTCTAAGCTTTCAGCTATTAGCTATGGACTCTTATCGATCAGTTATACCTGTAATAAAGGAAAATCAAGGTTTAATACTTCATAATTTAATATCTGGCTTGCTTATTTCTTTTGCTTAAAGCCAAATACTGGCAACTGACAGCTTTAATAAAAAGGAGAAGACGAAAATGGTTATCGATGCTCACATGCATCTGTGGGATCGAGTTGAGGGGGATATAGGTGAACCGGTCCGTTCGCTTGGTAACGGCATGATCGCAATCGGCGATCGTGAAATGCTTGGCATGCCGCCATATCTTCTGGATGGTCGTGCCACGAGCGAGGTATTCATGTCCCTTATGGACGCTGCAGGAGTTGATGCCGCAGTTGTTACGCAGGAATATCTTGACGGCAACCAGAATGCATATCTTGCGCGGATTAAAGAGAAATACCCCAATCGATTTTTCGTCCATGGTCTTCTTGAATTCCGCAAACCCGATCGTCTGACTGATGAATTTCAGGAAGTTGTTGATAAGTATGGCTTCAAAGGGATTAAACTGCCGGCCGGATACCTGTCGGGTACCGAGCCCCGCATTTTCCTAACCGACAGTAGACTTATGCATGTGTTCGAACAGATGGAAGAGTTGCATATGATTTTGTCAGTCGACCTCGATTGCGGCGAGACGCAGGTTGAAGAAATGCGTGAAGTTTCGCGCTCATTCCCGGAGTTAACCATCGTACTGGGACACTTTGCGATGGCTAATAGAGATGGTTGGCTTAAACAATTGCACCTCGCCGGGGAACCAAACATTTACGTAGAATCAGGTGGAATAACATGGTTATTCCGTACCGAAGGTCCGCCGTTTCCCGAAGCACAGGAAGCATTTCGAAAAGCCGCAGAACTCGTATGTGTAGACAAACTGATGTGGGGAAGTGACTTTCCACGAACCATGGTAGATTTTACCTATGAACAAACTCTCGACTTTCTCCGTGACGGTTGTCATTTTTTTTCAGATAACCAGAAAGCAGCCATTCTCGGCGGCACTGCCATGGATTTATTCGGATTCAAGGAATCATCGAAAAAAAGTACTCCCCCTGAAAAAATTACGGAACTGGATTAAAATAAATAAGGCACAAAGCTTACTAAATAATAGTTAGCCATTCCAACAAAGAGATGGCTATACCCATTTTATTGTAAGATACTATATTTATGATGTCTTTAATAACAACACAAGTTATTATAAGAAGATAGAAACCATAATAATTCGAATAAATACATAATGATAGAAGTAACTATCTTTTACTTGACTTTGTACATAGCAGAACTTTTGGGACTTGACTTTTTCAAGAGGAGCCATAATTATGTATTATATTAAATTTTTCAATGTTATCATTCTCTCTATAATTACTTTTTCTTCTGTGATATCCTACGCTCAAGTGTCGGAGCCGGATTATCAATTGCCGGTTCTGCAATTTCCACTCGATCAACAGTTACCAATGGATTTTGGGGGGATATTCGTGTATGATGTTGATGGTGACGCAAATTTCGACTATATCATCACAAGTCAGGATTTCATAGGTGTATACAATCATACCGGTAAGAAACTTTGGGTAAAGGAGGTTCCGATCAAGCTTTTCCATTATATCCATCATCCGAGTGTAATAGCTGGAGACTTGGATGGCGACAACGAAGCGGAACTGGCATTTCTCATTGAAACTTCGAAAGCAAATGAAATACAAATCCTTGACGCCCGAAGTGGAAAGAAAGAGAAAATAATCCCGGTAAAAGGTTTCCCCATAGCAATCGCTATCGCTAACCTCAGAGGGAAAGGAGATAGAGATATCCTTCTGCAATACGACAGGACAACTATCAGTGCATTCGCAGCGGATGATGAAATTCTGCTGTGGGAAACTAAAGATTACCTGAGTATAGAACACAGTCCACTACGCCAGGCCGATATAGATGGTGATGGTATGGATGAAGTTGCCGGTGCTAATTTTGTTGATCATGACGGAACGACCATGAACAACTGGGATCTCGGCGGGGCTTGGCGTAACATTGATAGCATGGTAATTGCGGATATTATTCCAGGATATCCTCTGGAAGTAGCTCTTGCCGAACAACGTGGTGAACACTCACATACAGTCGTGGTTAATCCTGACATGATAGTATTCCGTAGTTTGAATCCCTGGAACTGGGAGGATCCCGACAAGCTTGCTGTTGGGAACTTCCACCCGGATCCCGGGCTGGAGATTTTCAACAGGTCATCCGGTGGAGACGGAACGTGTCCACGAAAGAGCGAAGAACCGTACAGATTCGAGGAAGGTCCCTGGTTGCTCGATTCCACCGGAGAGCTCATTTGCAAATATTATATCAATGACAAAAAACCGTCCTGGTGGACCGGCCACGGCATTGAGGAAATCTGCAGAATAGACTGGGATGGGGACAGATACGACGAAATTGTTGCAAAGGAACGTCATACACAAGGAGCTGGAGCGATAATCGATCCAGTGAGTGGTTTGTTCAGAGTGATCTTTTTGGGGAAAAGCGTGCGGATCTACGCAGCGGATGTAACCGGTGATTTTCGAGAAGAAGTGGTTATTATTGATATGGAGGGTATAGTTAAAGTCTACAAAAATAAAGATACGTTGCGGTACCCTGAAAAACCATCATATTGGACGAAGCAGCATTATTGTCGGCAAAAACAGAATTGGGATTATTACTCACCGTGAGAGACACCTTATTAATTGTCTACCTCCGAGTTGATGAGACTGGAACTAATAGATATAATGTGATACCGACAAAAAATGACATCCAACGGATAATATCTCACGGTATGATTTTTTTCAGCTAAACCTTGATCTTAGGGGCATTTAAATAAACAAGGGGTGGCTACGAACGAAAGAGTTAAGTTGACTTATTTAATAAAAATCCGTATTATACTAAGTCGTATTAATTGATTTAGAGGCCTATTAAGTTAAAACGGCTTTAAATATTTTATATTAAATACAGCCCCTCAATCCCTCCCGAAGGGTGCAAAAAACTCGAAAAATTCAGGAATAAGTCCCCCCGTGGGTGATTTAGGGGGCTTTGTGGAGTTAACTTAATAAGCGTTTTGATTTAAAAATTCTTTTATGAGGTAAAAAATTGCTTAAAGGTGCCATTGATCTTCATCTTCACACCACATGCTCTGATGGTCTCGATACTCCTGAAGAGCTTGTCGGGACAGCTGTCAGTAAAGGTTATTCTGTTATCTCCATAACTGATCACGATACGGTGGATGGTGTAATAAGAGGAATGGAAGCGGCCCGAGGTACCCCCCTTGAGCTTATCCCGGGAATAGAACTGTCTTCGTTATATGATGAAAAAGATGTCCATATCATCGGCTACTACATTGACTGTGACGATAAGGCGTTCATAAAACAGATACAATTTTTTAAGGAGAAACGGCATGAGAGGGCGGAAGAAATTGTCAGATGCCTTAACTATCTGGGGTTAGATCTCAACATAGAAACAGTATTGAAAGTAGCGCATGGTGCGCCTATAGGCCGGCCGCACATTGCTGAGGCCCTCCTCTCCGAAAACCTTACTACCACCTATAATGAAGCTTTTGCACTCTATATCGGGATGCACTGTCCGGCTTATGTTTCAAAATACAAAGTAACACCGGAAGAAGCCATTGATCTTATTCTAAATAATGGCGGTATACCCGTTATAGCCCATCCAGGTTCGCTCAACAGGGACAAACTTATCGAGGAACTCATAGAATGTGGACTTATGGGTATCGAAGTCATTCACCCTGCCCACACTATGGAAAAACAGCGCTATTATCAGAAATTAGCTGACAAGTACGGTCTTATTGCCACAGGCGGTTCGGACTGGCACGGGAAAGCAAGAACGCAGAATCGCAGATACATTGACAGTTACTTTCATGTGCCTGAGAAAACCATCAGTCAATTAAAGTTGCTTGTTAACAGCAGGAAAGATCACAGTGGAAAACGAACTGCTGAAAAAACGTAAAGCCGCTTTGAAGAAAAAACAGCTTCCCAAACATATTGCCATCATCATGGATGGTAATGGACGCTGGGCAAAACAGCGCAATCTAAAACGTATTGACGGGCACCGGGCTGGCATAGACACTGTGAGGCGAATCGTCCGTTTTGCCGGAGAACTGGGGATCGGTTATATGACCTTGTACACCTTTTCCTCAGAAAACTGGAATCGTCCACCGGGCGAGGTTCTGGGGATCATGAAACTTCTTGCTGAAACTCTGGAAAAAGAAATTCCTGAGCTAAATAAAAACCATGTGAGTCTCAGAACAATCGGTGATATCTCAGCACTGCCCGGAAAGAGCAGGAATGCACTCATTGAGGCTGTCAGGCTGACTGCCGCAAATGACGGGCTGACCCTTATTCTCGCTTTGAATTACGGTGGGAGAAATGAAATTGTTAGAACTGTACGTTCCATTGCTGAAAGAATTGAAACCGGTTCATTAACGTCTAAAGATATTACACCCGATGTTATTGAATCCTCGCTTGATACCGCCGGTATTCCAGATCCCGATCTTCTAATACGCACTTCCGGCGAATATCGGCTTTCGAATTTTCTTCTCTGGCAGCTTGCCTACACTGAACTCTGGCTTACGAATGGTTTTTGGCCGGATTTCAGCGAATTTGATTTTCTTGATGCCCTCGAGTCTTATGCTCTTCGTGAGCGGCGTTTCGGCATGACAAGCCAGCAGATCGTGAGATTAACCCGGAAGGTTAAGGATTTTTTCCTCAAAGGAGATAGATAGTAATGGCCGCCGGTGGTTCCTCCGATCCCTCACTGATAAAAAGAATCATTGTCGCAGTGATTTTTGCACCTTTGATTGTGTGGTTTTTTCTTTACCGGAGTTACCCGTTATTTTTTTTCCTTCTTGTTTTGACTGCTGTCTGCCAGATGGAACTCTATCATATTTTTAATAATAAACTGAATTTGTATTACAGGCTTATTGGTCATTGTGCCGGTATAGCAATTGTAGCCGATGCTTTTTTCACCAATTCCTCATATACATACAATATAGTTGTTTTAACATCCATGCTCTATTTTCTCATTAATATCCTTACCGGAAATGACCGCAGGCTGGAAAAAATCACACTGTCAATTTTTTCAACGATTTATCCGGCGATGTTCATTATATTTTTATTAAAAATTGATTTTCTTACACACAACATCTTTGGCACTTTTTCCCAGTACTTCCTGGTGTTTATTTTGTTGATGATCTGGACTTTCGATACGGCTTCTTATTTTGTGGGCAGGGCATTTGGCAAGCATCGGTTTTTCCAAAAAATTTCCCCGAAAAAAACAGTTGAAGGTTTTATTGGCGGACTGACCGCCACAATCACTGCGGGTGTTGTGACAGGAATTTTTGTCAATCGTTCACTGCTTATACACTTTTTTTTAATATCTTTGCTGGTTGGCCTGTCATGTCAGATAGGTGATCTGTCGGAATCGATCATAAAAAGGGATATGGGAACAAAGGATTCATCACATATCATTCCCGGTCATGGCGGTTTTCTCGACCGTTTTGACAGTTTATTGTTTGCCGGTCCCTCGGTATATATGTATTTACTGGTTTTTTCGCTGTGATATGGAGATAAAAGTTGAAACGTTTTATCATTCTGGGTTCTACCGGCTCAATTGGCATGTCAAGCCTTGATGTCATTTCAGCAAACCCTGATGTGTTTAAAGTTGAAGGTCTTGCCGCACACAGTTCTGTAGATAAAATGTGCAACCAGGTGCGTGCTTTCAACCCCCGTGTCGTGGTAATGGGCGATCCCGGTGCAGCGAAAGAGGTTCGTTCCCGGGTAAACTCTTCTGTAGAGGTGTTTGAGGGTTTGGAGGGTATGCGCGAGATGATACGGGTTCAGGATGTGGATGCTGTCATTAACGGACTTGTAGGATCAGTGGGTATGCTGCCGACACTTACCGCACTCAAACATGGCAAGGATGTACTTCTGGCAAACAAGGAAACCATTGTCATGGGCGGCAGGATTGTCATGGAAGCTATGAACCGGTACAAACGCCGTATCGTACCCATCGACAGTGAGATGAGCGCCATCTATCAGTGCCTTAAAGGTGAAGATAAAAAAAACGTAAAAAGGCTTATACTTACTGCTTCAGGCGGGCCTTTTAAGGATTTTACACTTGAGGAACTGCGATCGGCTACCGTTAAGCAGGCACTCAACCACCCTACATGGTCGATGGGGATAAAAAACACAATTGACTCTGCCACGATGATGAACAAGGGCCTTGAGGTTATCGAAGCAAGTAACTTGTTTGGTATTGACTGTGACAGGATCGATGTGATAATTCACCGGTCTTCCATTGCTCATTCGCTCGTGGAATTTATCGATGGATCGATTGTAACCCAGATTTCCGAACCGGACATGCGACTTGCCATTCAGTATGCGATGACTGCACCAAACCGGCATCCCTCTCCCTACGGAGGCCTTGATTTTTCCAAACCGTTTTCGCTCACGTTTGAACCGCCCGATACCGAACGGTTTCCATGCCTGACTCTGGCATATGAAGCCCTCAAATGCGGAGGTACTGCCCCTGCAGCCATGAACGGCGCAAACGAACAGGCTGTATCGGCCTTTGTTAAAGGTGACATCTCGTTTATGGATATACCGGAAATTATCAAAAGAGTTGTCGAGGAACACCGTTTTATTGAGAATCCCACTGTTGAGGAGCTTATTGAAACCGATTGTAAGGCAAAGCGTCGAATAATTACGCTGGTTGAACCGTAAACGGAGTAACTTATGAATACTTTTTTTTCATTTATTATTGTATTGAGTCTGCTTGTTTTTATTCATGAGCTTGGACATTATCTTATTGCCAAGTTTTTCGGTATAGGTGTTGAGCAGTTTAGTATCGGAATGCCTCCCAGATTAGTGGGTATTCAAATCGGAGAGACGGAATACTGTATCTCGGCAATTCCTTTCGGTGGATATGTAAAACTTGTTGGTCAGTCCGATTTTGACAAAGAAGAAGAGGGAGAACTTGGTCCAAAAGATTATCGCGGAAAACCTACTCCGGTAAAAATAGCCGTCCTTGTAGCGGGTTCCTTGATGAATATTATCTCCGCAATTTTTATTTTTTTCCTGTTATTTTCAACTCATGGTGTTCCCAAAAGTTCCAATTTTATCGGATCAGTTGTTGAGGGTACAATGGCTGAAAAACTTGGTCTCAAGGCGGGAGATGAAATTGTTAAAATAAATGGCAAAGATGTAAATAGACTTGACAGAGACATTGTTGCACTTTATACCGAAGATAATACTACATTAAGTGTGAAACATGCCCGGGGTATACGAACAGTGCATATTGATAAAAAACTTGATCAGACCAAAGACTTCGGTATCCTTCCTTACTATGAGGCACGTGTGGACAGGACTCTGACTGACAGTCCCGCGGAAAAAGCCGGCATAGAACCCGATGATGTTATCATTGCAATTGACGATGTGGCGGTAACCGGTGGCTGGTATCACATGAGCGAAATAATACGGGTAAATCCCGGCAGCGAATTGATTTTTACCATAAACAGAAGCGATTCGAATATTCAAATCCCGATCACGGCGGAACATGAAGAGGAAGAACAGCCTGATGGCACCCGTAAAACAGTCGGCAAAATCGGTATTGCCATCCGTTTTCCCACCCGGAAAGCAGGTCTTGCCGAATCTTTCACCATGGCTCTTGGTGAAACGAAATTCATAGCTGTTCATACAGTTGATTTTTTTGTGAAACTCGTTACCGGCCGAATGTCACCCAAACTTGTCGGTGGACCGGTCATGATTGCAAAAATGGTTGGTGAGAGTGCAAAAAGCGGTCTTGCAAGCCTTTTCGGATTTACAGCGTTTATCAGTATTAACCTTGGAGTATTAAACCTTCTCCCCTTCCCTGTCCTCGACGGTGGTCATATAGCCATACTGCTTTTTGAGTCAGTTATAAGACGGAAATTGTCACTGCGTTTCAGAATTGCCCTCCAGCAGGCAGGCACCATCATCCTGCTTCTTTTTATGATATATATCACCTTTAACGATTTCATGAGATTCCCTTCAATCTCACAGTTGTTCGGCGGGAACTGAAAAGATGGTGTTCCCTTGACTTACCTCTGATAGTATAATTTCTCCTCCTGTTAACCTGGATTATCTCCGAAGTATAGCGTTTTGTTACCAGCACTGTCGCTTTCTCGTATTCACGTACAAACCGGTTTTTTCCTTACAGGTTTGAAGAAAAACTCTTCCTGACTCACATATTTTATGTTTTTTTAATCTATTATTTTTAAAAAACATAATTTTTTTCTTGACAAAATGTCAAAGTGGGATATATTAGCATGAAGTGGGGCAAAGTGGTGAATTGTCCCTAATATATAGTGAGTAATATAACATACTGTAAATTAATCGATTAATTTAGATTATGCTATGATTGAACTTATTATCTGTATTTGGATTGACCTGTGGAGTTCAAAAGAAATGTTCCTCAAGAGGAAGTTTGGAATTCTGTCTGGAGAAAGAGAGGATAAAACTCAAACGGGCAGGCACAAACCTATTCTTGGTGAAGAAAACGAATTAGAGCATGAGCGGATTGGATGACGATGCTGAAAAGCGCTGGTTTGACAGGACAAAGTGATAATAAAGTTGATTCTAAGGGAAGGATCAATATTCCTGCAGCTTTCAGGAAAATTCTTGTGCCAGATGAATATGACGAGGTTGTGGTAACATTGGGACCTAATCGTCAATTATTGCTTTTCAACAAGGAATACTGGGACACTACAATTCAACAGGAAATAATTGATAGTTCGAGAATAATAGGCAAAGAAAATGTCTGGCGCGCTATTCATCGGGTGAGTGAAAACTCCCACATGTCGACTGCTGATAATCAGGGAAGGATAACTATTCCCGGGTGGCTGTTGAAAAAGGCTGGAATCGAAAATAATGTTATTGTTATCGGTGCCTTTGACAGAGTATCGGTTTGGGCACCGAAGGAATATAAAGAGTGGATCAGTGAGGTTGATATTGATTCCGTCATTGCCGATCTGGGGCTTTTTTAAATAAACCAGAAAGAAAAAGTAATGCGAAATGTCCAATACATATCATATTCCTGTAATGTTGTCAGAGGTTATTGATTTTTTCCGTGTGAAGGAGGGTGGATTATATGTGGACTGTACACTGGGCGGCGGAGGTCATTCTCTGGCAATACTGGAAATGGGCGGTGCCGTCATAGGCATAGACCGGGATAAGGAAGCTGTAGCATATGCAACGAAACGGTTAATTGGTTTCGGAGAGCTTTTCAAGGCGTATGTTTCCTTGTTCTCCCGCATCTGTGAAATCGTCAGTAACGATGTCGGATTGGTAGACGGAGTAATAATGGATCTTGGGGTGAGTTCCAAAATGATTGATGATCCATCAAGAGGTTTCAGCTATCGTGAAAACGGCCCTCTTCTCATGACAATGAATCAGGGGAGTGAAACCGCTTTCCATGTTGTCAACACAAAAAGCACCCAAGTATTATCTAAGATTTTCAAAGAATTTGGGGAAGAACGTCATGCTGTCCGAATCGCACGCGCAATTTGCGATGCCCGTTCGATACACCCAATCGAAACCACTCTGGAGCTTGCTGAAATAATTGAAAAAGCTGTTGGTAGGCGAATGCCCCAAAAAAGCAAAGCCCGTATTTTTCAGGCGTTGAGGATCTATGTTAACGACGAAATCGGGGAATTACATCGGGGATTGAACAGTGCGGTTGATGTATTGAGGCCCGGTGGAAGGCTTTGTGTTATGTCCTATCACTCTCTGGAAGATAGATTTGTAAAAGATTTTTTAAAAACAATGGCCGATCCCTGTGTCTGTCCGCCCGGTATGCCAGTATGCGCCTGCGGCAAAAAACCGGCACTGAAAGTCATTACACGAAAACCAGTAAAGCCCGGGCAGGATGAGGTAAAACGAAATCCACGGTCTCGAAGCGCTCTTCTCAGAGTCGGAGAGAAAATTGAGGTCCCATAAGGCCGGGCATATGAACGAAATAAGAAAAAATAAGGTAAAGCTGAACAAGCTGAAATTCTTTATTGCAGTAATATGTATAATCTTCTTTTTAATATTCCAGGTTGGATTAGAGATGTATGAGCTTTCGCTTGAGGAAAAGGTTCATGAAACAAGAAATGAGCGTACCGACATGGAAAGAGAGATAAAAAGCCTTGAAATGACTGTAGCCGCCCTGTCCAAGGGAAGTCGTATAAAAAAGATCGCCCGGGAACGGCTCGGGATGGAAATGCCTGTCGGAGCACCTGAAACATTGTTTTAAACTTTTATATATCGGAAGTATCGAACCTGATCAGAAAAGGGTAATGAAAGATTAGTTTAATAAACCCGGAATCTTAACAAATGCACCATGGACAGCACATTACACGCCAGAAATTCGTTATAGTTCTAATCGGTCTCCTCTGGCTGGGATTATGGGTGAGAATCGGTTTGATCCAATGCTTTGAACATGAATTATTGCATAAAAAAGCTTTAAACCAGCGTGTCAAACCGGTTACGATCAATGCCAGCAGGGGCTTTATTATGGATCGCAACGGTGTACAACTGGCGATAAGTTTGTCATCGTCCTCATATGGTTTGCACCCGAAAAAAATAGAAGATATTAACAGCACTGTTCGTGATCTGAGCGGAGTGACAGGTATAAGTGTTGCCTCTCTTAAAAATAAAATTTCCACAAAAAAGAATTTTTTCTGGTTAATCAGGGAAGCCGATACCTCCATTGCTACTAAACTCGACAAGACCTTTATCAAAGGTCTGGATAAGCTTTCGGAGTCAAAGCGTTACTACCCTCTCGGCAAGATTGGTGCCCATGTCATTGGCTATACCGATATTGACGGTAACGGTATTGAAGGGTGCGAGGTTTATTTAAATGACGAACTGTCGGAGCTTGACGGCCGGTCTATTGTTTACAGGGATGCAAAAGGCAGTGAAAAACAATCTCTTGATGAACCGTATATTGAACCTCAGGATGGTCTCGATGTTGTTCTTACGCTTGATTGGCGTATACAGGAGATAGCTGAGGAGGAATTGGAGAAATGTGTACAAAAACTGAAAGCCATATGGGGAGGTGCAATAATACTTGACCCGGAATCAGGAGAAATTCTTGCAATGGCAAATGTTCCATGTTTTGATCCAAATGATCCCTCCTGCTTTAATCCGTCTTCTTTCGATCCCAACAACCGGCGCAACCGGCTGGTCACTGATATGCTCGAACCCGGTTCTACATTTAAGATAGTAACATTTATTGAAGCGTTTGAGTCGGGAATTGTGAAAGAAGACGATAAAATCGACTGCGAAAACGGCAGGTACAAAATCGGCCGACACACAATCAATGATACACACGAAATGGATATTGTCCCGGCGAATGAGGTGTTCATTCATTCGTCCAATATTGGTACAGTTAAGATTGCCGAGAGAATAGGTAAACAGAGGTTATACGAACGTGCCCGGCTGCTGGGTTTCGATTCAGTCACCGGTATCGACTTTCCAAAAGAAACCGAAGGGAATCTCCCCAATCCGCGTAAATGGTCAAAATTATCCCTGCCGACAATTTCTTTCGGTCACGGTGTGGCAGTCTCACCATTGCAGATTGCCTGTGCCTACGGGGCCATCGCCAATAACGGATTGCTTGTGCGCCCTCACCTTGTCAAGGAAATTATAGGTACGGATGGCAGACCAGGATGCACAGTTGAGAAACGTACGATACGGCGTGCTATGACTCAGGAGACTGCGAGAAGGCTCACGGATTTGCTTTGTGAGACTGTAATATCAGGAACCAGTAAGTCGGCAGCTCTACCAAATGTCGCCATCGCCGGCAAGACCGGTACTGCACAGCGTGTCATGGAAAAAGGTAAAGGTTATTATCCCGACCGCTACGTATCATCTTTTGTTGGATTTATAACTGATCGCGAACCTAAATTGTTATGCTTTGTAATGATAGACAGCCCGGTGGGGGTTTATTACGGTTCCCAGGTTGCTGCACCGGTTTTTAAACAGATTATCAACCGTATCCTGAATATGGGCGATGGACCATGTGCATACGCTATGGTTGAGAAAAATATAAATATAGCCCCAAAAAGTGAAATATTGCCTGACATGAAGGGTATGAATATTCATGAGGCGGTTGCCGTTCTCAGCGAACTCGGTTTTAACCCTTCAGTTGCAGGTGATTCGACCATAGTTATGAAACAGTTCCCCCCGACGGGAGCAAAACTTGGCAAAGGTGCTGATGTTACTCTTTACAGTGACATTGTTATATCAGAAAAACAGGATCTAATCAAGGTTCCGAATATCCGTGGAAAAACAGTGCGGGAAGCAGTACAGGATCTGGTGCAGTCGCAGCTCAAGGTCAATGTTGTAGGTTCAGGTACTGTCCAGAAACAGGATCCGCCAGCCGGAACGTTGGTTAAGCACGGCACAGTGTGTGTTATCGCGTGCGGAAAGAAGTAATATGAAACTGAATGACCTCATAAACGGATTCGGTACTATTGAGATCCATGGTGATCGAGAGGTTGATATAACATCTCTGGCATATGACTCGAAAAAAGTAAAACGCGGCTCCATGTTTATAGCGGTGAGAGGATTTAACATAGATGGTAACGTTTTTATATCCGATGCAATAAAAAAAGGCGCCGTAGCTGTTATGACAGATAGTGCACAAGAGATGAGAGATACGGTTATTGTGCGGGTTCCTGATGTTCGTAAAGCCATGGCTCTCACTGCCGACAGATTTTACGGAAGCCCACAAAAGGAAGTGGTCATGACCGCTGTAACAGGCACAAATGGTAAAACCACAACCGCATATATGATTAAATCCATATTCGATACGGGAGGAATGGATTGCGGTCTTATAGGCACCATTCAACACCATGTGGCCGGCGAGACTATCTTTTCTGTTAATACCACTCCCGAGGCTGTTGACATCCATGAATATTTAGCCCGTATGGTCAGCGCACAACAGAATGCATGTGTCATGGAGGTTAGTTCACATGCATTGGTGCTCTCGCGCGTTTACGGCATTCAATTCCGTGCTGCTGCATTTTTAAACCTCTCACGCGATCATCTTGATTTTCATGGGAATATGGATGGCTATTTACAATCAAAAAGCTTGCTGTTCAGTGATCTTGCAGGAGATTCTACAGCAGTAATAAACCGCGATGATGCAAATGCTGACCATATTATCGAGGTGTCGAGAGGCTCACGTATTATAACATTCGGAAATGATAAGCGATCGGACATATATCCATTAGAAGTTGGGCTTGATACACAGAAAACCACAGTTCTTTTGGCCACTTATGCGGGGGAAATTGAATTTAGCCTGCCAATTCCGGGAAGGGTAAATGTAACAAATGCAATGGCTGCCACAGGTATCGCACTTGCCTGTGGTTTCCCGAAAGAAGTTATCATACAGGGTCTGGAATCTTTAAAACCAGTCAAAGGTCGTTATGAAATTGTGAATGAGGGGCAGGATTTTACTGTCATCGTTGATTATGCGCATACCCCGGATGCTCTAAAAAATATACTTTCTTCGGCCAAGGAATTAACGAAAGGGAGACTTATTTCCGTATTCGGCTGCGGCGGAGACCGTGATAAAGGCAAACGCCGCCTGATGGGAGAGATTTCCGAACAAATTGCCGACTTTACGTTTATAACATCAGATAACCCGAGAACCGAGAATCCTCTTTCGATTATCTCGGATATAATGACAGGGATATCTGAGAGTTACAAAGAGTGCCCCGACAGAAAAGAAGCGATTACAAAAGCTTTTCACATGGCCGGACGTGGAGATACTGTCGTTATTGCCGGTAAGGGTCATGAAGATTACCAGATAGTCGGTACCGAGAAAAAGCATTTTGATGATGTCGAAACAGCGCATGATATACTCAGGAATTTATGATGCTGAAACAGTATACAGTAGAAAGATTATTAAAATCACTAAAAATCAACCCTGCGGGTTTCCCTGATGCCCTCCTTAAAAAGGAAATAAGCGGAGTATCAACAGACTCTCGTACCATAAAGAGGAATAGCGTGTTCTTTGCTCTCAGGGGGGAAAGGTTTGACGGTGCTGATTACGTTGAAAATGCACTGGAGAGTGGAGTCCTCTGCTCTGTCGTGAATAAGGATTCAGTGAAAACAGAACATAGAGAATTGCCGGTGATACCGGTCGGTGATACCCTGCGTGCTCTCGGTGATACAGCGAGAGATTATCGCTGTCTGTTCGAGGGCAAAGTCATTGCACTTACCGGAACAAACGGTAAAACAACCTCCAGGGAAATGATGCTTTCTGTTCTCAAAAGCCGCTGGAGAGTTCATGGCACTCGTGATAATTTCAACAATCATATCGGTCTGCCTCTTTCAGTTTTCGGTCTCGATGACACCCACGAATGCGCGGTCTTTGAACTGGGAATGAACGCTCCGGGCGAGATTAGCTACCTGGGCGGTATTGTTCAGCCTCATATAGGAGTCATTTTGAATATCGGTCCGGGTCACCTGGAATTCTTTTCCGATATAAATGCTGTGGCGGATGCGAAAATGGAACTCCTCAACACACTTGATAAGAATGGGAAAGCGGTTATTAACGGTGATGATGAATTATTGAAACCGAGTGAACTCCACTCCCCGTGCCCGGTTGTGAAATTCGGTATCAACAATCAGGCGGATTACCACGCTGAAAATGTGGAAATACATCCAGACGGCTGTGCTTCATATTATATTGACGGTCACCGGGTAATGTTAAAAGTACCCGGAATGCACAACGTTTATAATACTCTGGCGGCATATGCTGTCGGAAGGCTAATGGATGTGGAAGCAAAACAAGCGGTTGAGTCGCTTGAAAGGTTTACCGCACCATCCATGAGAATGCAAATAGTTAAGAAAAATGGAGTTAGTTTTATTGACGATTCATACAACGCCAATCCGTTTTCCATGGAAGGCGCTGCGGAAGTCCTCAGGTCAATCGAAATCACAGAAGAGAATAGGAAAATCGCTGTTCTTGGTGATATGCTTGAACTGGGTAGATTTTCGGAAGAATTGCATGTAAGGATTGGGAACCTGTTTGGCAGTATGGGATTAGAATGGCTCTGTTTCGCGGGCAAATATACCTCCCTGTATTATCATGGGGCCTGTGAGGGTGGCATGAATCCCGAGAAGATACGGAGCTTTAAGGATGCAGAAAGCGCTGCGCTTTTTATCAATGAGATCAAACGTCCGGGCGATCTCATTCTTGTAAAAGGTTCGCGGGCTGTTGGCATGGAAAAGATACTGAAACTTACTGATGGAGTCGAATGATGTTTTATCACCTGTTTGTCCCGTTAATTAATAAGTTTACGGTGTTGAATATATTCAAATACATTACGTTCCGTGCCGGTTACGGAATGATAACCGCACTTATCATATCTTTTATACTCGGGCCGAGAATTATTAAATTTCTGAAAAAATGGCAAATAAATGAAAAAATTCGCGATGACGGCCCCCAGAGCCACAAAGTTAAAGAGGGAACTCCGACAATGGGTGGTCTTATTATTCTTGGGGGGATAGTTCTACCCACTCTGCTATGGGCGAGACTCGATAATTATTATGTTATTATTGCTCTTTTCTCAACGGTTTGGATGGGCATGGTTGGATTTCTTGATGACTACTTTAAGGCTAAACTCAACATATCCAGAGGACTTATTGCAAAGTACAAACTAGTGGGTCAGATCATTCTCGGCTTTATTATCGGGAGTATCCTCTATTTTAACCATGTGAACGATCACTACTCTACCATGACACTGATTCCGTTTTTCAAAAATTATGCATTCGACTATTCTCACTGGTTCATCTACATACCGATGGTAACACTGGTAATCACAGCGACATCGAATGCGGTTAATCTTACTGACGGACTTGACGGTCTGGCTATCGGTTTAGTGGCCATAGCGGCAAGTGCATACGCAATTATCTGTTACATATTGGGCCGTATAACCACAGCTGAATATCTCGGTGTATTCTATCTGCCCGGTTGCGGTGAGTTGACGGTATTTTGTCTTGCAATACTTGGCGCTTCACTCGGATTTCTCTGGTACAATTTTCATCCGGCGAAGATTTTTATGGGTGACACAGGCGCTCTTGCCCTCGGGGGGGCGCTCGGTGCTATAGCTATTTTGAGCAAAACGGAAATTCTCCTTATCGTCATCGGTGGTGTTTTTGTTATTGAGGTTCTATCTGTCATTATTCAGGTTGTTTCATATAAGCTCCGACGAAAGAGAGTTTTCAGAATGGCGCCTATACATCATCACTATGAATTGAAGGGATGGGCGGAAGAGCAAGTTGTTGTGAGGTTCTGGATTATCGGATTGCTTCTGGCAGTTCTCTCGTTAACAACGTTTAAGATAAGGTAGAAGTGGATTTATGGAAGAACATCAGACTGTAGATTTCTGGTTTTTGATCAGTGCGATTATCTTAGCGGGTATTGGCCTTGTCATGGTATACAGTGCCAGTATGTATCTCTCTCTGGACAAGCTTGGTTATGGTTCATTTTATTTTAAAAAACAGGCATTTAACCTGTTGATAGGTCTCTTTGTCATGATGTTTCTTACTAAGGTAAACTACCGCGGGTATGCAAAACTCGGAACAGCTTTGCTTATACTCGGCTATATCATGCTAAGCATACTTATTGTTCAGAAATATTTGTTGGATTATGAAGGTGCACACAGATGGCTCCGTATCGGGAAATTTTCTTTCCAGCCATCTGAGTTTATGAAAATTATCATGATTATTTACCTCTCCTCGGCTATTATGAAGATGGATGAAAAAGTGCGTGATTTCAAAAAGGGATTTCTTCCCCTGCTGGGAACAATAGGACTTTCCTTTATCCTCGTTGTTCTCGAACCGGATCTCGGAATTTCAGGGCTGCTGCTAATAACAGGATTATATGTACTTTTCATCGGAAGAGCAAAACTCATTCACCTGATTATTATTTCCATACC
>JBHPFF010000006.1:0-48300 GCA_042572165.1 Candidatus Latescibacterota bacterium | reverse complement strand
TTTTGGAGGTTCACCTGTTGATTTGAAACCACTAACTGACGCCCTTGAAAAAGGGGATCATGCTTTTAGAAGTATCATTTTACCTGGACACGGAACAACTCCCAAAGATTTGAAAGATGTCACTGTAGATGAATGGTTAAAAGAATCATTTTCTGCATATAAAGAATTAAAAAAAGAATATAACGAGGTTTCAGTTGTTGGTTTTTCCATGGGAGGAGCAATAGCGTTGTTTATTGCTGCAGAAAAAGATGTGAATAAATTAGTTCTTATAAGTCCATATTTCAAAGTAAAAGAAAAGTGGTTCTATTTTGGCAAACCAGAAAAATGGGCGAATCGACTTACAAAGATTATACCTTTTGTTAAAAAACCAAAGATAGGACAGATAAATGATCCAGATGGACTCAAGAGATACGTTGCTTATAAAAGCCTCCCAACGAAATCAATAGGAGAACTTTCTAAAATTGGAAGTATTGCAACAGATAAAGGTAAAAGTGTTACATGTGAAACACTTTGGATTCATTCGAAAGGAGATATAGTAGCTGACTTTCAACTTAGCAAAGAAGTATACAAATCGATCCCTTCAAAGAAAAAATATTTTATTGAATATAATAAGAGTAATCACATAATTTTATACGATTACGATTACAAGGATGCCTAAAGAATTTTAAACATAGATAAAAATGATCTGATATAAAAAGTGTTATCGGAGACTTAAGCATGAAACTCAATTATGCCATAAAAGACAAACGATGCTACTATTATGATACGCTTAATGGAAATAATTATTCAAAATAAATAAAAAATTAATTTTTCTAATAAAATGGCAAACTATTATAATCGTGATAATCGAAAGAATTATAAGCAGGATTATTTAACTAAACTCGACCATCATATTCCTCAATGGATGAAACAGCTTGTCTACATTTACACCTCGCCATTAAAATATAAAATATCAACAGAAAGTGAAAATTAAGTTTATCGTCGATAGGGATCTATATTTCATGCGCCCTTAATATAAACAAGTTATTCAATCTCCGGCCAGGGCGTCAAACAACTTGTACATGTCGAAAGCTTTAAATAGAAGTATGGCATGTATACAAGTTGTATGAATCCCAAATTTGATATCCACGACTATGAGAAAAGATATAAGAGTTCACTATGTACCTTAGAAAAATCTGGAATCTCAAACAAAAACAAAGAATTAATACAGAAATTTGATAGGACATGTGCTCTTGAGAATCTTAGTATATCAAGGCGAATCAGAATTATCGGAACTCTTAATACAATTTCTAAGTTTCTTGATGTAGATTTTGATAAAGCTTCAAAAGATGATTTAAAAAATGTTGTTTTAAAAATCGATACAAAAAAAGAATGGTCAATAGCAACAAAACATACTTATAAAGCAATCATAAAAAAATTTTACAAATGGCTCGCTTATGGAGATGAATATAAAGACATTCAAGACTATCCTGAAATTATCAGCTGGATGAAAGTAAGCATAAAGTCGAAAGACCAACCAAGAATCAATGCGTCTGATATATTAACAGAGCCTGAAATTGAAAAACTGATAAATGTTGCAGAGCATCCTCGTGATAAAGCTTTTATTTCAATGCTTTATGAATTAGGGGCGAGAATTGGTGAAATTGGCTCATTAAGAATCAAAGATGTTTCGCGAGATAAATACAGCTTTATTATTGATCTAAGCGGTAAAACAGGTCACAGAACACCAAGAATTGTAATTTCTGATCCTCACTTAAGTTCCTGGTTGAATATTCATCCTATGAACAATAATCCAAATGCACCCCTCTGGATAATGCTTGGAAACAGAAATAAAAATGAAAGAATGATGTATGCTGCTTTTAGAGCTTTAGTATTACGATTGAAAGAAAGAGCACAAATTAAGAAGAGAATATATCCCCATTTATTTCGCCACACACGTGCAACTCATTTACTTCGTAATAAGCAAATTAATGAATCACAGGCAAAAGTGTACTTTGGCTGGGTACCGAGTAGTAAAATGCTTTCTGAATACTCTCACTTAGTTTCTCAGGATGTTAATGATATTATGCTTGAAATACATGGAATTAAAACATCAGAAAATAAAAGGGAAGCAAAAATCAAGAATTGCCCAAGATGTAAGCAGATAAATCCCAAAGAACACTTGTTCTGCAAAAACTGTGGTAGTATCTTGGATATGAAAACAGCAGTTGAGCTTGATGATAAAAGAAAAGGATTTGATGATATTGCATCTTCTCTTATGTTGGAAGAAAATGTTCAAGAAGCTCTTCTAAAAGCAATGATGAAAAAAGGACTTGGAAAGAATTTGATGGAGTTGTGGAGGAAATGAATTAATTAAGAAAACATTAATATATAGGAACAAATCTATGATTTAGTTTAATATTAACTTTCAAATTATTATATAAATATGTTAAAATAGTACTTCAGGCTGTCCTGCTTCTAACGGCAATGGAAGATTGCAAATAGCTTTTTCAACATCATGAATAATTGAGCAATATTTACATTTTTAATAAGTTTATTTAAATTAGATAATAATGATAACATCTTTGGAATAGGAAAAATAAACATTGAGTAAACAAAATGTTTTTCCGGATCAAAATCATATTGAGCAAATAAGAAAGTGCCTTTGGAACGGTCGCGAATTTGGTCAAGCATCCGTTATGATTGGAACTGGTTTTAGTAGAAATGCTGGCCGAATATCATCATCTACTCCACCTTTTCCATTATGGAGTGAACTTGCAAAAAATATTTATAGTTCTCTTAATCCACTTGAACAAAACAATAAGAAGCAAATTCATCCAGTTGAAGCGATTAAATTAGCGAACGAATATGAAGTTTACTATAGTCGACAAGCACTTGATGACCTTCTTTTACAATCAATCCCAGACAAAAATTATTTTCCTAGTTGGTTGCATACTTTATTACTCTCTCTTCCATGGTCAGATGTTTTTACAACTAATTATGATACTTTGTTGGAAAGAACACAACCAAGCGTTCATGATAGAAAATATGATCTTGTATTGACTGCATCAGATATCCCAGGAAGGATGAAACCTAGAATCGCGAAGCTACATGGAAGTTTCCCATCTCATAGGCCTTTTATTATAACGGAGGAAGATTACCGTACTTATCCAACAAAATTTGCTCCCTTTGTGAATATGGTCCAACAATCGATTATGGAAAATACTTTATGTTTAATTGGTTTTTCTGGGGATGATCCTAACTTTCTCTATTGGTCCGGATGGGTACGTGATAATTTAGGTTCCGCTGCACCACCAATTTATCTCTGTGGTCTTTTAAATCTTTCACCCTCACAAAGACAATTACTCAAGAATAGAAATATTATTCCTATAGATCTTTCTCCTATGTTTCCTGAATCAGTGTGGCCAGTTAATGATGTACGCTTTTCAAAAGCTATTGAATGGTTTTTATTGATCCTAATGAATGGTGCTCCACCTAATAATATGAGTTGGCCGGTTCCCGCTGGTGGGAGTATTTGGAAACCAAGTGATGACCTGCCAAACATAATTTCTGGCCCAAAACCTTTATCTGATCTCGGAAAGATACAACCAAATACAGGACCTTTAAAGACAGATGACCTGAAAAAAGTTTATGAAACATGGCGTTCTAAAAGGCTGGAATATCCCGGCTGGGTTATTGCTCATAAAGATAAAAGAGATACAATTTGGAGATACACTGAATACTGGATTGAACCAGTACTTAATTCAATTGATAATCTCTCTCCTCCTGAAAATTTATTCTTGTTGTATGAATTAAATTGGCGCTTGGAAATAACTCTTACTCCCCTCTTTATGAAATGGGTTGAAAAAATTACTCAGATTCTTGAGCTTTTTAATCCCTTTCCAAAATTGATAAATATGAAAAATTCCACTGTAAAGCCTGATAAAAATGAAAATAAAGAACTTAACTGGAAATGGATTTGTGAATATTGGGTTGAACTTGCATTTGCTCTTGCAAGAGAAGCCAGAGAAGATCAAGATGAAAAACGTTTTCGCTTATGGATGGACCGTTTAGAAAAAGTATTGAAACAAAGCCCTGAATGGGAAGTTCGATGGTTTTATGAGGAAAGTTTATTTTACCTTTTCCATTTTGATCAATATAGAATTCGTAAAACATTAGAAAATTGGCCAGTAACAAATGATCTTCCCTTTTGGGAAATTAAACGTGCATCGATACTTGCTGAACTTGGGGAGTTGAAGGAAGCTGAAAAAATAGTAGAAGAAGCATTATCTCTTATTCGTACACGTCTTAAACCTTATTCCCCGGATTATTCTCTTTTATCACAAGAAGGATGGGCGATGATGCTATTGAAATCCATAAAAGATAATAAATGGGGAGTTCCAAGAGATTTTATAGGAAATTACAGGGATCGTTGGGAGAAATTAGGAAATTACCAATGTAATCCCTGGCCAGAAATTGAATTGTTAGGTTCGATTGTAAAACAGCCTTCTCCAAGTCCGATACCAAGGAAAGAGATTAAAAAGGAATTTGATCTAAAGAGAACCAAAGTAACACATCATTTTTCATCCGGTTATAACTTTTCTGCATATCTTCCAGCATTTGCATTTCTTCGCATGTTAGAAGAAGGTGCACTACCGATTAAATGCGGTGCAGTGTCTATGTTTTTAGATTCAGTATTAAATTCAGCAAAATGGATTGAGCCATTTGCTCCTCGTTGGTCCCTATGTTCTATGATTAGAACTGGAAAAGAAAAAGAAATCAAGGAATGGTTCAATCGTGTTCGAATAGCATCACTTGAGCAAGATGAAGTAGATTATTGGACTCAAGTATTAATGAATTCAATATTACAGGCTATTAAAGATTTGAATAATAATCCACAGCAAATAGGATTACTTGTAGCAAGCTTTTCTCAACGACAAGTTATTATTCTTTCAGAATTACTATCACGTCTTTGTATCCGTTTTACAAATGAAGAACTTAATAAATTATTCAATTTTATAACTGATATGTATAAAAATCCACTTTTTTCTCAATATCATTTTTTCCATGATTGCGTTAAAGTTTTTTTTAATGAAATTTTAAATACAATGCCACAATCAGAGATATTTAAAAGAATACCTGAACTGCTTTCATTGCCTATTCCTACAGAAAGTGGATTCGTGGTAAAGTTAGCTCAACAATGGATTGAACCATTTAATTATATTGAATGTTTGGATGGTACAAGACTAAGTCCTGACTTTGATCGCTCTGAGTGGTCTTCTCCAATTGAAAATCTTCTTAGTATTATAAAAAAAGGTACTCCCGAAGCAAGAATAAGAGCCATAATAAGGTTAGTAAAACTCTATTATATCGGTGGATTAACTAAAAATGAGAAGAAAACTTTTGGAGAAGCTTTATGGTCAAGAATTGACCCAGAAAAAGGTCTTCCTTCTGATACAGGCTTATACGATTTTTCTTTCCTTAGTCTTCCTGAAATAAATAAAGGAACGGCTAAAAGAAATTTCCGCAAGACACTCCTTTCAATGGATTTCCCTCGGAAGTCTCACTTTAGATTCCCTCTAGATAAACGTCATATGCAAGAATGGTTAGGGAGCACTGCACCTTTATTTTCCTCAAAAGTTGATAAAAGTTGGTTTGTGGACTGGTCTTCTGATGAGGTTATACAATTGCTTAAGAAAGCAGTATCTTGGTGGGATGATGAAAAAGAAGAGTTAGAAGATAGAAATATTAATATCTTCTTAGACATAACAGATACTCTTCGTGAGCAGTTTTCATTTTTAGTAGAGTTAATGGCAATAATAATTTTACCCAAATTAGCAAATGCTGATGAGGAAATAAAATCTCTTGCCAAAAGACTTTTATTAGAGATGGATCAAAAGGATATTAATATATTAAATGCATCGCCTATTTTGTTACTCATAGACCCGACCTTATATAATGAGATTGCTATAAAATTCCGCAAAAGTTTAATCTCAATAAAAAAAGAAGAAATTAGGGATTCGATTAAAGGACTTTATTATTGGTTAGTTTATAGTAATAGGAAAAGAATACCCAAGCCCCCCAAAGATCTGTTAAATGAACTTATAAACCGTGTGGTTACTCGTAGACAGCCCGGTTTAGATTCTGCGATAGGTCAGCTGGGTGTTATTATTAAGAGGATGCCTAACTTGCTGAACAAAATACAATTTGAATCTCTATATATAGCCCTTGAGTACTTAATAACAGAAACTGAAATACATAAAAAGATGCTTTTAGAAACAACAAGTGTACAATCTCTAGCTATTTCAATACCTGATCGTCCTATATATCGAGAACTAGTTGCTGAGCTTGCATATAGACTTTTTATCAATCTTTCAAATAATAATAAGATAATTCCTGAGATACTTATTAAATGGAAAAATATTTGCCAAAATGATCCTTTACCAGAAGTTAGGAAAGTTTGGAGGGAAGGAGATTAACTGTATTATTTACGAATTAATCTGACATTCCTTTATAATAGAAATTTCATTTGCTAATATAAATCCACTATTCCCTAACCAATAATATCTTTTCCTTCCATTCATTTCAGTTTCAATCAATCCTCTGCTGATGAGTTCATTCAGGATTTGCTTTGTGCTTATTCTCGTGAGATGAGGATTATATTTTGATGCTCTTAATCTGATATCTTCAGAAGTTCTTTTCTTTGAATCCATAGACTTTAAAACTGATAGTCTTTGTTTGGGACTTGCCATTATCCATCCTACAATTTTCCAGTCAACACGAGTATTTTTATTAAAAGATTCTATTCCAAGCAGTCTTCTTGCTTTATTTGTTAGAATATACAATCTTCCTTTCATAGCTTTTGTATTAAGTGATGTAATCAATTTTTCATCAAGAAATTGTTTTAATTTTAATCAAAAGAATTCCTCGCAGCTTGCTGCGGGGTTATCTTGTGGAGTATGAGCGAACACATACTGAGACGACATAATAAGAGTCTATTGCTGTATCATATAGTATTTCCGTCAAAATACCGCCGGAAGGTAATCACCCAAGCAGTTGAGGTGACACTGAAAGAAGCCTGCTTGGGAATAGGTGATAGGTACGAGATTGGTTTTATCGAAATTGGTGTTGATGAGGATCATGTTCATTTTCTCGTACAGAGTGTCCCGACGATACCACCGGGCAGGATTGTCCAGATAATCAAGAGTATTACGGCCAGAGAGATATACCGCCAGAATCCGGAAGTAAAGAAAGTCCTTTGGGGCGGTCAAATATGGACGACTGGTTACTATATAAACACTGTGGGTGCTTATGCCAATGAAGATGTAATCCGTACCTACGTTGAAAAGCAGGGCAAGCGGTATCAAAAAATCTATAACGCCCAACTTTCATTTCTTGATGACATGGTTTGAAAAATTATTTGATACCTCGCAGCTTGCTGCGGGGTAGTTCATTAATATTTATCAAGTATTTTCTACATGCTAATCTTTAAATTTTGCTAATAATATGATTGAAAAACAAAGAAATACTTCATTTGGGAGACACGTATCCAGTGAATCAATCCTAATAACAGTGTGGTTAGACTGAATAGCATCGTAATCGTTTTATCCTGGCCAATATCTCAGCAAACCACCTTTTTTCTAAAGAAACTTCTATCATAATGTAAAAAGGACGCGGATTCGATTCCCGTATCCCTTGTAAATTAGAGTTTATCTAATATATGTATTAACAACTGCTTATAGTCACCAGAATTTATAGTCAAATGCTCACGGGATTAAACGGGGATAATTTGAGAGTAATTTTTCAGGTGATTTTTTAAAGCAAAAACTATGAATAGGCAACCTGGTACGTAGTATATTTTGTTGACGTTAAACTTCCCAGAAACATATTATCGCTGAACGTATTGGGCTTAAGCTACCGACGAGACTTAAGCAGAGATTACTCCGAGCCATGCCACAAAATGCAGAAATTAAGGGAACCTCGCGCCTTCCCGGTCGGATTGAAGCCCGAGTTAGGTTTTATTATTATGTTCCAAAGTTATTACTACATTTCCCTTTTTCTGACCTTTTTCGACATACCTATACGCCTCGACAATCTGTTCTAGCGGATATTTTCTATCTATTACTGTTTTGAATTTTCCTTTCTCAATGAGCTTTTTAATAAAAAGTATACTTCTTTTACAATCTGTAGGGAGCGGAAATATGACTTTTTTGTTTCCAATTATTGGCTTTATAAGCGCAAAGAAAATATTTTGAGCCATAAAACCTAATTCTGATGAAATATAAACGCCACCAGGTTGTAACAATGGTTTGCATTTAGCAAATGAACTTTTGCCAACAGCGTCAAAAATATAGTTATATTTTTGATTATCTTTTGTAAAATCCTCTTTTATATAATCAATTACTTTTTCAGCTCCTAATGATTTTACTAATTCAAAATCTTTCCCCTTGCACACTGCAGTAACATTAACCCCAAAATGTTTTAGAAGTTGAACTGCCGCTGAACCAATACCCCCTGTTGCGCCATTAACGAGAACTTTTTGCCCACTTTTAAGGTCCACTTTGTTAATAAAATTATAAGCATAATGCGCACCTTCAATACTCGCTGCAGCCTGCTCGTATGTTATATTTTTTGGCATTGTTGTCAGAGCTTTATCTTCTACTATTATCATGTATTGGGCATGAGATCCTGAACCTGCGTCATCAAATCCAAAAACCTTATCGCTGACTTTATAAGACGATACGTTTTCCCCAACAGCTTCAATTTTGCCAGCGAATTCAGTTCCAGGAATCTGTTTATTTGGTTTGAATATACCTGTAAAAAATCTACTAAAAAAAGGTTTAGCTCTAATTGTTGCACAGTCGGTTCGATTTACTGTTGTCGCAAATATTTTGATGAGTACTTCATTGTCCTTGGGAGTAGGTTTTTCTATCTCTTTGAGTTGAAGAACTTCCGGTAGTCCGTATTTTGTGTATACAATTGCTTTCAAAAACATTCCTCCAAGATTACTTTAGTGTAGTTCACCACAATCTATCTTATAAGTTTGCAAAACCTAACGGCTTGTCTCAGTGGTTGAAAATCTAGACGCCACCTAACCTTGAATAAGTATTTCCACTAAAATTAAATCTATTGAAAAAAACTTGCGTTTTTCAATCCACTACAGCCGATTGTTAGCCAGAATTCATCATATTTAATTAGGGCTCTATAATTCATTAACAATAACAATTATCGGTAATTCTAAATATTTTTGATTAACGATTCCGTAATAGACCATAAACGTTCACTAACACTAGTATCCTTCCAATATTCTGTGAGAGGTTTTTCTTGCTTTTCCTTGAATACCTTTCCGTTTTTATTCTTCGCTTCATCCGAAGTGATATGAAATAGAATATTTTCAGCAGCTTTATCCACGGGGGATGAGAATAAGTTTTTAATCCATCCCATTAGTGGTACGTCCCTCACCAGATCGGACTTAAAAGGTCCGGGATCGATCATTGTTACTGTAATGCCATCACTTTCATGTCTCCGTGAAAGCTCAAGACTTGCAAAAAGAAGACAGAGCTTTGTTTTAAAAAATGAATGATACATGTGGTAATTATTTAAGAATTGTAAATCGTCCATATCTAGACGATACTTGTCCGCTGGCCTTCCGTTGTTTATGATATAAGGTAACGAGCCATTCTTTAGTAATTCAAGAAAAGAGTTCATGAGTATAAATGATGCCAAATAATTAACCTGAAACATCATCTCAAAACCATCTTCAGTAACCGTGCGTTTCTTTTTCATAACCGCAGCATTATTATAAAGTATGTCGAGTTTTGAATATTTCCCTTTAAATTTTTCAATAAAGCTTCTAATTGATTTCATGGACGACAAATCACAAATCATTAATTCAACCGAAGCGTTTGGTGTTTCTTTTATAATCTCATGAACAGCATTTTCGCCTTTTTCTTTGTTTCGGCAAAGCAATATTGTATTTGCACCCATATTCGCAAATTTTTTTGATACAGCGAGTCCTAAACCTGTGTTCGCACCAGTGATCAAGCAATTTTTCCCTTTTATATTCATATAAATACCCCCTTTTATAAATAATTTTTCTTATGTTAAGGGTGGAGTGAAAGTAATTCTGATGAATAGCTTTTTAGAAAACCAACATTTTTTTCTTTTACATACAGCAGTTTCGGAGTTAAATAATTGAAACTTGAATAAAGTCAGATATCAGGAACTCTTACTCAGACAACGCTACTACTTATATAATAACTATATCCTATTCAAATTGTATGTTTTATTTATAATCTTCATTTTTATTCTTTTTTTGTTGAGTATATGATAAACATACCTACTAGGCGACTGATAATAAGATCTAAATACATTACCCCAATGATAGCTTCAAGAAAAGCAAAAGAAAGGGTATGAGAGGTTAATTGTTAATGGTATGTTCGATTGCAATATTCTTAGCTTGGAGCAGTTGTTTTGCTGGTAAATATCATTTCTGTTTAACCTTTTTCCTTTGGATTATCAAAGTCTTTATTTAAAATATATGCTGGAAATCAGATAAGTGGAAACACTTGTCCACTGATTTATATCTGAAAAGATTGTATATTATTGAAATTTTATGTAGTATATCGGCACAATATAAAAAAATATTTTCGGGAGATAAAATATGAAGCTCTTTTTTTTCAATTTGTGGAATCGTTTGGAGATGGTTTTTACTCTATATACAGATTCCCCGGAGGAACGGCGACGTAAAGTAACTTTAGTTGTGATAACCTTTTTTTGTTGCATCACAGGTATTATAAGTGGCACAAATAATTATGTTATTTCAGACCCTATCATTACAATAATAATACCATATACTTTTTCAATAATTAGCGGAATAGCGATATTAACATATTTTATTACTAAATGTTTTGCTATACTTCTTTATTCATTCTTATTTTTGATACTATTAATACCCGTTCTTTTTCAATGGAGTATTGGAGGTTTTACTGCACCCGGTTCTGTAACTCTTATATTCTGGTCGATTCTGGCTCCGTTTGGCTCGCTGATGTTTCAGAATATCAGAAAAGCGATGTGGTGGTTCTTTGCTTATCTGGCTCTTCTCGTTGTCTCCTTATATCTTGATGAATACTTATTACAATTTGCTGGCCCTGTAGTGTATAAGGAATTAATTGTAGGTCATGGCATAAATATCATTACGCTTTCGATAACCATTTTTATTACCATGATGTATTTTTTAAACGCTTTTCAAAAAGAGCATGCCAGGGCTGAAAAATTAGTAATCAATTTAAAAGTAACTAACAGTAAACTTGAAACTACTCTTGAAGAACTAAGAAATACCCAGGCGGAACTCATACAATCTGAAAAAATGGCTTCACTCGGAGAACTTACTGCAGGGATTGCTCATGAGATAAACAATCCAATCGGAGCTATAAAAAGTGCAAATGATCTAATCTCAAAGTTTATCCAGAAAATAGATGAATGTATAGAAGACAGTAATACTTTGGAAGATTTTAAAAACAACCGATCATATCAGAAAATACAGAAAGTTTTTAAAGCAAATACGGGAGTAATCAGCGAAGCCGGAAGCCGTGTATCGAATATTGTAAAAAATCTTAAAAATTTTGCACGTCTCGATGAAGCGGAATTCCAGATTGCAGATGTCCGTGAAGGCATCGACAGTTCGCTGGTATTACTTGATAAAATGTTTAAGAATAGAATAAATATAGAAAAAGAATATAACGACATTCCTAAAATTCCATGTTATCCCGGCCTGTTAAATCAGGTTTTTATGAACTTATTGAAGAATTCGATAGAGGCAATTAAAGGTACCGGCACAATTAGAATCAAGACTATCAAACAAAACAATGAAATTTGTATTAGTTTTTCTGATAACGGTATAGGAATACCTGCTGACAAACTGGAAAAAATATTTGATCTTGGTTTTTCTGCCGACCAGTCGAAGGCAAAAATGGGATTCGGATTATCGACAGCTTACAACATCATTCAAAAGCATAATGGTAGATTTGAGGTTAAAAGTGAAGAACAAAAAGGAACAACGTTTTCAATCTTTTTGCCTATTAAATAGTATTTCAAATATCATACTTGAGTTGAATATGAAATTAAAAAGAACAAATAACACACAAATCTATTAAATAAGGGATTATGCATTATTGCTAAATATCCTCAGATTTTTCCTTATTCCCTTCTTTTTTTACCATACAACAGCAAAAATCCCTTTTTAATGTCAGAATTACTAGCAAAGCTCCAATAACAGTTAGAGCAATAGGTGCCCAAGATACATGCCACCAAGCAAAAACAATAACAAGGGCTGCTAGAATAAATCTGCAATAACAGAATGCCATTTTATCCCCCTTATGAGTTTATAATGAAAATAATGAATAATAAAAGCCTATACCAAGTAATAACAATAAAATGATTATACTATAGCTTGTCAAGTATTTCAAAATTTTGTTTATCTGTAAATGAAGATTATCAGAAATTAAATTTCAAGGGAGTAAAACAGAAGTATTTCAGCAGAAAAATTAAAAAACCTCAATATCTACAAATATTAAGGTTAAAATTGAGGAAGGCAAATAAACTCTTTTTTAAGTGACTGCCTGCATGTTAGAAAACGTCTTAAGTCATTGTTTTTAATGGTGGGCGATACTGGAATTGAACCAGTGACTTCCTGCATGTCAAGCAGGCACTCTAACCATCTGAGCTAATCGCCCATCATCTCCAAATATAGAAAATAATCGTAATATCTGTCAAGTGATATTCAAATCAATTCTGTGTCTTTATTCAAAAGCCCGAGCCTGTCAGCCAGAAACCTTGGAATTGTAAAAGTGAGTTCCACTTTGTCTTTATTACCATGAGTTTCAATAATGGTGCCATAACGATAAACATCGCTCATGAGACGGTTGTCATCAGGACCGAATTCCAGTTTAAACTTACACTGGTCTTTCATCATCGTCTTTATCAGTAAATTCTTCAAAACATCGACCCCCTGTCCATATTTCCCTGAAACAGAAACAACTTTAGCATAACGCCCGGCAAGTGAATTTAGTAACGAAGGATTTGAGATACGATCTATTTTATTAAAAACAAAGATGGTTTCGGTTTCTGCTACACCAAGATCTGAAAGAACACCTGCAACGACCTCGATCTGTTTTTCCCATTCTGGATTGTTTATATCGACTACATGGAGCAGTGCATCTGCATCTCTCACATCATCAAGAGTGGATTTAAATGAAGCAATTAAATCATGGGGCAGATTACGTATAAAACCAACCGTATCGGAAATCAGTATTTCCCTTGAAGAATCAAGTCTCATCTGACGTGTAACTGAATCGAGTGTCTTAAAAAGCTTGTTCTCCACCGGAACACCGGCACCACTTAATGCATTGAGAAGCGTAGACTTACCGGTGTTAGTATATCCGACCAGAGCCACCTTGAAACACCTCAATCTTTTTTTTCTACTAGTAGAGTGCCTGGTCTCTATCTTTTTAAGAACATCTGTCAAATGCGATATACGTTGTCGTACTCGGCGGCGGTCGACCTCAAGCTGAGTTTCTCCAGGACCTCTTATGCCAATTCCGCCCTGCTGCCGTGAAAGATGTGTCCACTGCCTTGTCAGGCGTGGCAGCAGGTACTTTAACTGGGCAAGCTCAACCTGAGTTTTTGCTTCGCGTGTCCTTGCTCTCTGGGCAAAAATATCAAGTATAAGCCCAGATCGGTCAATAATTTTGACAGCAAGCATTTTTTCAAGATTTGATGCCTGAGCCGGAGTCAAATCACTATCAAATACAACCACGTTCGCTTTATTCTGTTCCACTTCTGCCCTCAGTTCGTCGACCTTCCCCCTGCCGATAAAATATGCAGGATTAATCTCGGGACGTGACTGAGTGATTCTTCCAACAACATCCGCTCCGGCTGTATCAACTAAAAGTCGAAGTTCCTCGAATGGATCATGACCGGAAAATGAAACGTAATCTTTCCCCAATCCAACAAGAATCGCCCGTTCTTTAATTCTTTCTATTACATCTTGCATATATATCTCTTGGATTATTCAGTTATCATACTCAAAGAGTGCGTATAACACTAAAAGTTTCATATTCATCCTTCGTAGTAAGACTACTACGGAGAACGGATCAATTATAGAATTTCCACTGTAAACCCCACATGGAATTTCTACCCTGCCAGCCAAGTGTATTGAACCACCTGATATTTTCATTTGTAATATTTTCAATCTTATAAAACAGTTCGAGTGTGCTGACTTGTATAGATAAACCGCTGTCAAGCAAAAAATAATTGCCGAACGGGTTTGTATAATCATCATTCCACCGATTTAATCTCGCACTTCCAAAAACAATTGATGTGAGTCGTTCATTAAAAAATTTTCGGGATAATCTTACATCCGAAAAAAACTCACATGAAGGGTATGCTCCATTGTCATGACGCTTGCGCCTTATTGAAGCTGTCCTCTGGCTCCAATTCGACATAATATCACATCTTAACCTTTCTCCAAAACGCGCATTGAAATAAATTCTATAACCAAATACTCCCCTTTCAGGACTCATATAATATCGCGATGAAAACGGTTCCTGTCCAGCTACAGGTTCTGTTTCATTCTTCGCAGTATTATTACGGGGAACGGACATTACTGCTGTAGATGGCATGAATAATGGAAGTTTGGATGATGATCCAAAACCGAATAACCCTATACTGCAATAATTCTTTTTCAAATGTACTCCAATTTCAATTTCGGAAATGGTATATTTGTCAAGATCATAAACGATTGTGGTATCGCTGAAAACCAGTGATGTGTAATATTCCTTGCCTGTATCAGGAAATTCATCAGTTATGAAACCCCGCAAAACAAGTTCCTGTTCATTTTCAGTCAATAGAGTTAGTTTCCCCTCAATTTTCGTTCCGTTACCATATTTAGTTGAATTCAATAAACCACCATTTAACATTACTCTAAACCTGTCGTTTTTCCATAAGAATGAGGTCGATACATCAGTTGTACTTCTCGACCAGAAATCGTCGTGAATCCGTGAATCAAAATACTGTGTATCATGCGAAGCATTAAAACCATAATTTGTGTTTCCCCTTTTTGTTGACACAGCCACATGCAATCCTGCCGAATTATCGTCCAGGCTTTTACGGAAACCATACCTGTCGAATCGTGAATTGACGGAGTTATAATATAAGGTTGAGGAAACGTTTGTTTTAGTGCCAATGGGATATTCATTAAATCCGATAGAAACTGCAATATTGTCAGTTTTACGCTGCCCCATATGAGACCGTCTGTCAAGATCAACAAGGCCGTCACGATCTCTAAAAGTATGAAGTGAAAAATGAACTATGCCGTTATTTTCCAGAAAACGTTGATACCTTGCAAAATAATTTCGTGCGGAATTTTCCTCAGTATCCTCGCTTCCGTGAATTCCATTCGATGATCCGCTAAAAAACACTGAGCTTGTCGAAGTGTCTGAATTCTTACCTAATTTACGCCTGAATGAGGCATTATAATTGAACCGGCGACGTGAGCCCAGCAGGAAACGCGTTGTAGTTAACAGTTTATCTTCTGTGACGGCTTTCGTATTGATATTCAGTGCACGCATACCGCCGTGAACCCAGGTTGAACGATATTCCAGAGAATCAGCATATATAAAAGGAATAAGCTCAAGATCAGGTCCAAAAGGCGAAAAACTTTTCAGTGGCACACCATCTATAAAAACTTTCAATCCGGCCATAGGCAACGTGTAACTGTATGGATAGGCTCCGAGGCCGAACGATCCATAACGCAGGATTGAAATACCGGCGTTACCCGGAAGCATATCAGCAACAGTAAACGCAGGTATTGACATTTCATCTGCAATTGGACAAGAATGTGGATAAACACAAAACAGCGCAATAAAGAGGTATATAACAAGCAAGCGGTTTTTTTCTGACATCATAGTTCTAATCGATTTTTTAAACATTCCGTTCTCCGCCCGCCGTAACATCCGTTCTCCGTAGCACTGCGAAGGATGAAAAGGATGAATCGGCAAAAGCGGACTACGAAGGTTGAATCCATGCTTCACACCATTTTAGTTGGACAGGATAATTGCTGTGGGGTTTGATGTGATGAATATGGTTTGACAGGTTTTCACCTGCACAGTCAATTTTTGACAGGTCGGCGATACCCATGCCCTTCTTGTCAGCCAGGTTCAGATATCCTATTGAAAGCGGATCAAACCCCATTAAATGTGCCATAACAGCATCACATGCTACAGGGTCTGTACCTGCTACAGCGATTCCCATGTTTACCGGTGTTCCTCCGCCCGGACCCTCACCCTCCATTGCCTCAAAACCATCGATCACAGCGATATCCGGCATAAGAACCTCCCCGAGGCGTACGATGTTTTCCGCCATGGCTCTCACCTGTGAATGAAATCCCGGCGATGCTCCCTTGTGTCGATGTTTCTCCAGTAACCGGTGAATATGCACAATCTTGAACACAAATGCCGATGCGAGCTTTATAATCCACGAGTGGTCCTCTATCACATTCCACATCTTTTCACCCGCTAGCTCGGCAAATGAACCGAGTTGGATTCCGTGCATCCTCGGCCTCTTCACTCTCCTCAGGCATCCCATCATATTTTTCAGTGAAAGGGTGGCGACAGCGACGTCATGAGTTTTTGCAACCGCCACGGATATGATGGTTTCTGCATTCGCCGCGATATCCGAATACTCAATCGCATGAATCCCCCGTGTTTCGGTAAACAGTTCAAACGACCGGCTGAAAGTATTATGGTTTAGATCGACAAGCTCAATGTTGAATTCTTTGGCGAGTTCACGATAACCGAAATTGTCGTATGCCTGACGTGTCGAGCGTGATGCCCCTTCGCCTATCACAACCGACATGAGATCCACGCCGTTATCACGCAAAAATTCAAGAATCGGTCGCACGGCTCCAGCCTGGGTCGCAGCAAGATGCTTTACAGAAGACAAAAAATTCGGTTTGATGAGCACCCTGCCCCTGATTTTAGCCAGTATGTCATCCTTAACAATATCGAGAGCCTTCCTAACTGTTTCTTCACGGGTAGCTCCAGCGGCAATACTCACACGTTGTTTTCTTATTAAATTTCCTTTCATGTATGTACCGACATGAAATCATGCGCCGATATGAAATGAGGTGATTGTTATTCCTTAATAGCCGCCTGTGCCGCAGCAAGACGCGCGATCGGGATACGGAACGGTGAACAGGAAACGTAATCCATTCCCACCCTGTGGCAGAATTCTACAGATGCAGGATCGCCGCCGTGTTCACCACAGATTCCTATCTTTAAATCAGGACGCGAGGCACGTCCCTTCCTGACACCCATTTCAACAAGCTGTCCAACACCGGCCTGGTCCAGGGTCTGGAAAGGATCCTCCGGCAGGACACCCTTATCTAAATAAACTTTTATAAACGTACCGACATCATCACGGCTGAAACCAAAGGTCATCTGGGTCAGGTCGTTGGTCCCGAAGCTGAAGAATTCAGCTTCCTCAGCGATTTCATCAGCGGTGAGGGCCGCACGCGGAATCTCTATCATTGTGCCGACCATGTAATCAAAATCAACTCCTGAAGATGATTTGATTTCATCAGCAACCTTCACAGTCATGTCACGAAGAATGATAAATTCATTGACAGTTCCGATAAGCGGTATCATGACCTCCGGAACAACTTTCAAGCCTTTCCTCGAGCATTCAACTGCCGCTGAGAAAATCGCCCTCACCTGCATCTCTGATATTTCATTGTATTTGATGCCCAGACGGCAGCCGCGGTTACCAAGCATGGGATTAAATTCATGGAGACTTGCAACCTTATCTTTGATGGTTTTAAGGCTCACTCCCATTTCATCCGCCATTTCTTTCTGCTGCGCTTCTTCATGGGGAAGGAACTCGTGAAGCGGAGGGTCCAGAAGACGTATGGTAACAGGGCGCTCGCCCATAGTCTCGAAGATACCGATGAAATCATTCTTTTGCATTGGTTCGAGTTTTACCAGGGCTTTCCTTCGACCGGTCTCGTCATTTGCAAGTATCATTTCACGGACAGCAATAATACGGTCACCCTCAAAGAACATGTGTTCTGTACGGCAGAGGCCGATACCCTCGGCACCCATTTCAACAGCCTTTGCCGCATCCCCGGGAGTATCGGCGTTGGTGCGTACCTTAAGGCGTCGAGCCTCATCTGCCCACGCCATGAATTTACCGAAATCACCTGATATTTCAGGGTCAATAGTTTGAATCTGTCCCTTTAGCACCTCGCCTGTCGTGCCGTCGATAGAAATGTAATCACCAACTTTGATTACTTCACCGCCCCCCGTAAATTGAGCTTTGGCATAGTCGATAACGATATCTCCACAGCCGGCAACACAACATTTGCCCATACCACGCGCCACAACAGCAGCGTGCGATGTGCGGCCTCCTCGGGCAGTCAGAATACCCTTTGCCGCATTCATACCACCGATGTCTTCTGGTGATGTCTCTATACGCACAAGTATGACCTTTTCGCCTTTTTCTGCAAGCTCGATCGCATCATCGGCGTGAAAAGTGACTTTGCCTGTTGCCGCACCGGGTGATGCAGGAAGACCCTTCCCGAGAAGCTGTGCGGATTTTTTTGATGCGGGATCAAACATGGGATGAAGAAGCTGATTAAGCTGTTCAGGGTCTATACGCATAACAGCGGTTTTTTCATCGATAATACCCTCATCCACCATATCAACGGCGATCTTGAGAGCAGCATGGATAGTTCTCTTCCCCGTGCGGGTCTGAAGCATCCAGAGTTTGCCATTCTCGATGGTAAATTCTATGTCCTGCATGTCTGTATAGTGCTTTTCCAGTTTAAGATAGATATCTTCTAAAGTATTGTAAGGACCAGGCATAAGGGATTTAAGGGTAACCTGTCCCTCTCCGGTAACAGAGGCTTTATTCACCGGCTGTGGTGTGCGGGTACCTGCCACAACATCCTCGCCCTGGGCATTCACGAGATACTCTCCGAAGAAGCGATTTTCACCGGTTGCGGGATCACGTGTGAACGCAACACCTGTAGCACAGTCATCGCCCATGTTACCGAAAACCATAGCCTGGACATTGATTGCGGTACCCCAATCACCTGGTATACTGTTAAGCTTGCGATAGGTAACAGCACGGGCACCCATCCACGAGCCGAAAACAGCGTTGATTGCACCCCAAAGCTGTTCCTCCGGATTCTCGGGAAATTCAATGTTCTTTTTCTCTTTGATGAGAGCTTTGAATTTCGCCACAAGGTCTTTCAGGTCATCTGTAGTAAGATCGGTATCATATTTTGCCCCGACCTCTTCTTTCTTGGCATCGATAATAACCTCGAACGGATCCTCTTCTTCCTTAGATTCAGGCTTCATACCAAGCACAACATCACCGTACATCTGCACGAATCGACGATACGAATCGAATGCGAACCGCTCATTGCCGGAAATCTCGGCGAGACCCTCGATTGTTTTGTCGTTGAGGCCCAGGTTTAACACCGTATCCATCATTCCCGGCATGGAAACCCGTGCGCCCGAACGAACTGAAAGAAGGAGAGGATTTTGGGAATCGTTGAAACTTTTACCCATTACTTTCTCAATATGCGCAACACCATCCTTTACCTGTTCCATCAGCTCAGGAGGGTAGTTTCGGTCCATTTTATAGTAAACAGTACACATTTCAGTAGTAATGGTGAAACCAGCAGGAACGGGGATTCCGAGTCCCGCCATTTCTGCAAGGTTTGCTCCCTTGCCGCCGAGCAGATTCTTCATATCCGCCGAACCATCAGCAATTTCGCCGCCGAACTTATACACATATTTCCCTGACATTATCATGCCTCCACAATGTGATTCGTAGTGTATAGATTAATTTTTTTACCTGCTTTTTTGGTAATGTATATGTTTTACATGTAATTACTAAATATACAATAAATTTTAAAATATGTAAAGTAAAGAACAGTTGTTTTAATTTGATTGTAAAACTTTGGCAATTTTTGGATTTTTACTTTTTTTATCTATCCCATCAACCCTTCCCAAAACTCACCCCTAATCCCCTCGCGCTTCGCGGTTCTCCGCTGCGCTCCGCGGCTCTCCGTGTCTTACCCTGCAATAGAGGGGGAACTGGCTGGGTGGTCAGCCCCTCTCTAATATTAGAGAGGGGACATAGGGGAGAGTTACAGAAAAATAAGATAACTCATAACAAATCTTCTTTTTTGCCAAAGTTTAGTTAATTATGTAAAATATATTATGATTTTGAGTGTAATAAGGCTGATATCACCGGCAAAATAAACTTTCCCTGAGAGGGAATGCGGGATTAATAATTCATATCTATACAGTATGGCTGAAATCCATAAAAATTAGAACGATTATACTGATTTTTTACTCTTTTTTAAGGAAAAACACCAGGAATCCCGCAAGTGCAGGTATTATGATAATCAAATACATTGCGTTTTCGATACCCATACGGTCGGCAAGTGCACCAAATGGCCAGGCTGCAAGTGCCCCCATGGCAAACGAAAGTCCCATGACAAGAGAGGAAGCTATTGCTGGATGCCCGGGTGCGGTACGCTGGGCAAGGACAATGTTGACCGGAATAGTCGAGGAAAGTACTGCCATACCCAGTAACAGCATAATGGCAGAGAGAGCGCCTGTTGTAACAAGAAATAAGTATAAAAGCGGTGTCGTAACGAACAGGGTAATCGCGATGATCTTACGGCACCCGTGAACATCAGAGAGATGACCGCCTGCAAACATTCCAATCATTGAGGCAAAAAGAGAGCCAGAAAGAAAATAGGCACTTGTTGCATAGGAAGCTCCACGCGCCATGTAAAGAAGAGGCAGAAATGAACCAACAAGCATGTGCACAACCGCCCTGAACGATGATATAAGCCATAGTATAAGGAGTTCGCGTTTGCTCTCCTTTAAGGCGGCAAACCGCTCCCGAAATGAAAGGTGATGGTGTTCGCTTATGACGATACCGCGGTCAAGTATAAAATATATCCCCATTACCAGTGCCGGTAAAACAACCAGGGGCATGAACTTCTCACCGAGGATTTCAACAATAACCACCATCACAAGCGGGGCAATCGTGAATCCAAAAGTTCCACCGGCGGAAAAGATCGCCATTGAAATGCCCCTGCGGTTTTCTTTTGATAACTGTCCGGCAGCTACAGCGGCAACAGGGTGAAACATCCCTACACCTATACCCGAAACCGCCAGAGCAACGATCATCAGTTCTATCTTTCCATACTGGAACATGAAACAAAAAGGAACTGCTGATACTATAATTCCCGCCCAAAGGTACAATTTCGTCGGACGGTGATCGTTGAGAATACCTACAACAGGCTGGGGAAGATTGCAGAACATCTGAAGAATCATGACAAGAAACCCAGCCATCGCCATGGATAATCCGTAACGTGGCAGGAGCAACGGCAGAAGCGGCGAAAGCATGCCCGGATACAAATCCGAGGTCATATGAGCCAGAAAGAAGAATGACAGTTTTTTTATTCTCATTTTTTCTTTCTTAATAAATGGGTTTTCCAGCAATTTCAAGTACCGGACAGTCATCACACTTTGGTTTTCCCCTGCAGATACCGGATCCCAGAAGGCAAATCAGAGCATGAAATTCGCCGTAAAATACCGCATTCGATTCAAGAACCTCCTCGAAGAAATGCCTGAGCGTTTCATAATCCCATGTCGGATCAATAAGTCCGTGCCGTGAAAAGATACGCCGTGTATAGGCATCAACCACAAAAACCGGTATTTTCAGTGCATAAAGAAGCATCGAGTCCGCAGTCTCACGCCCGATACCGGGCAGAGAAAGAAGCCTCTCACGCGCATCTGCACATTTTAAATCGGTCATATTTTCTATTTTTCCTTTAAAATCCTTCCTTAGAAATTTGCAGAACAGCTTTAAACGTTTGGCTTTCTGGTTGTAATAAATGCTGGGGCGGACAGCGTCGGCAATGACTTCCACCGGTGTTTCTGCTATAGAATCAACATTAAATATTGAAAGGTTTTTGAGGTTTGCTATGGATTTTTCGACACCTGCCCAGGGAGCGTTCTGGGTCAGAATAGCACCAACACAGACTTCAAAAGGCGTATCCGCAGGCCACCAGTTTGTCGGTCCAAGTTTTTTCTCCATAGCATTATAGAGTTTCATTAACAGAAGGCGACGACTCTCTTTATGCAAACTTGTACCGAAATGAAATGTGGTGACCGCATTTTCTATCATATTATGATTTCTCTTTTTTCCAATAACTCACCCCTCTGTCCCCTCTCTAAAATTAGAGAGGGGATGACCCAACAGCCTTCGGCATCCCCCCTAACAGGGGGGAATCAAAGAGGGGTATTTTCCCATCTCTTTATGCAAACTTATACCAATATGAAATGTGGCGACCGCATTTTCTCTCATAATGTTGGTAGAGGTAAAATTCAACAGAATTTAGGGTTTTTGCGTGGAAATGTAAAGTGAATAATAAAAAAAGGCAAATTTTCATTGCCCTTTTTTTGAGGAACTGGCTCGCTTGGGGGGGGGGAACCGAAAAAATCTAAATTTTTCGAAGCTAAGATAATAAATCTACGCTATCTAAATATTCTTTTAATGAATTACCCAAAATTGTTGAATTAATATTTTGTAAGCTTATTGTTTGAATAACTAAACCATAATTTGTACTATTTTACCTTGAACCGAATTGTTATTTTATGAATTTTAAATCTTGAATTTTAAATATTTTATCTCTTAATCGTGCAGCTTCTTCAAATTCGAGGCTGTCAGCGGCCGTTTTCATTTTATTCTTCAGGGCTGCCAGAGCTTCATAGGAATCCATAAGATCGAGAACATTAACATCTTCTTCCGCCACTCTCTTCTCCTGACCGGTTCCCTCGGCGACGATAGTTGAATTGAGAATGTCCCTGATACTCTTCTTTATGGTTTCCGGAGTGATGCCGTTGGTTTCATTATACTCTTTCTGTATGCGGCGGTGTCGGTTTGTTTTCTCTATCGTCCGGAGCATGGACCCGGTCATGGTTTCAGCGTAAAGAATCACCATTCCATTCACATTACGCGCCGCACGTCCCGCAATTTGAACAAGAGAACGTTCATTACGCAGGAATCCCTCCTTATCCGCATCGAGTATCGCTACCAGGGAAACCTCGGGCAGGTCGAGACCCTCTCTGAGAAGATTCACTCCTACAAGCACATCGAACTCCTTGAGCCTGAGGCCGCGGAGTATCTCCACACGCTCCAGTGACTGTATTTCGGAATGGAGATAACGCACTTTTATCCCCATCTGGACAAAATAATCAGCCAAATCCTCGCTCATTTTTTTCGTAAGTGTTGTGACGAGTACACGTTCCTCGAGAGCAACTCTTTTCCTGATTTCCTCAAGAAGGTCGTCTACCTGGTTCTTTGCCGGTTTAACCACAATTTTCGGGTCGACGAGACCGGTCGGACGGATCAACTGCTCAACAATAACACCTTCCGATTTCTTGAGTTCATAATCGGTAGGCGTGGCGGAAACGAAAATCACCTGGTTCACTGACCGTTCGAATTCCTCGAAATTGAGCGGTCTGTTGTCAAGTGCCGATGGAAGCCGGAACCCGTATTCCACAAGTGTTTCCTTTCGGGAACGGTCGCCTTTGTACATCCCTCTGAACTGGGGAATTGTCACGTGCGACTCGTCCATGATTACTATATAATCCTCAGGGAAATAATCCAGCAGCACCCACGGTTTTTCTCCCGGTTTTCTACCGGTGAGATACCTCGAATAGTTTTCGATACCCGAACAATAGCCGATTTCACGCAGCATTTCAACATCATACCTTGTCCGCTGGTTGAGCCGCTGTGCTTCAACGAGCTTGTTTTGATGTTCAAGTTCTGCAACACGGATTTCAAGGTCTTTCAGTATCATGTCTATTGCTTCCTCAATACGCGGCCGTGTCGTAACAAAGTGCTTTGCTGGATAAATCGCCAACTTTGTTCTGATATCCACCACTTTTCCGGTAACCTTGTTAATTTCGGAAATGCCCTCGACCGTATCTCCGAAAAATTCTATTCGGATCACACGGTCATCATAGGCAGGAATAATTTCAAGAACGTCTCCCCTTACACGGAAATTCCCACGTTCAAGCCCGAAATCACTTCGCAAATAGTGTATATCCACAAGGCGCCTGATTACATCGTCACGATCTATTCGGTCTCCCACATGTAGAATGACATGCATGCGCTCATACTCCTGGGGTGAACCTAGACCGTAAATACATGACACGCTCGCGACGATAATAACATCGCGTCGTTCGAGAAGCGAGCTTGTTGCTTTTAGCCTCAGGCGGTCGATTTCTTCATTGATATCCGCATCCTTTTCAATGTAGGTATCGGTCTGGGGAAGATAGGCTTCGGGCTGGTAATAATCGTAGTATGAAATGAAGAACTCTACAGCATTGTCGGGGAAAAGAACCCTGAACTCGCCATACAGCTGGGCGACAAGAGTCTTGTTGTGAGAGACTACGAGAGTGGGACGTTTCACACGGTCAATTACATTTGCTATCGTGAACGTTTTCCCCGAACCGGTAACACCGAGAAGAGTCTGATATCGTTTGCCGGACACTACTCCCTCAGTAAGGGCATCAATCGCCTGTCCCTGGTCACCACGAGGCTTGAATTCGCTTTTGAGTTTAAATACGCTCATGGACTGACAGGTGATATACCTTCGAGGATTTCATCCGGTTCTGGAAATGTTGAAGGCGATACAGATTTGTGCACAGTTTCTGCAGCTCCTTTTACTACCCTGCCTGCTGCCGCAGCTATACTTACAGAATAAAAGCCACTTTCCGGTAATTGCAGAAAGCGGGTTTTTTCATAAAAATCTATTGTATATGTTAATTCAATATAGTATTCAATCCCCTCGGCAGTAACTGAAACGTCTGGTATTCTGGCGATGTATTTGTTACCTTCATCAAATGACATCACTACTGTATTGAATTCATCCTGACCGGCAGTACGATGGTAAATAGTAACACTTTCTAAAAGGTCATCACTATCAATTATCTCGGTACTGAGGGGAATATCAACACCTGCTGGAGACGATTCTATCGGGTTATGGGTCATTATCGGCACTGTATAAAGCGGATAGCCAAAGGATTCGGCATAATATATACGATCAACATACCAGTTACCGCTCCCTCCGCAGCCACCAGCCGACTTGCGGAATTCATACACCTTGTTAATGTTTCTTGAAGCATATACATAGCGCATGAGTTTTATCGCTCCGTATTGGCCTTCTTCGATATAATCAGGTTCACCATAATCATCCTTGACCATTTTTCTTTTGTCTCCGCTGTCAGAACAGGAAAAACCAAGTACAAGTGCCATAAGCAAGCAAATAACCATGAAACATGTGCTGTAAGCAATCGCTGAATTTTTCATACTTTTCTTTCTATTTTTACAGATTTAAAGAGCGTTTATTTAACACTATAGTTGAATGTAATGGTGCCAGCCTGTTTCCGCTCATCACCAGGGGACAAAGGTGAAAACCGCCACAGTTTGAGAGTATTCATCGTCAGTTCCTCAAGAACTGCATTTTCTTTTCTGACCGGTACCATTCCGGAGGATGAAACGCTTCCATCGGGCAAGACCTCAAATTTGATTTTTATCACCGCGCTCTTATTGAGACCCTCCGGATATACCGGATGAGGATCAGATACAATATCCCTACCCTTTATCTCTCCTTCTATTATGATATTAAAATCGGAACCTATGGTGCTGGTTTCAATCCCGGTTCCCGGCTGTTCTCCTATAGTAATCTTTGAGCCCTGAAAGTTTTCCTTGCGGTCAGTTGAAAAAATGGAACCGTCCAATACGGGTATTGTAATATCAGGAGCATTCACCTCAATCGCCTGCCTCTCAGCCTCAGTCACGATATCATGAGATTCGATTCTCTGCTCGGAAGACACAGAAATGGTCGGCTCCTCAATTTCAATCATTTTCCTTTCGGGTATATTAACACGATCCTCAGGTGACAGGCCCTGTTCCTGTAAACGCTTAATAGCCTCGGTTCGACGCGCTTCTTCCAGAATCTGTTCCAGACGCTGTTGTGAGACGGTGCCGAGATTCATTTCAAAAAACTGTGGTTCCTCAACTTCAAATAACACAGTGGCTTTAAGCATGAGGAGGAAAAGTGCACCATGAAATACTATTGAGTATATAAAGGCTCTTCTATTAAATGATTGTTTGATCTGTTCCACAACAGTTCACCCGTCCTGAATTCAAAATTCACGTTGTTAAACCAATACTTTCCGATTCACAGTTAATACCTTGCACAACTTATTCTTTCCGTCCGGTAGCGAGTTGAAATCTTTCTGCGCCGGCGCTCTTGGCGATGTCCATAATCTCAACCAAACCCTCAATGAGAACCGCTTTATCCACTCGAAGCACCACAATCGGATTCCCGACATCCATGACTTTCTGGCGAAGCCTTGCGCCGAGTTCTATCCTGTTCATCAGATCGTCGTTCAGATATACCGCGCCTTCTTTGGTAAGGCTGATCACAATGCTTTTCTCGCTTGAAATATCGGGAGTCGTCGTAGTAGTGGGAAGCTGAACCTTGATTCCTGGCTGAAGGACAAACGTGGAACTGAGCAGGAAAAAAACCAGTAACAGAAAAATAATATCTGTCAGTGAAATGGTACTAAACGATGTCATCTGCGCTTTATTAGCCCTGATCTTCACGAGTTCATCCCTCCTTCCGAATCGATATCCTCAGGATCGAACGACTGGTCGGCTAATTTTATGGATTCTTCCCCGGGTAATTGATCGGATGGCGTCTCAGCCGGCGTTTGACCTGGGCTTACTTCATTATTTTCTTCCTTCGCCCTGCTTACTATATCAAGCACCTCTTCTGAAACAGTTTCCATCTGGTAAATAAAACCCCGCACTCTGTTGACATAATAGTTGTAAAGAAGCATAGCGGGAATACCCACTGACAATCCCGCAGCCGTAGTTACCATCGCCTCCCAGATACCTCCCGCCAGAACGTCCGCATTGACGTTTCCGGATAGCTGCTGGATCTTCATAAACGCCTTGATCATACCCGTCACGGTACCTAGAAATCCTATGAGTGGTGTAATACCAGCAAGAGTGGCAAGGACACTGAGATTTTTTTCAAGGTGATAGGTCTCGGTATTACCTGCGGCTTCCATTGCTTCCCTGATACGTTTCCGGCCTCCCTTTGCCTTTTCCAGCCCGGCTTTCACAACCGCTGCAACGGGGCCTTTTGTCGATGTACATTCGCTTATAGCAGACAGCACATCACCCCTGCTGAGGGGATACCTAATTTTCATCATAAACTGAGGAATTGTGATATTTAAACTTCGATATGTCAGATACCGTTCAATTGCCACAGCTATCACAAAAACGGAACATATAATGATCGGAATCATAAGGATTCCGCCCTTTGTAATGACACCAAACAACGATATACTCTCCATCAAATCCCTCCAGTGTAAAACCTGATATGTAAACGATACATATCAAAAGTTAATGAATCGAAACCATTATTATATTACAGAATATCTCTAATTTACAATAAGTTACAAATTTGTTTTTAATCCCGTATACAGACCGATACCGGGCATCTTGTATTTATCCGTCCACCATGAACCACTGTTATTTGTAATATTTCTTATATCAATAAAGACGCCCAGAGACTTCCAAAGCTCCCGCTCAATTCCGCAATCAATGGTAATAAACGACTTAACAAATTCTTTAGAACCAAGTTCAACAAAATGCTTTCCCATAAAACGGAGAGACCCTCGTAAAATCCATTTTCTTTTCGGGGCAAGATACCCGCTCAGAGAAAATTCCCCTGCCGGTATATACGGAACCTCACCCCCCTCGTTCCACCATGAGACGTTATTGAATTTGAATTCACTCTCAAGTCCCCATGTTTCTTTATTAGTAGAGGATGTTTTAAAACTGAAACCGTTAAGATCGACCTCAGCATCCTTGATAATCGTGAAAAAGTCACCCGAGCGGTTGAATACAAGAGAGTTTTCACTCTGTGTGTAAAACGCACACAGTGAGATAAGCCAGTCCGGACGGAATCGCCATCCTATCTCTCCCCGGACATCGTTCTTTCTGTCCTCAAAAAGCATGGGAACAGGCAGAATGAGACCATTTACATCATAGAGTTCGCCATAGGAATGACGCTTTACCTCGGGTTTGTAGAAAATACGAATAAATGAGGAGCGGGAAATTGCCATGTCGAATTTTACATCCGGATATACCCTGACTTCAGTATCACCACCAGGCATCTCAGAGGCATAAAATACAGCACCAGCCTGAATGCCCGCTCCATCCCAGAGCAGTATGTTGCCTTTTAATCCTGAAGAAAATATCGATCCACTGTCATCTTCGAGTTCGAGGTAATCAACCGCCGAATCAAAAACAACAGTCAGTGCATGTATATCACCGGTTGCTGAAATGTTCCCGCCAATCACAAATTCGTTGTTGGAATAATTGATTTCTGAATCTTTGAAGGTGCCTCCGCTAAACGTGATTCCGCCTTTAGCATCCCAGGTTTTACCCAACGGCGTTCTCATTGCAAGTCCGGCACGATACCTCTCTGTTTGGCGTGCACGGCCCCTGAAACGTTCTTCGTAAAGTTCATCATTTTCCCGAGTGAAACCAAAATCTGCGGAAAAACGAACTCCGGTTGATCCAAAGTATCCGGTTGCATTTATCTTCTGTGTAAGTGGCGCATTGTTCGCAGGAGTGTTTTCTTTGGCGGCACAGTTTAGTATGCGTACAGTACCTGCTATTGTACCCATATCCAGTGATGCCTTGCCCCACAGGTCTGACAGAGTTCGTGAACCGGTAAAGATATTTGCATGGGAATACACCCCTTTCCCCACCTCAACCTGCTCTTTCCTCCAGAGTCGTTCATCATTGCCGATAAGACCTTGAGAGGTTTCAATGCTGCGTTTTTCTTCAGGAAGCTTGAGCGGAATGTTTAAAAATTCAACAGTGGATATTCTGTCGCCGGTTATGGTATAGGTTCGTGTATCTTTCCCGATGATCTGGTACTCATCAAGTACCAGATCAGATGTTGTACTCTGTCCTTCCGCATATGAAGAAATCAAAAGGAAACATAATATCAAATTAAGTGCAGTAAGAGAGTTTTTCGATTCCACGCTGTATTTTTTCATACTCACCGTATATAAACGTATATTTTTCAGGAGTTACGATTTTCTACTGTTTTCATCTATTCCAAATTTTCAAGAAGGCGTTTCGCCTCGTCTCCGAATTCATTACGAGGATGCAATTCAATGATTTCCCTGAGTGTTTTTTCCGCTTCGTCCTTCTTGTCAAGGTGTATATTACACTGTGCGATAAGGAGATTTGCGCGCGCTGCCCATTCTTCATAACTCTTGACGTTTTTATAGAGAATAACAACACGCATCAGTTCATCGAAGGCTTTTTGATAATCTTCGCTGATAAAGAATATCTTACCGATAATGTACTGCGCATGAGCAGCATTTTCGTCGAATAGATTCTCAATAACCTTTTCTGCCAGTTCAACTGCTGTGTCACTGTTCCCCTTTTCGAGGGCAATTTCGGCAAGTTCAAGCCTTGCCTTGTGTGCCATAATATCGCTTGGACGGCGCGAAATAACATCCCTGAATGTATCTTCTGCGTAATCCGTATCACCTGTCATGAGTTGTGCCCGTCCTTTTTTATAACCCGCCTCAACACCCATAGGCTCGTTTTCTCGCTCATTCTCAACAAGGCTATAGTCTTCAATGGCTTCTTTGAATTGACCGGCTTCTGACCTGATGTCACCGAGTTTCATCGAAGCAAGAGCACCAAAATCATGGGCGTCATAACGTTCTCTCAGGTCCTCAAAAGCCCGGACCGAAGCTTCAATATTCCCCTTTTTCTGGTTCGCCATACCTATCCCGTACAACGCATAAGGAATCTGGTCGCTGTCCGGATAATTCCTGATAAGCTGCTGGTAAGCCTCTATAGCCAGGTCGTATTTTTGCAGACTGTTGAAATAGAGATCACCTTTTTGAAGGAGTATATTATCTGCAATTTTACCCTTGGGATTCTTAGTCAGGTATTCATCGACCAGTCCGATAGCTCTATCCACCTGACCTTTGAGAAGGTAGGATTGCATAATACCTTCGATTGCATCGCTGACTCTGTCAGAATCGGGGAACTCATTCATCACCCTGCGAAATGTAATGTTTGCCCGCTCATAATCTCCCATATTGTAATAACAGTTTCCGATTTGAAAGAAAGCATCATCAGCAAATTCCGACGGTTTTGTAATGGTCCTGAACACCTCAATCGCTTCGCTGTAGCGTTCCTGTTTAAAGAGATTTATGCCTTTCATATTTTTAGCTTCATCGACAAGTTTCGAGCCAGGATAATACCTCATAACGCGGTCATATGCTGCACCTGCCCTAGCATAATCATCCATGCGGAAATAAGCCTGTCCGATCTGGAAAGCCGCCCTGTCGGCAAAGGATGTGTTGGGGTAACTGTTGAGCAATGTTTGATAGGCTGTCACCGCCTGGGAAAACCGTCCGCTAACAAAATAGCAATCACCAATTCGAAAGGCAGCGTCAGGTGCAAGTTCAGATTCGGGAAATCTTTCCACAAGACGGAAAAAAACATCAATCGTATTATCGTATTCATTCAATTTGAATGATGACCAGCCAAAACCGTAGAGAACCTCTGAAGTCTTGGGGTGCTCGGGATAATCATTCAGAACAGCGGTATAGAACTGTTTTGATTCGTTAAACTTTCCAAGCCTGAAATATGCCTCCGCCAGTATCAAAAGACCGTCAGGTGCAAGTTCATGATTAGGAAAAGATTTTGTAAACAGGGTAACTGTTTTTACTGACTGCTCAAACCTGTCGAGTTTAAACTCGCAAAATGCCCTCTGAAACAACGCCACCGGATAGGAACGTGCGCTTTTGTAAGATTCGGTCACCTCAGTAAAAGCAATCAATCCAGATTCATAATCCCTGTCCTCAAGGATACTCTGGCCGTACATGGTAAGAGCATCACCTTTGTTTTCACTCTTTGGGTAGTTTGTCACCAAGCGTTGGAAATGGTCAGCCGCTGTTTTAAAGTTTCCGTTTTCGTAGTCGATCATTCCCATTTCATAAAGTGAGTTGTCGGCATACGAGCTTTTAGGGAAAAGATCAACCAGCTTCCCGTGGGTTTCAGAGGCTCCGGCACTGTCATCCGCCAGTTTTTGGGTAAGGGCAAGCCGGAAATAAGATGAGTCGAGGTTCTCAGCATTGGGATATTTATTAATGACAGCCTGAAAAACCTCCGCCGCCTGATTGTAACGCTTTTCCTCATAATACGTCCAGCCTACTGCCTCCATGGCGTCAGAAGCGATCAGTTCGCCGGGAAATTCCTCGTATACTATCTGATAATTCTTACGGGCGAGAGCGTAATTCTTGAGTTGAAAATGCGCTTCCCCGAGGAGATAATATCCCTTTACAACCATATTCCTGCCGGTCACCACATTAATGACATCGGTCATCATAGTGATTGCATTCTGGTAATCGCCAAGCCTGAAATAGGATTCACCCATCTTGAAACGGCAGATATTTTTCAGCTTGCTCTCAGGGTATAGTTTAAATACATTACCGAAAGCCTTTACAGCGTTGTTAAAATCTCCCGTGTCCTGATATGTAACTCCGAGGCTGTACCACGCCCAGTCAGCAACCTCGCTTTTGGGATATATTTTGGCAAGTTTTTCATATGCTTCCTGCGCCTGTCTGTAGTTCTTCATATTATAATAGGCATCACCTATGTTATACATAGCTTCAGGAGCATGCATGCTGTCGGGATACTTTGAAGTTATCTTTTCAAGGATTAGTATGGCGTCTTTATATTTTTGCAATTGGAAATTAGCCCGCCCTTCGAGGAACAGCACCTTGTCCATGATTTCTGCCGAAGGATATTCTTTTACAATTCGTTTTGTCAGTTGTATTGTTTTTGAATATTTATTCAGATAAAAATGCGAACCTGCGATAAGAAAACGGGCATTAACAATATAAGAAGAGGCGGGATATGTATCTATAAAGCGTTCAAGCTCCCTGACTGCTATCTCATACATGCCTTCCATATAAAGACCGGCGGCGTACTTATAATCCTGATTCTCTTTCGTGTTTGCCACCTGAGCCTCAGAAATGTCGCCGTAAATAGCAAGGATTATCATAACGATAATCAGAATAAGAGATTTTCTTGTATATCCAGTCATATTATTAACCAACATCCTGAAAGGCAAATATTTAGCCCTGCCCTTTTATCCGAGCAGCCGTAAGGAGTGCACCTTTGATAATGTACGAATGTATTATTGTGTTATAGTTTATGTCACTTTATATAACTGTAATAAACTTTTATATCACTTACCAAATATTAAGCAAAATTTGGGGGATTACTTATAAAAAAGCGGACTCACCCAGCCCCGGAAATATTACTTTATTAATTCCATTATTTCAGTCTATTCCCGGCTATACGCTATATAATATATACAGAGGAGAAAGGAGAAACAATCCCAAACCGTTGTGTCATATACATTATAAATAAAAATTTCATCGACAATTTTTGTTTATTCTTTTTTCAGTTAATGTAAAACATAAAAGATGACCGGATTAAAGTCAATGATTTTGAACTGAAAAACATTTTTTCAACTAATTATTTACAATGTAAAATTTATTTGCATTTATTACTATCTGTTATGTACAAAGTCAAATAAAAATGAAATGGGATTCAAATAAAAATTTGTGAAAAAGAAAACATTTCTTTCTTGACAAGTGTATTTAAAAAAATATTTATTCAATAACTATTATTGTAAATTTAATTGTATTATTAAACTTTGGCAAAAATGAAGATTTGTTATGATTTATTTTATTTTTCAATAACTCATCCCTTGGTCCCCTCTCTAATATTAGAGAGGGGATGACCACCCAGCCAGTTCCCACTCTATTGCAGGGCAAGACACGGAGCGCAGCGGAGAGCCGCGAAGCGCGAGGGGTTAGGGGGTGAGTTTCGGGAGGGGTTGATGGGATAGATAAAAAAAAGTAAAAATCCAAAAATTGCTAAAGTTTAATGTATAATTCTAAATTACGTCAAACCTCTTTACAGAATTAGGAATAAATGCAATTCTATAATCTTATCTCATTTTCCGGTATATTCATCCTTCTTGGGATTGCCTGGCTCATTTCCACCGACCGCAAAACCGTGAACTGGCGGCTCATCTGCTGGGGATTAACTCTCCAGTTCATCCTTGCGCTGTTTATATTCATTTTCCCACCCGGCGCACAGATTTTTCTCTGGATCAACGATATTGTAGTGAAAATCATGGAATCCGCATCCGCCGGAGCACATTTTGTATTCGGGAGGCTGGCCCTCCCGCCGGGAACTGTCAATGATGTCGGTGAGGAGTCTCTCGGATTTTTTCTGGCATTCCAGGCATTTCCCACTATTATCTTCTTTTCTGCGCTCATGTCAATACTCTATTATTTTGGAATCATGCAGAAGATCATCAAGGGATTTGCCTTTTTGTTTGCACGGCTCATGAGAATTTCCGGTGCCGAATCCCTCTGCGCCTCTTCAAATATATTCGTCGGTATAGAATCCACACTTACAATAAAACCGCACCTTGAACTCATGACCCGCTCCGAACTCATGACCATACTCACCGCCGGTATGGCCACAGTTGCCTCTAACGTTCTTGCGGTCTATGTTTTCAGCCTCAAGGCGCAGTTCCCGACAATAGCCGCCCATCTCATTTCCGCATCATTTCTTTCAGCGCCTGCTGCGCTAATAATGTCAAAAATAATTGTCCCGGAAAAAGAAGTTCCCGTTACGCTCGGTCAAAACCTCCAGCCCCATTACGAGCATGAACATAACCTTTTCGAGGCTGTCATCAACGGTGCAAATTCGGGAGTGCGATTGATTGTTGGCATTGTAGCCCTGCTCATAGCCGTCCTCGGCCTTGTTGCCCTGACAGACCTTATACTTGGGGGGATAGGAGCAAAGGTGAATGCCGTTTTCGGGCTTGGAATCGACTGGTCACTTGCGGGACTCATTGGTTATATGTTTTATCCTCTTACTCTGATCCTGGGAGTTCCGCTGGTAGATGCAGGTGTGATTTCGAAAATTATCGGGGAACGTGTGATAATTACCGAGGTCGCAGCATACCAGGACCTGGCAGGTGTCATGGCTGCCAATACGCTTCAACACGGCCGCTCGGCGGTCATATGCGCCTACGCCCTCTGCGGGTTCGCACACATTGCGTCACTTGCCATTTTCATGGGAGGTATTTCAGCTATCGCGCCAAAAACAACAACTACTTTAAGCCGTATCGGATTCAGGGCACTTATCGCCGCCTCACTCGCCTGTCTTATGACCGCATGTATCGCAGGGACTTTTTACATGGAAAAATCGATCCTGTTCGGCGGGTGAGGCTGATATACATGCCGTAAATTAACTTTAATGAATTATGCGACATGTAAAGAGGGGCAAAGGCACAAAGTTACAGAGTGGCAACTACCCATAACAATAAATTAGTTGACTTTTTAACATGACTCTGTACTTTTATTTCCTATTCGCTTTTAATACGCACATTTTTTTAAAACGGAGGAAGCAGTCACATGAGAAAAAAAAGTTTATTATTTGTTTTTCTCTGCATAACAGCATTTCAATCTAATACTGTATCAGCCCAAAAAACTCCGGAGGGAGCTGAGTGGGTAAGCAGTCACGGTTATTCAAACTGTGTTCAGCTTTCAAATGGAACCATCACGGTTATCCTGGAGCCAAACTGCGGTGGTAGGGTTCTTGAATATACCTTTAACGGAAAGAATGTAATCTACCTCAACCCCGAACATGACGGTTATATATATACACCGGGCAAAAGGGGACCGGATCCATCGGGAGGACGCTGTGATATCGGCCCCGAACTGCTCGTCCCAAGACGTGCATCTCTCTGGGTCGGTAAATGGAAAGCGGAAATCATCGGGCCGCGTACAGCACGTTTAACCAGTGTTGAAGACGCCTCGACCGGTGTCCAGCTAATCCGCGAATTCAGACTCGACAGGAATTCATCACACCTGAGTTTCACCCAGACCATTAAAAATATCAGCGGTGAAACCAAAAGATATAACCACTGGAGTCGCACCTTTGCCGAGGGCGGAGGCATCTGCCTAGTCCCTCTCACAGAATACAGCCGTTTTCCACAGGGATACATTATCTATGGTCCAGGCCCGGTGTTAACTTACCGGCATAAGGAACACCCTAACGTCAGAGTAAGAGATGGTTTTCTGGAAATTAGCGGCACGCCTCCACAGCCGAAATTCGGCATTGATTCCTACGCAGGCTGGCTCGGCTACATCACAAAAAGCAATCTTCTTTTTGTCAAGAAATTCCCCGTATACACCGACAGAGTATATGGAGAAGTGGCGGCTTATACAATTTCCCTCTGGTATTTCAAGGAACAGATGTGTGAACTTGAACCGATCGGTCCTCTGGAGACAATTGAGCCCGGCAAAAGCGCTTCTTTTACCGAGGACTGGTGGCTTTTTGACTATGATCACCCCGGGGAAAGCGGTCAGGTTGATATAGAGGAATTCAAGGGATTTGTCGAGAAAAACACATATTAACAGAGGATTATCAAGGATATTTAAAGTCAAACGAGCGGAATTATCTGCGACCCGGTAAACTCCGTGAGCACCGGTACACTATAAAAGTCCGGCAAATGCGCCGCCATCAACCTGAATTGTAGCACCGGTGATATATGAAGCCCTCTCGCTTGCAAGGAACGCCACAAGCCATGCCAGTTCCTCTGGACTACCTATCCTTCCCAGGGGGATGGTAGCCTCAAGTTTTGCACAGACTTCTTTCGGCATAAGGCCGGTGTTCTTTGCCTGATTCTTGAACATTGACTGCAGGCGCTCGGTATCGAAGCTTCCTGTTGCAATTGTATTGATAAGGACACCATGGGCAGCTGCATCTGTTGCAACGGTTTTGGCCATCCCTACCACAGCACTTCTGAGAGAATTTGACAGTATAAGACCCGCTATAGGTTGTTTGACCGCAAGGGATGCAAGGTTGATGATCCTTCCCCACTTTTTCCTGATCATGACAGGAAGAACCGCCCTCGTCATCCGGACTGCACTCATAAGTGTAAGCTGAAAAGCTTCTTCCCACTCCCCGTCATTGAGATCATGGAATTTACCCGGAGGAGGACCACCCGCATTGTTTATGAGAATATGCACATCGCCAAATTTGGCTATGGCTTCCCTGACAAGTTTATCGGGACTTTCAGGAAGAGAAATATCAGCGGCAATTGGCACGACATTTGTTCCATACGTCTCCGAAATCGATCTCGCAGTAGCAAAAATTCTGTCAAATTTTCGCGAACATATAACAATATTTACGCCCTCTGCCGCCAGAGCCTCTGCGCAGGCACGCCCAAGACCCTGTGATGCACCGCAAACAATCGCTGTTTTCCCCTTGATACCCAGATCCATTTCAGTCTCCTTAATTATATAATATAGTAGAATATATCATTTGTACCTTCATACACACCTCACCTTTCCAGGCGTAAGGGAACATTCCAATGCACAATCCTCTTTTATCTCAAGTATATTTTCGGACATAAAATTTTTGAAGTGATGTGACTTTTTAAGTCGAGGTAATTATTCGTTCTGACGAAAATGTGAATTTTAATTTAAAGATATAATAATAATGATGTTAATCCTTTATTTATCACTATTTTCATTATGATCGCTCGCACGTCTTAACATTTTCCGAAGCTCACCTTTTCTACGTTCGGGTTTTATATGGCTTCGAACAGGACGTCCATCTCTCATAATTGTAGGTCCGATGTCCTTCTTAGTCCACCCTACTTCACTGTATCGGCGGTCTCCTTTTCTGCGCTTCTTTTGCCTTCGGATTTCACTTTTGCGACGATCTTTTACTCCGGGGATATACTCATAGGTCTTGCTGAATTTCTGAACCGCATCTATCGTTATCGAAATCACATTATCGATACCAAGCTTTGACGTGTTTAATATAAGATTATATGCCAGGGGATCTTCCCAGTTTACTTTTAAATAGCGCTCAATATAGACCTTACGCATATGATCTGTTTTTTTTATCAACTCCAGGGCATCTTCTTCGGTTATGCCGCGGCTTGATTTTAAATGTTCTACCCGGAATTTTTTATCTGCAACGATACGTACATGGAATGCGTCTTCACAGTCCTTAAGGATGAACTGTCCCCCTCTTCCTAAAATAACAACGTTTCCTCTTTCCGCAAGCCCCTGAACCACTGTCTTGCAGTATTCAACAAAGGTCTTAGGGTTTAAGTGTTTCCCTTCTTCGATCATAATCTTACCCATGCGTGGACCCATAAAACTTTTGAGCCATTCACCAGTTTTAGAGCGATATTTCTCATCGAAGTTTGCAGCATCCTCCACACTGACACCGGCTCGCTCCGCCACCTTAACAATAAGGGTATTATCCACAAATTCATAATCAAGGTCCTCGGCAACTTTCTGAGCGATTAAATCGCCGCCGGAACCAACAAGTCGAGAAATAGTCACTACAGCCATATTTCCAGCCTTTCAAATAAAATACATTTAAAAGTATTTTTACCTTTACATCGGGTTAACCATCATTCAGTACTTTTTCAATTCGAGGCAATTCAGCGAGCATTTTACTGAAAATTTTCATTCTTTCAATCGAATCATTATTTTTCAGGACAATGTCGGCTTTACGCATTTTTTCGGACTCCAAAAGCTGTGCCGAAAACAAGTTTTCGACTTCTTCGGAAGACCGGCCGTCACGCTCCATTAGGCGTTTTTTTCTCAATCTTTCATCAGCCGCAGCACAGATCACGAAATCAAAAATATCTTCAATATCCCATTCGAATATCAAAGCACAGTCAATTACACCGTTACGGTTTTCGGATATCACTTCTTTTATGCTGCTTTTCAGGCGTTTTATTAAAGGCGGGTGCACAATTTTGTTAAGCTTGTTTGTATTTTCAATATTTCCGAATACCCGCTTTGCAAGAAGTCTCCGGTCGAGTTTGCCATCTGAATCAACAATATCCGAACCGAATGCATCTGCCAGATTTTTTAATATATCCGAACTGGATTCGACTACCTCACGTCCTATTTCATCAGCATCAATGAGCACCCATCCATGTTTTTCAATTTCACTGGCTAAAAGAGATTTCCCCGAACCGGGGCACCCGGTAATCCCAAGTATCATCATTTCTCCCTAAGCAACAATTCCTTGTGATGTCCCATAAGATTCATTTTTTTCATGTGGAAAGTCCTTCTCAGGAGGGCTCGTCTTCCACCGCCTGTGCATCCAGAAATACTGCTCGGGGTGCCTTCTGATAATATCTTCCATTATTTTTGTATAACGCTGAGTGAGTATTTCTACAGTATCATCATTCCGGACATCAATTTCTTTAAAGATACTTTTATTATATCCTGGACGGATTCTCACTGTCACCACAACCACAATAGGTACATCATATTTCATCGCAAGCTGTGCTGCTCCCTGAGGAGTTGATGCTTTACTTCCGAAAAAGTTTATAAAAATCCCTTTCTTTCCAGCATCCTGATCCGAAATTAATCCGACAGCCTCATGATTTCTCAAAGCTCTAACTATATGTTTTACCGGAGCACCATGCGGAATAACTTTCATCCCAAATTCCGTGCGGCTCTTACTTATAAATCTATCTATATACGGGTTAGATTGCCGTTTTGCAACAACAGTAATCGGAATTCCATACGCTGCAAGAGCAGCACCGTTTAATTCCCAGCTTCCGAAATGGCAGGAAACAAATATCAGCCCCCGCTTCAGTTCCAGGTGTTTCTTTATATAGATAATATCTGACATATCCACCATATCAGCTATCCGAGTCTTCATATTAAATATAAAAAGCATTTCAACAAATGTCATTCCAATGTTGATATATGCATCACGGGCGATTTTTTTCAGGTCAGCCTCGTTCAGTTCGTTTCCCAGGGCACGCCTGAGATTGGCCATGGTTGCGTTACGACGTATCCTTAAACAGTAAAATGAACACATCCCAAGGAACTTCGCAAACATATAAATATATTTTATTGGTAATACACCCAGAACAGCATATAAACACATGATACCCGCATACTCCATACTGTGAAATATTTTTTTGGCAATATTCGTCCTCAACAAATAAATCTCCACAAGCTTCGTATATATAATTTATGCAAATATCTAAATAAAAAATATAGTATATATGTAAGAAATGTCAAGGAATTTGACCTGATTAGGAAGATGCATTATCATAAAAAGAAAGGGGATTTTCTCAGATACAAGCATTTAAATTATTGCATTTCCATACGAATGCTCTTTAAAAATTACTAATGTTACCATTTGTTCTGTTTATTCTGCGGATCGGAAGGGAAATCTATGATATTGCCGATATTATCCATTTCCTCCCATGTACGTATAAGACGCTTATTCCGGTATCTTTTTACAAAATAGACAATAACCGTAAGGAACATTATTAAAGTCCATATTCCCGGAATCAGGGTGATCAGCGTACGGGTACCAAACGCTTTACGGATATAACTTTGATAGTCCTGTTCAAATTCACCGGGTAAAACACCGGTCGCGATGATGAAAGCATCTTGAAAATCACGCCCGTGTTTCATGCCATCGATTATTACCGAAAGAATTTTCCCTCCATTTTTATTCATCAGATGTTTTATCGCAAGCATTGACTGGTCATAAGCGAGAGTCGCATCAGTGCTGCCGATGGAGAAAACGCTCTGTATTTCGCCAAATGTCAGGAGATCACCCCGCCATACTTTCCATACTATATACATTCTTCCCCGTATTCCCCATCTCCCGGAAAGAATCTCGGCACAACCCTCGTGAAACCACCGTGGAACAAAAAACTCTCCGGTTGTATTATCAATCACACAGTGTACGATTTCATGGGCAAGGATACGGTCGATGGATATTTTATGCCCCGGCAGCGGCGAGATGACAATACGGTTTCCCCGAAGGGCTGCCGCTACACTCCAATCAGGCAATATTCCCCTTGTCAGCAACATGAACTGTTCATCATCAGGAGTAAGTATGATAGTGATTTTCTCTTGAGGTGTGTGACCGAGTGTTTCAACTATCCCTGCGAAGCTTCTCTCAGCTGACTTTGCAGCCATTTCGGCATAGATTTTTCCAACTCCTTTATGAAAAACCTCGAAGTGCTCAGTCTTTATAAGATCATCAGCATGAGCAATGCTCAGCGATACCATGAACAATATGAAAAAAAATATCGGACGTTTGATACCAATCATTTTAATGCACAGCATCAAAATATTTCTGCTTTTTCAATTAATGGGATGAGATTGAATTTCGATGTAATTCGTTTAATTACAACATAATTCCCGACAAAATATAACCAATCATGGCAACAGACCAATGCGTCGTACAAGGAGAAAAAATATAATCAGTCGATCATATCAAAGATTTTTCCCGGATTCATGATATTGTTCGGATCAACAGCGTGCTTGATTTTTCTCATGAAATCGAGTTCAGCATCACTTGCCACGAGCGGCATGTACTTTTTGCGTTTATTACCGATACCGTGTTCACCGCTAATTGTTCCACCCAGATTTTTGGTGGCAGTATAAAGTTCTGTGAGAACTAGCGGAAGTTTTCTGTACCATTCGTCCATCGAATCGTCAGGGGTTTTTATGGGAGTTGCGTGCAGATTTCCATCACCGGCATGTCCATAGCATGGTATCTGGATATTATATTTTTCAGAAATTTTTTTAATTTCAGGCATCAGGTCAGGTATCTGAGCAGTCGGCACGACAATATCCTCGAGGCTCTGATGAGGACTGACAACCTTGAAAGCCTCAGCGATATTACGCCTTACACTCCAGAGGCGTTCCTGAGTCGTGTAATTATCGGCCACATAAACTTCCTGTGCAGCGTTATCCATACAGAGGTTGCCGATGGTATCATACTCTTTTTCAACAACTTCCTCATCGGTACCGTCCACCTCGATAAGCAGCATGGCGCCCGCCTGCTGGTATGGTATATGTTCGTTGAGATATTCGCATGATGTATGTACCGAGAGCTGATCCATAAACTCGATGGCAGTAGGAATTATCCCGCCCTGGGTCATGATCTTCGGCACAATTGAAATAGCAGTCTGCACATCCGGGAACAGGGCAAGCAGGTTAACCTTGGCTTTCGGCAGCGGGAGCAGCTTGATTACCACCCTGGTGATGATACCGAGGGTTCCCTCGGAACCTACCATGAGCATACGCAGATTATAGCCGGTTACATCTTTAACCAGCTTACCGCCCAGGTTAATGATCTCACCGGTAGGAGTAACCACCTCAAGCCCCAGGATGTAACGCTCTGTCACACCATACTTGATGGCTTTGCCTCCGCCTGCGTTTTCCGCAATATTTCCTGCGACAAAACAGGTTTCAAGGCTCATCGGGTATCCGGCAAAAAAGAGATCGTAATCCTTAACTTTTTCATTGATCTCATTGGTAACCACACCGGGCTCCACAACCACCATCATATTCTGTTCATCTATCTCAAGAATCCGGTTCATCCGTTCGACAGAAAGAATAATACCGCCGAACATCGGAACTGCGCCGCCCGAAAGGCCGCTGCCGGCACCGCGGGGTGTTACAGGAATCCGTTTCTCATTCGCAAGTTTCACAATGTCGGCAATTTCATTTGTAGTAGTCGGTTTAACCACAACCTCGGGCATATGGGCATATGATTCTTCAGCGACCTCGTCATGAGAATACGGTTCCATTTTTTCTGTGTCTGTTATGACATATTGTTCGCCGATAATATTTTCAAGTTTTTGAATTATTTCCCTGTCAACCTTGTTGTACTGATAAAGGCTCATTTTTCTCTATCCTTTTTTCCTGCTGTCAAGTTCATTGATAAGTTCCGGCACGATTTCAAAAATATCTCCTATGACTCCTATATCAGCGACATTGAGAATCTGTGCTTCAGGATCATTATTGACTGCGATTATTGTTTCCGAGGTTTTCATCCCGGCAAGGTGCTGAATGGCGCCGGAAATCCCCAAAGCAACATACAGTTTCGGCACCACCGTTTTACCGCTGAGACCGACCTGCTGAGGATACTCCGCCCAGCCGCGTTCGACAGCATCCCTGCTGGCACCCACTGCAGCACCGAGACGACGTGCAAGGTCATTGATCATCGAGAAGTTCTCGCTTTTCTTTACTCCCCTGCCGCCGGCTACAATTTTATCCGCTTCATCAATGTTCATACCCTCATCTACCATTGCACGGAACCCCACTCTTTCTTCCCGACCATTCAATAGATTATCGGGAATATCTACTTTGACCGTTTCGCCGGTACGCCCTTCCTGTCGCGCAGGAATGCCGGATGATTTGGGACGAACAGTCGCCATCTGGGGACGGTGTTTCGGTGTTTTAATCGTTGCCATGATATTACCGCCGATAGCCGGGCGTGTCTGCAGAAGATTACCTGTTCCCTCCTCAATATCGAGTTCAGTGCAGTCAGCAGTGAGACCGGTTACAATCCGTGCTGCAACATACGGCATAAGCGACCGTCCCATCGTCGTAGCGCCGGCAATAATTATTTCAGGCGTGTATGTTTTAATGAGATATTCAAAAACATTTGTGTAAATTTCGTTCAGGTAATAGTTCAGCTTCGGATCATCGGCAAGATAAACTTTATCGGTGCCGCGCTCGAACAGTTCCTTTATACCATCCGAGTCAGTATCTGAACCTATTACTATTGAAGCCAGAACAGCGCCGCGTTTGTCAGCGAGTTTACGGCCTCTTGTTAAAAGCTCGAAGGCAACGCTTTCCAGTCGCCCTCCGTTTTGTTCGGCAAATGTCCATACTTCACCAGCCAAGAATTTATCCTCCCGTTTCTTAGAAATTAAATCTATATAAGTTCTTTCTTTTCCAGGAAGTCAACAAGCTCTTTGACGGCGTTTTTAATACCTACTTTCTTCGCATCAATAATAACGCCGTTTCTTGTGACTTTTGGTTTCATGATCTTCACCACACGTGTCGGGGAACCTTCCAGCCCGAGATTTGATGCTTCAACATCGAGGCTGTCCGCACCGTTTCGCGGTATCTCTTTTTTACGGGCGCCCTGTTTTCCTCTCAGGGTCGGGAGACGCGGAAAGCTTATTTCGTTGACTACATTGATGAGGCAGGGGATCGGCAGTTTCACTGTCTCATAACCCCCTTCGATGAGTCTTTCCACTGTCATAGATTTGCTGTCGATGTTCACGATTTTACTCACGAAAGTCGACATCGGGAGATCAAGCATTGATGCGAGTTCGGGGCCAACCTGCCCGGTATCGCCGTCTGTCGCCCTGATACCGGTAATGACCAGATCAAACGCTCCCAGTTTTTTTACCGCTCCGGCAAGAACATACGAAGTAGCCCAGGTATCAGCTCCGGCAAAAGCCCTGTCTGTAAGAAGGATACCATCATCACACCCCATCGACAGCGCTTCCCTGATCGCTTTTTCCGCTTTAGGAGGTCCCATAGAAAGCACGGTGATTTCACCGCCGTGAGCTTCCTTTAATTGAAGGGCGCACTCTATGGCATAAAGATCGAGAGGGTTAACAATACTCTCAACTCCTTCACGAATCATCGTCCCTGTTTCCTCATCCATTTTTACATTGCCCGTCTCCGGAACCTGTTTAATGGGCACTATTATTTTCATGAACTCCCCCTGTTATGATTATATAGAAAAGTAAAATGATTGATTCAATTGCAGCGTTAATCAATAAAGATTTAACAATATATTTCAAAAATATTTTCATTTCAAGATGTTTTGCGGAATAATACCATAAACTCTTTTTTTCTTTGCATTTTATCTTTTGTTATTACTTGATTTATTTTGACTTACTATTTACGATTTAATTTTAAATCCTTTTTCATCGAATCTGCCCGGACGATAGTTTTTTCCGTTCCGGGCGCCAGACCGCTAATCCGGTACTCATTTCCTTTCAGGTATCGCTCTATATCTTCGGGTATATGAAGTTTAATATTGTGGTTTCAAAGATAGGTAGAAAGAATATCAGAAAACTGATCCGCTGAGTATGTACGGCCCTGTATTTTAAATCGTGACACCCCGCATTCACGAAGAGTATTTATCTCATCATAAGAAAGTACGAGTTCACCCTTATTTTTTGGACATGGAACAGCCCATGGTTCAGGATTTTTACTTGCTTCGTGAGAGTAGTGCATGTTTTTATTGGGGCAATGGGAAGCACATTGCTCGTTAACAAGTACTTCAATGGAATCGACCGGTAAGTGGCTAATAAGATCAAACCTTCGATTTAATTCAGGCGCAATCACAACTATATCATAATAATTTGACAGCTGATTGTAGTACTCGATAACATTTTCGTCAGACCATAGAATGACTTCGTCCAAATAGGAGTTAATAACCGAATACGTCACAGTATAATCGGGATACTTATCATTAATATAATCTGCGAGAAAATCGCATGTGACTATAACTCCATTCCCAGGTGCATGGGCAATAGAAAGAATTTCATTACAAATCGAGTCGGTGAGATCTCTGGCTGTAAGGACATGGCTTGAGAATGTGAAAAAAAGCCCGATCCCCCGTTTGGACAATCTATCGAGAAGCTGTTCCAGATGTGAACGATCATATTGCCTGTCACTGGTATTACGTCCCCCGCTCCACGATACAAAATAGGAGTCATAGAGCGTTATATTATATGAACTGTTTACTGTATCAAGATGGTTTAAGATTAAGTCAGTAAACCGGATTCCCCCGGCTATATTCCAGTGCATTTTTTGAGATGAAGAGCTATATCGTGTGTTGTTCATATTCATTTCTTATTTTTGATAAATAAAACAATCCTAACTTTCCAACATTACCATTTAATAGAAAGTTAGACTAAAAGCCATTTTTTGTCAAGTCATTGTAACTTCTTTATAGTAGATTCCACATCCGCGATTTTTTATCATGTTTTTAATCGTACTTTGTAAACCTGCCCTTTAATCAGGATAATAATCTATAAATCATAAATAAATTTTCCATCAATTTTTTATGATACTTTATCTGTTGCATTTCGCTTATTTTGTTGCTAATCTGTAATGAGTATACTCTGAAAAAGATAACCCGTTTTCGATAAAAAACCGGTTCAGTCGAGGTCAGGCGCCCATGAAAAAGAAACCGGGAAAAACCAATGCTGTTCGTCTGCTTGAAAAAAATGGTATTCCCTGTGAACTTAGGAGCTACAGGATCGATGAACACGATCTCAGTGCGGAGTATGTAGCCCGTGCAATAGGTTTACCTCCTGAGCAGGTATTCAAGACTCTGGTGGTTAGCGGAGAAAAGACCGGCATTTTCCTTGCCTGCATTCCGACTGATGCGGAATTGGATGTTAAGGAACTTGCCGGAATCAGTGGAAATAAAAAGGTGGAGCTTGTGCCTGTGAAAGATATTCCCGGTCTGACAGGATATGTCCGTGGCGGCGTATCGCCGGCAGGAACGAAAAAACCGTATCCTGTGTACATGGATGAAAGCGCATATTTGTTTGATGTTATATCATTAAGCGCCGGCGTTCGAGGGTGCCAGATGCTCATTAATCCCCACGATCTGGTAAAAGTTGTTGAGGTGTATCGAGAGAAAATCAAAAAGTATGGTAAAGAGCTGTATGAATAGACCCGGATTAGTAATATTAACAGTGGTATGTTTTGCTGTTTGTTCTTTCTGTTCTGCCGGCGAATTGAATATAGAGGAATTCATCGATAACGCCAGCATAACCTATAAAACCGGTTTTGAGATTAACACCACAGTAGATCGTTGGAATCGAATACTGGACAACCCTGTTCTTATGGGCAGGTTGTGGAAACTTTACGAGTTTTCACCGAAATATGTAATCAGCAGCAAAGGAACAGGTTATCATATTTTTGATCCTTCGGGAATAGAGGGTGACCTTGAGATACTGGAGGCAGACGATAACCACAGGATATTTTTCGGAAAAGGAAAGATGAAAAACTGGTTTGTACCGGTGTCGTTACGGGGTAATGCCATCTTTCTGTTATATCACACGGTTACTCACAACCGGGTATCGGTAAAACTGAATATATTTGGCGAGGGCGGCGATACATTCCTGACAAGGCTTCTATTAAAAGCAATATCACCTATCCTGTCAATGAGCATACACAGAAGAGTTACAAATAATCTCCGCGACTTAAAAATTATCGTTAATGATATTGAGAATAACCCGGATGCAATTAAACCGTTCCTGAGCGGTGATACTTTGAAGGATTTTAACCTGCTGTTAGAATATCTGTAAAAGCATGATATAGTACATATATTCAGGCATGTATTGCTGTCATAAAATTCAACCATAAAAAGCGATATAAAATATAATCCATAAATCTGGAACAGGAGATATTCTTATGACAACCAAATCATTTGCTTCAGATGCACTGGATCAGGGAAAAGGAATTCTACGGCTGACACCCAACTGGGTCCCCCGTTCGTTCTGTATTCCCGGGCGGAGGTTAAAACTGCATCCGGACGATTATTATGCGCTCGGCGGGGAGCGCGGCGGTATCGATGAGCGCTGGTTTTCTTCCACAACTCCGGCTGACAACGGTCCGTTAACAGGCACTGATGAAGGTCTCAGCTTTATCGTTTTCGAGGATGGTGCTAAAACAAAAAAAATGCTTTTAAGGGATGCTGTGGATGAGTTAAAAGACTCATTAACAGGCGAACGCGTCTGGGAAAAGCATGGGTGCTGGCCCATGTATTCGAAATTTTTCGACAATAAAAAAGCATTGCCGCTCCATATTCATCATCGTGATGAACATGCGCGGTTGACAAGCCAGTTTGGAAAACCCGAGGCTTATTATTTCCCCCCGCAGGTAAACAATTACGAGGCGGATTTCCCATATACGTTCTTTGGTTTTGAGCCGGGTACTTCACATGAGCAGGTTCGTCAATGCCTTCTGGATTTTAATAAAGGCGACAATAAGATAACAAATATTTCCAGGGCATACCGGCTTGAGACCGGCACAGGCTGGGATGTGCCACCGGGACTTCTCCACGCGCCCGGCAGTCTTTGCACCTACGAACCTCAAAAAGCATCGGATGTTTTCAGTATGTTCCAGTCACTTACCGGCGACCAGATCGTTTCCGAGGAACTCCTGTGGAAGAATACACCTAAAGACAGAATGAATGATGTGGACTTTCTACTTGAATTGATAGACTGGGATCTGAACCTCGATCCAAATTTCAGAGTTAACAGGTTTATGCGCCCAGTACCGGTGAAGCCTGTCGATGAAATGCAGGTTCAGGGTTACAGGGAAAACTGGATATGCTATAAATCAAAAGAATTCAGCGCAAAAGAACTTACTGTTCTGCCGGGATGTACGGTAACAATCAGAGACAGCGCCGCCTATGGACTGATAATGATACAGGGTTACGGGAAAATGGGTGTGTGGGATATCGAGACACCTGCAATGATTCGTTTCGGACAGTTGACATACGATGAATTCTTTGTCAGCGAATATGCTGCCCGGGAAGGCGTTACTATCACCAATCCTTCACAAACTGATCCCATTGTGATGCTCAAGCATTTTGGGCCTGAGAACCCGGATCTTGATGAATTCTGAGTTTTCAATTTTAGTTGAAGAAAAAAAGGTGGGCAGCCAGAGATGGCAAATGCACCTTGACGTAATGTGTGAAACAATGTTATATTATGAAATTAAAACACAACAATTGATTACCGCATCTCTTATTTGAAAACAGTAAGCAGAACGTTCTTCTCCATCAGAAAAAGCAAGGCTGTGCTAGACGGAGAGTTAGCGGTGCTCTGTAACCCGCAATCCGCTATAGCGGGGTTTAATTCCCGCCTTGAGGCTTGACTGGTTCTCTGCTGAAATATGGTTTTCGGATGGTGATGGTCAGGACCCACGCAACGGACTGTTTCTGAACCCCGTCAGGATCGGAAGATAGCAGCGGCAGGAAATTTGCTCCGTGTGCCGTGGGGCATCTTGACTGGAGTCCAGAGCCATATGGATCTCTGAATTATCGAGTCGAAAGCGGGTGCACGGCCTGTTATTTATTTTGGAAAACCACTATAAAGATTTGTAACAAGCTTGCTGCCATAGCAGCGTTATGTAAATTATCGCATATAACATC